>CAZWUX010000067.1:0-8396 GCA_964637665.1 uncultured Anaerolineae bacterium
GCAGAGTCCGAAATGGGGGCCGAGGCGGCGGTAGAGGCCAACCTGGCGGCTTTCCTCAGCGGGATGGAGGGCTACAACGCCACCAACCCCACCGCCGTCAATGAGATGATGGCGGAGGGCGGGGACTTCTTCCTGCTCGACGTGCGCACCCCGGCGGAGCTTGAGGAAAACGGCTACATCGAGGGCGCGGTCAACATCCCCCTCGCCGAGATCGCCGATAACGTCGACAAACTGCCCAGCTACGACATACCCGTTATCACCTACTGCGCGAAAGGCACCCGTGCCACGTTCGGCATGATGGCGCTCGCCGGTTTGGGCTACACGGATGTCAAGGCGATGATGGGTGACAGTTTCGCGGGCTGGGTGGCAGCGGGCTACCCCGTCGCCGAGGGTATGCCTGAAGAGGCACCTGCCCTGAACGCCATCGAGCCTGATCCCGCCGCCGTCGAGGCCGTCAGCACGTTCCTCACGGGCCTGCCGGAAGGCTATGCCCAGCTTCAGCCGGACGCGCTGAACGGCGAATTGGTCGACGGCGCGGACCTCGTGCTGATCGACGTGCGCCGCCCCGAAGAGGTCGCCGAGAACGGCCAGATCGAGGGCGCGGTGAATATCCCGCTTGAAGAGTTCGTCGCGATGCGGAGCGAGTGGCCCGCGATGGACGCCGATATCGTCGTCTACTGCAAGGCGGGCTATCGCGGCAACATCGCGATGTCCATCCTGCGCACCTTCGGTTATGAGAACGTCCGCAACCTGGTCGGTGGTTTCGACGGCTGGGCCGCCGCCGATTTCCCGGTCGTCGAGGGTGAGGGCGGCGAGATGTCCGCCGGGCTGGACGCGAACGTCGCGGCCTTCCTCGGCAGCATGGAGGGCTACAACGCCACCAACCCCACCGCCGTCAACGAGATGATCATCGAGGGCGCGGATTTCTTCCTGCTCGACGTGCGCACCCCGGCAGAGCTTGAGGAAAAGGGCCACATCGAGGGCGCGGTAAACATCCCGCTTCTCGAACTGGCGCAGAACGTCGACAAGCTGCCGAGCATGGATACGCCCATCGTCGTGTACTGCGCGGCAGGCACGCGGGCGACCATCGGCACGATGGCGCTTGCCGAGCTGGGCTTCACAAACGTCAAGGCCATGATGGGCGGCAGCTTCGGCGGCTGGGTGGAAGCCGGTCTTCCCGTCGTCGAGGGCGCGGCCCCGGCTGAAGTGCTCAACGCTGCCGAGCCTGACCCGGCGGTCGTCGCCGCCGTCGACTCGATGCTGAGCAACATGCCGGAAGGCTACGCCCAGCTTAAGCCGGAAGATCTGAACGGCGAGCTGGTCGACGGCGCGGACCTCGTGCTGGTCGACGTGCGCCGCCCCGAAGAGATCGCCGAGAACGGCAAGATCGAGGGCGCGGTGAGCATCCCGCTCGAAGAGTTCGTCGCGATGCAGAGCGAATGGCCCGCGATGGACGCCGACATCGTCGTCTACTGCAAGGCGGGCTATCGCGGCAACCTCGCGATGACGATCCTGCGCGGCTTCGGCTACGAGAACGTCCGCAACCTGGTCGGTGGTTTCGACGGCTGGGCTGCCGCCGGTTACCCGGTCGTCACCGAGTAACATCTAACCAGTAGTCTCCTTTCCCATGCAATCGCCCGGTCCCCTCCGGGCGATTGTGATTCAGGGCATCATCTCACTAAACGCAAACAGAGGCCGTGGTGGGTCACGGCCTCTGTGTTTGCATCATGAGCACAGCTTTTATTCCGACACTGCCATATGGCTGCGCTTAGCCGGGCAGGAAGAAAAAGGCGAGGGCGATGATCAGGTAGAGTGTGAGAAGCTGCGCGCCCTCCAGCCAGTTCGACTCGCCGTCGAGCGCGATCAGCGCGGCGATGAGAGAAGCCGCAAACAGCACGCCAAGCTCGAAGGTGGTGAAGATCAGGAGCAGCGTGTTATTGAACAGCAGGCTGACGAAGACGAGCACCGGCGCGACAAACAGCGCGACCTGAAGGCTGGAGCCAAGCGAGACGGCGAGGCTGAGTTCCATATCGTTCTTCAAGGCGACCTCGACCGCGACGACGTGTTCCGCGACGTTGCCGATGAGCGGAATGATGATGATGCCGATGAAAATTTCGGTCAGACCGAGGGTCGCGGTGACGTGCTCAACGACGCCGACGAGCACCTCGCTGAGCAGGGCGGTGCCGACCGTCGCCAGCGCAAGTGTGATGAGCGAGCGCGGCACACTCCAGCGTGTCTCGTGGGGGATGGCGGACTCCCGCGAGTGCGGCCCGCGGCTCGTCGTCAGCGAGTAGACGACGCTCAGCGCGTAGATCAGGATCAGCACGGCGGCGATGCCCTCGTTGAACAGCGTCTCCGCGACGACGTTCGGTTCGATGGCCGGGCTGAAGAACGAGGGGATGGTAAGCCCGGCAACCGCCAGAATGAGCATCGTCGCGTTGAGCGCAGCCTGCCGCCGGTCAAAGGTCTGGACGCCGTTTTTGATGCCACCCAAAAGAGTGCTCAGGCCAAGCACGAGCAGCAGGTTCCCCAGGATCGACCCGGTGATGGACGCCTTCACGAGATCGAGAAGCCCCTGATTGATGGCGAAGATCGTGATGATCAATTCGGCGGCGTTACCCAGCGTCGCGTTGAGCAGGCCGCCCAGACGCGGGCCGACATACAGGGCCAGCTCCTCCGTCGCCTCCCCGATCAGATCGGCAAGAGGGATCAGGCCGAGGGCGGCGAAAATGAAGATGAGAACCGGGTTTGCGCCGACGAGATCGAGGACAAACCCGGCTACGCTGAAGGCGAGCATCCCATACAGCAGCTTCTTTACCATGCCGTCCTTTCTTTCTGCAGGGGAGGAATCTGCATGAAGTGTACCCGCGCGCGGCCCTCACCTTCAACCGGCGATCAAGCCCTGCCGCCGGGCGGCGAGGTCGACGATCGTGTTGATCAGGCGCTCGTAGCTCCATCCCGCCGCCTGCGCCTCGATGCAGAGGTCACTGTAGCCGGGATTGAGGCCGGGCAGGGGGTTGACTTCGAGAATGTAGGGATAGTTGCCGTTTTCCTGGTCGAGCCGGAAGTCGACGCGGGCCACATCCCGGCAGCCGGTGACACGGAAAACTGCGGCGGCGAGTAAGTTCAACTGATCGACCATATCCCCCATCAGCGGAGCGGGGCAGAGGTAATAAAACGTCTCGCTCAACTCGACCTTGATGCGGTTGGTGTAGACGCCCGCCTCCGCCGGGTCATATGCGCCGAGGTCGACCTCCAACGGGGGAAGGGGGGTGAGCGTCTCCGGCAGGGTGTTCGGCGCGGTGCGCTCGTTGACGCGGCGCGCGGCGCGCGCGGGTAGATTGCCGACGATGCCGACCGTCACCTCGCGGCCCCGGATATAGTGCTCGCACAGGATGGGCTGATTGTAGCGCTCGACCTGCCGGGCGACCTGCTCGCGGAGCGCATCGACCGTCGTGACGACGCTCTCCGCCGTCACGCCGACGCTCGTGCCCTCGCGGCTGGGCTTGACGAACATCGTATAGCGCAGATCGCCATCCTCGCCGAGCAAATCGTCGTCGATGGGATCGTCCGGGTGCTCGAACACCTGAAACTCAGGCGTGGGCAGGCCGTGATAGGTAAGGATGCGTTTCGTCATCGGCTTGTCGAGGGCGAGGGTGAGGGTCAGCACCTTGCTGCCGGTGTAGGGGATGCGCAGCATCTCCAGCACGGCGGGGACCTGCGCCTCGCGCCCGTCGCCGAAGTGGCTCTCCGCGATGTTGAAGCACAGATCGGGGCGGCGCTGCTCCAGCTTCTCGATCAGGTTGTGAGGCGGTCTGATGTTCGCCTCCAGAAAATACGCCTCGTGGCCGCCGCTTTCGAGCGCCGCAAGAATGTCGTCAATTGTGTGGGGGCTGTCCAGATCATCCCACTGATCGGGTGGCATACCCTCCCACGTCGGGGCGTTCTTCTTCAAATTGGCAAGCACGGCGATCTGCATGGTCTTCGTCTGTTCCTCCAGAAATGTGACAAGGCACGCTCAGGGTTCCTGCTGCATATAGTGTGATCATACCGTTTTTTCACACAGGGTAGAACTTGCCGGGTGGTGATATGTTTAACACCCATACAGCCGGATCGACCAGGCCATGTGACCAGGCCAGATGACCCGGTAAAACTACTAGTCTAACGCCGAGTTTACGGCATTCTACACATGCCTATAATAGATATATACACAGGTGCTCAGCATTTGTGTAGCTCTCTGCAACCGGGGTGGGGCAACCTGCTCCGGGAGACGGGGAGTTGGGCTAGCATCCCCACAGAGCTTACCGCAGCTCCCGGCCCGAACGAAAAAACGCTACCCGACTCCCTAAACCTCTCTCTCGCTCACGCGAGGAGAAAGACATGACGCGGGTTCGCCCCGCGTCTTTCTTTTTGCAGCATGACATCTCCCTGAACCCCCCCTTTCACGTTAATGATTCCTTGTTCCGCGTGCGGGTATAGTGTATCCTCCTGCTAACTACCAAACTTGGCAGCCCAAGTTCACGCTACTGAATGGAAATCCGATGCGGAAAAAAATCACTTATCTGGCTTTGATCGGCTTGATCACGCTGCTGGCGTGCGGCACCCTGCCGAGCGTGCTGGCCGATGAGACGCCCCAGGCGACCTCGACGCCGGAGCCGACGGGGGAATCGCAGGGTGTCACCAACCCGGCGGACGACGAGGACATCCCGGAGGCCGCCATCATGAACGACGAGGGCGGCCCGGTGCTCATTACCGGCCAGGTGACCTACACCTACCCCTTCTTCACACAGGGAACCGAACAGCCGCTCGTCATTCTGGAGGACCAGACGGGGTTCGTCCACCGGCAGCGGGACTATGTCATCCCGGTGGATGCGCAGACTATCGGGCACATCACATCGGACTGGAAGGAGTCGCCCTTCACATTCGATATCACGCTGCCCATCGTGCCACAGGCCCCGACGAACGATGTCGACCACGACAGTGAGGATGACCCCGGTGTTATGATCTTCGCGATCGCGTACTGGGACAACGTATTCGGCGACCCGTACTTACAGGAGCGTGACCTCGGCGGCGGCGGGTGGTCGACGGACTACGCCTCGACGCGGACGAGCGACGAGTACGAGACCGAGCGGGAGGTCATCGGCGGCAAGCTGGTCGTCTACGCGCCGGATGACGCAGAGGCCTTCCCGTCGGAGTTCGGCGCGGACGGCCTGCTCTTCACGGACGACGATCCGCTCGTGCGGCTGCCGGAGGGCTGGACGGTCGTCAATCTCGACGTGTCGCCCTTCACCTTCAACCGGGCGCGCAAGCAGACTATCGACCTGATCGAGTCGGAATCGAGCGCGCTGGAGGATTTCTCCGAACTGAGCTACGCCGACGCTTTCACGGCAATGGTCGACCTGTTCCGCGAGGAATACGCCTTCACCGAGTACAAGCACATCGACTGGGATGCGCTGTACGACGAATACCTGCCGCGCTTCGAGGAAGCCGACAGCAGGCACGATGCGCTGGCCTACCGGCGGGCGCTCTCCGCCTTTCTGGCGGAGATCCCGGATGGGCACGTCAACGGGCCAATCGTGGCGGAGGATTTCTACGCAGCTTACGGGAGCGGGCTGGCGATGCAGATCGTCGAGACGGACAACGGACAAATCTTCGTCACAGACGTAACACCCGGCGGCCCGGCGGACGAGGCGGGTATTGAGGTGGGCGCTGAGATCATCGAGGTGAACGGGGAGCTGGTCGGGAGCCTCGTCGACGCGGCGAACCCCAGCGTCTTCGGCGCGCACAGCACCGAGCACACGGCGCGGCTCTACCAGGTGGCGTTCGCGCTGCGCTTCCCCGCCGGGGAGGACGTGAGCATCACGTTCCAGAACCCCGGCGAGGCTGCGCCCACCACCGCCGATGTCGAGGCCGTGCAGGAGACGGACAGCCTGTTCGCCATGCTGGGGGAGGGGCAGGCTCAGCCCTTCAACCTGCCGGTCGAATACCAAATGCTGCCGGAAGGGTATGCATACGTCAAGATTTACTCGTTCTTCGACAACAAGGTGCTGACCGTCGATCTGTGGGAGCGTCTGATGCAGACCCTCAACGAGCAGAACGTGCCGGGGTTGATCATCGACATGCGCAACAACGGCGGCGGCTGGGGGTTCATCGCGGACCAGATGGCGGCCTACTTCTTCGACGAGCGGCTGGTGCTCGGCAACTCAGGCCGGTACGACGAGAGCCTGAGCGACTTCTACTTCGACCCGGAGGATGAGAGTGAGTTCATCCCGCCCGCCCCGGAGCTGCGCTATCATGGGGACATCGCCGTGCTGATCAGCCCCGACTGTGCGAGCGCATGTGAGTTCTTCGCCTACGACATGACGATTCAAGATCGGGCGACGATCATCGGGCACTACCCGACCGCCGGTCTGGGCGGCGGCGTGGAGGACATCGCCATGCCGGACGACGTGGCCGTGCGGTTCACCATCAGCCGGGCGGTGGACGCGAACGAGAACATCCACATCGAGGGGATCGGCGTCCAGCCGGACGTGCGGGTGCCCGTCACCGAGGAAACGATCTTCGGCCCCGGCGATGCGCTGCTTCAGGCTGCCATCGAGGAACTGGGCGGATAAGGCGGCAACGAGTGCGGCAACGGGCGCGGCTGAGAAACGTCTGCACCCGATGAATGGCGACACGACAGCCGGGCGGGTGTAAATCACATGACGCTGGTGTATCTCGCCGGAGCGTGGCTGATCGGGATACCCTTAAAGCAGGCAGTGGGCGGCCCCTGGTGGCTGCCCCTGCCGCTTTTTATTGTGGCGGGAACCGGATGGTTGATCGCGGGGCGGCGGCGGCCCGACTGGCAGATTCTGCTGGCCTGCGCGGCGATGCTTTCGCTTGGCGCGCTGCGCTACGGGCTGGTGGGACCGCGCGTCGATGCGGGACATGTGGCCTACTACGCCGATGGAGAGTACGTCACGCTGGAGGGCTTCGTCGACGACCGGCCCGACACGCGCGACACACACGTCAACCTGCGGATCCGGGTGGAAACCGTCTCGCCGGAGGGTGGCGCGGCGCACCGCGTCCGGGGGCGGGCGCTCGTGCAGGCCCCGCGTGGTGAGACGTACCGCTACGGCGGCGTGGTGCGCGTGCAGGGGCGGCTCGAAACGCCGCCGGAGTTCGAAACGTTCTCGTACCGGGAGTATCTGGCGCGGCAGGGCGTGTATGGCATGGTGCGTTACGCCAACGTCGAGATGACGGGCGGGCGGCGTGGAAGCCCGATCCGGCGGGCGCTGGCGGACTTCCGGGAGCGGGCGTATGGCGTCATCGTGCGGCTGCTGCCCGATCCGCAGGCCGCGCTGCTGGCCGGAATCCTGCTGGGCATCGAGAGCGGCATCAGCCCGGACGTGCAGGCGGCGTTCGACGCGGTGGGCGCGACGCACGTCATCGCGATATCCGGGTCAAACCTCGTGATCCTCGCGGGGGTGTTCCGGGCCATCGCCGGGCGGCTGACGCGCGATCCGCGCGGCGTGGCGGCGGCGACCATCGGCGGCGTGATCGGCTACACCGCCTTCGTGGGGGGTGATGCGGCGGTCGTGCGGGCGGCGATCATGACGACGCTGGCGCTCGTCGCCGCCGAGACGGGGCGGCAGACGACGGGGGTCGTCTCGCTGAGCTTCGCCGCGCTGCTCATGTCGGCCATCGATCCGCGCGTGCTGTGGGATGTCGGGTTCCAGCTCAGCTTTCTCGCGACGCTGGGGCTGATCCTGTACGTCGATCCGCTGCAAAAGGGACTCGAACGGGCGCTGGAGCGGATCGTCGAGCAGGATCGGGCGCGGCGGGTCGTCGGGCTGCTGTCGGACGCAGTGCTCGTCAGCATCGCGGCGCAGATCGCGACCGCGCCGCTGATGGCGGCCCGCTTCGAGCGATTCTCGGTCGTATCGCTGCCGGTCAACGTGCTGATCGTGCCCGCGCAGACGCCGCTGATGGTGCTCGGCGGGCTGGCCGTGCTGGCGGCGCTCGTCGTGTGGCCGGTGGGGCAGGTCATCGCGTGGGGAAGCTGGCTGTTCTTGACGTGGACGGTGGGGGTGGTGCGCATGTTCGCGAAGCTGCCGTTTGCCTCGGCTGAGGTGCATCTGTCACCGCTGGCGGTGTGGCTGGCCTATGGGCTGCTGTTCGGCGGGACGGCGCTGGCGCAGATGCCGCCGGAGACGCGCGAGAGGCTGGTGAACCGCGCGCGGCGGGCGCTGGGCGTCAAGGTGGTGGCGGGAGCTGGGCTGATCGCGGCGGCGCTGCTGTTCGTGGGGGCGGGGTCGCTGCCGGACGGGCGGCTGCACGTCACCTTCTTCGACGTGGGGGATGGCGCGGCGGCGCTCGTCGAGACGCCCGGCGGACGGCAGATTCTGGTCGATGCG
>CAZWUX010000067.1:8406-14052 GCA_964637665.1 uncultured Anaerolineae bacterium
GGGGGGGGGGCCTGAAACTTTTTTGGGGGGGGGGGTGGGGGGGGGGGCGCGGGCGTCGCGGCCGGGGGGCGGGATTTTGTTGGTGGTGGGGGGGGGGTGGGGGGGGGGCCTCACGACCGGGCTGGGGGACGCGCTGCCTTACTGGGACCGGCGGATCGATCTGCTCGTCATCAGCCAGCCGACGGAGGCGCGGGCGGGTGGTCTGCCCAACGCCCTGCGGCGCTACCGGTTCGACGCGGTGCTGGCCGGAAGCGATCCGGGCGGCGGGGCGATGGGATCGGCATGGACGGCGCTCGGCGAGCAGGGGGCGCGGCGCATCGATGCGCTGCCGGGGACGGCGATCCGGGTGGGCGATGGCGTGACGCTGACCGTTGTTGGCGTGGGAACGCCGCCCATCGAAGGGGAATCCGCGCCGCCCGCCGGGTTGATGGTCGAATATGGCGATGTGCGCATCCTGCTGCCGGGTGACCTCTCGCCGGAGGAGGAGGCCGTCTTGATCCAGACCACGCCGGACCTGCACGCGGCGGTCCTGCACGCGCCGCGAGGAGGACACGGCAGCGGAACGACGGAGGCTTTTCTTAATGCTGTTGGGCCGGACATCGTCGTGATCTCCGCCAGCGGGTCGGACGCCCCTGACCCGGAGACGTTGGAACGCATCGAGGCCGCCGGGGCGATGATCTACCGCACGGATGAGGACGGCACGATACGCCTCACAACGGATGGTCAGCAGGTGTGGGTCCGCACGGCGCGGTGATGGCAGGTTAATCGGCCAGCGGCTCGACCGTGACCAGCAGGCGGTCGAAGAAACGGTCGAGGCGGGCGGTAACGCGGTTGGCCCGGCCCCGCACGAGGGGCAGATCGGCCTCGTACACGTCCGGCGATGGGCGGCCCGGTGGGGGTGGCATCACGACTTTGATCCGCAGACGGGCCGCGCCGGAGGTGGCGAGAGACAGCGAAAATGCACCCTGCTCATCCGTCTGCGTCCGCGCGCTGACGGCCCCCCAATCCCACGAAATCGATCCCCGCATCGCCTGTTCCTGCAAAATCTGAACCCCCGCCCCGGAGACAGGCTGGCCTTCACCGCCCAGCACGGTACCGCTGGCGATCGTGGTATCGCCCGACAGGCGGCGCAGCAGCGCCGGGCCGGAGGGATCGGTGATGGCGGTGAGGGAGCGCACGAGCCATTCCTTGCGGACATCCCCGGCCAGCCCGTAGAGCGTCTGAGCCGCATCCGCCGTGTTGAGGTCGGCCAGCGCGTCGAGCGCGGCGCGCGCCACGCCCGGATCGTCGTCGCGGGAGAGATCAGCGAGCAGGGACAGCCTCTCCGGGTGACCGCTGCGGGCGACGACATCGACCATCAGCCGCCGCACGCCTGCGTCGTCGTCCGCCAACCGGCCCCGCAGAGCGTCGAGGGCGGGCGGCCCGGCGGCCTCCAGCGCGCTCAGGGCGAGGGGCACATTGCGGTAGGCGGGTGGGGGAGGCGGCTCAGCGGCGGCCTCGAACAGGGTCTCGGCGGCGGCGGGCGTGCCGACCTCGGCGAGCAGGTAGGCGGCCTCGGTCGCGGGCTGGCCGCCCACCTCGAAAAGCTGCTGGCGGCACCACTGGAGCGGGCGCGGATCGTCCAGCATGTCGAGCGAGCGGGCCAGCGCCGCCGCCACGCCGCGCTCGCCGCGCCGGACCTCGCGCCGGAAGCGCGGGTAGAGCAGCCGGCGCACCCATCTCTGCCCGACCTGCCCCAGCCGCTCGGCGGCGGCGATGCGGGTGGCCGGGCTGCGGCCCCGCAGGCCGCGCAAAAGGTCGCCCAGCGTGTGGACGCCGCTGGCGAACAGACCGCTCTCGGCAAGCTCCTGGCGATAGCGGGCGGGCGGCGTCACGCCGAGCCGGACGGCGGTCTCCAGCACGCGCTGGCGGCGGGCGGAGGGCCACGTGTGGTACTGCTCGCTGTGCAGCACGGCGGCCAGCGCGCGGTGGCCGGATTCGTCCAGCACGGCGAGGGCGTCCCAGTTGTTGCGGAGCAGGATGTCACGCACGCGCAGGGCGGATCGGGCGCTCGCCGTGTCGAGGCGGGTAAGCGTCTGGGCGGCGGTTTCGGCGATTGGGGCGCGGGTGTTGAACGCGGCCTCGGACAGCGCGTCGACAGCCTCCGGCGTGCCGATCTGGCGCAGCGAATCGATCGCCCAGCGCAACACGTACTGGTCGCGATCTTCACGCAGTGCGCGGCCCAGGCAGGGGATGCCAGCCGCGTCTCCAAGCTCGCCGAGCGCCTGAGCAGCCCGCCGCCGGACAAAAGCGTCGCGGTGGCGGAGCAAACGGCACAGGCCGCGCACGCGGCCCTTCGCAAGCAGGCGCTCGACTCGTTTAAGTGAGGACATGCGTCATCGGGTCAGCGGGCTACCCGGCCTCCGGCTCGGCGGGTTCTGGCGGCTCATCGTGCCGGGCGAGAAGGCCATCATTCCGGGTTTTGATAGGGGAAACCTGCCCGCGTTTATCCAGCCCGTCGAACACGTAAAGCTCGCGCACGAGCGTGACGAGAATCGCCAGAATGGGCACGGCGAGCAGCAGGCCCAGCGGCCCGATCACGGTCGCCAGCGCAAGCTGGAACACGACGAGCGCCGCAGCGGGGATGTCAAGCTCGCTTTTCATGACGGCTGGCGTAATGAAACGATCCTGCACGAGGCCAACCGCCGCGTAGAGGATAATGGTCAGGACGAATTTGTTGATCCCGGCAGCGGCGGCGACGACGGCGATGGGGATCAGGGCGATGGCCGGGCCAAAGGTTGGGACGAACGTCGCAAGCCCGGCCAGCAGACTCAGCGCGAAGGCGTTCGGCAGACCGACGATCAGGCCCAGCACGATCAGGAACAGCACGGTCGTGATGCCGGTCGAGAACAGCATCGCGCCCAGCCAGCTCGTCACGTTGCGACGAATCATATTTAGTATTTCGATCGTGCGCTCTTCGCCGCTGCGCGGGACGAGGGAGACGATGGCTCGATAGTACGCGGTCGGCTCCATCAGCAGGAGCAGGACGAGCAGCACGAGCAGCAGCAAGTTCGCGAAGGCGCTCACGATGAAGCTACCGATCTCGCGCAGAACGGGCAGCGCCTGGCTGGCCAGATTCTCGAAGTCGACCGGGGCCTGCTGCGTCCCCTCGAACAGGGGCAGGAACAGCGTCAGGTCGCCCTTGAGCAGGGCGTCGATATCCGACAGGTTCACAGGCGGCAGCAGGCGTGCAGCGATGCTGCTCGCGGCGCGCAGATCGCTGTAGTTTTGGGCGGCCCGCCGGATGGCGTCCGGCAGCCCGCTGAGCAGCGCGACGGCCTGCTGGATAAACTGCGGCACGACGAGCGCGACGAGCGCGCTGCCGATGAGCAGCAGCAGCAGAACGCTGATCAGGACGGCGGCGACGCGGGGGAGCTTGAGCCGCTGGAGCAGGCGCACGGGCACCTCCAGCGTTACGGCGAGCACCCACGCCGTAAAGACGAGCACGATGAGGTTGGTGACCTGCCGGACGAACAGGATCACCAGCGCGACGATCACAATCAGCGCGATCACCGTCAGCGCGCGCCCTACAAACTGGCGGTAACTGGTCATCTCTCCCCTTTTCCTTCGCTGCGCCGGTGTGGCATCCGCGCCACAGGGCGCGGCTGCTCATACGGTAGCCTCGAACCCGCCATCTGTCAACGGCGGTTGTGGCAGGCGGACACGGTCATTACAATCAGATCAACCGATACATCACACCGGGCCTATTTTGAATCGACGAGGCAGTTTTCACTACTCACCATATCCGGTTGAGGGTGGCTTTATCAAGTCGGTGCGGGCTAAGGAGAGGGAGTGGCATGGCGGAGCAGGAGAGGACGGCCACCGGAGACGAGGGGCTGCGGGCGCGCATCGCGGACGAGAAGCGGCGCTGGGAGGCGACGACTCTGCGGGACACGCTCGACGGGCACCCGGAGCGGCGGCGTGAGTTCATCACGGCGTCGAGCGTGCCCGTGCGGCGGCTCTACACGCCGGAGGACTTCGCGGAGGCGGATTACCTCGACGAGCTTGGCTTCCCCGGCGAATACCCGTACACGCGGGGTGTCCACGCGACGATGCACCGGGGGCGGCTGTGGACGATGCGGATGTTTGCCGGGTTCGGGACGGCGGAGGAAACCAACGCCCGCTTTAAGTACCTGCTCGAAAAGGGGCAGACCGGCCTCTCGGTCGCGTTCGACCTGCCGACGTTGATGGGCTACGATACGGACGCGCCGGAGGCGCTCGGCGAGTTCGGGAAGTGCGGGGTGGCCGTCTCGTCGCTGAGGGACATGGAGCGGCTGTTCGACGGGATTCCGCTGGGCGAGGTCTCGACGAGCATGACGATCAACGCGCCCGCCGCGATCATCTGGGCGATGTATATCGCCGCCGCCGAAAATCAGGGCTACGACCGGGCTGCGCTGCGCGGGACGATCCAGAATGACATTTTGAAGGAGTACATCGCGCAGAAGGAGTTCATCTTCCCGCCGGAGCCGTCGATGCGGCTGGTGACGGACACCGTCGAGTTTGGCACGCAGGAGATGCCCGATTGGAACACGATCAGCGTCAGCGGCTACCACATCCGCGAGGCGGGGGCGACGGCGGCGCAGGAGCTGGCCTTCACGCTGGCGGATGGGTTCGAGTACGTGCGCTGGGCGGTCGAGCGCGGGCTGGACGTGGATGCGTTCGCCCCCCGGTTGAGCTTCTTCTTTAACGCGCACAACGACTTCTTCGAGGAGATTGCGAAATACCGGGCAGCGCGGCGCATCTGGGCGCGGGAGATGCGGGAGACGTTCGGCGCGCAGAGCGAGCGGGCGCTGCTGATGCGGTTCCACACGCAGACGGCGGGCGTCTCGCTGACCGCGCAGCAGCCGGAGGTCAACGTCGTGAGGGTGGCGCTCCAGGCGTTGGCGGCGGTGCTGGGCGGCACGCAGAGCCTGCACACGAACAGCATGGACGAGGCGTTGGCGCTGCCGAGTGAGGAGGCCGTGCAGATCGCGCTGCGCACGCAGCAGGTCATCGCGCACGAATCAGGCGTCGCCAACACGGTCGATCCGCTGGGCGGGTCGTACTTCGTCGAGGCGCAGACGGACCGCATCGAGCGGGAGGCGATGCGGTATTTCGAGCGTATCGACGACCTGGGCGGCGTGATCCCGGCGCTGCGGGTGGGATTCTTCCAGCGGGAGATCGCGGATGCGGCCTATCGCTACCAGCGGGAGATCGACGAGAAGGAAAGGATCATCGTCGGGGTGAACGGCTACGTCGAGGATGAGGACATCCGCATCCCGATTCTGAAGATGGACCCGCAGGGCTATGAGCGGCAGGTCGCGCGGTTGGACGAGCTGCGCCGCACGCGGGATGGTGAGGCGGTTGGCGCGGCGCTGCGGGCGGTCGAGGACGCGGCGGGGAAATCCGGCGAGAACCTGATGCCGCATTTCATCGACGCGGTGAAGGCCGGTGCGACGCTCGGTGAGATCGTCGACGTGCTGCGCGGCGTGTTCGGCGAGTACCGCGAGCCTGCTGGCTGGGTTTGAGTAAAAAGGGCGTAACTTCTTGGGGACTCTGTCCCCAAATCCCTACAAGGGGATACAATCCCCTTGACCCCGGTAGGTTGGCGGCGCGACGCGCCGCCAA
>CAZWUX010000067.1:14152-15336 GCA_964637665.1 uncultured Anaerolineae bacterium
CAAGGGGATACAATCCCCTTGACCCCGGTAGGTTGGCGGCGCGACGCGCCGCCAACAGCTTTGGAGCTACTGCTTTCTATCCATTAGCAAGAGACAGGACAATGAATGTCTGAACCCTACCCGCTCGGCAAGCTGCCCCCCGGCGACCTCGCAGTGCTGCTCGGCAAGCTCCCGGTGGACGATCCGCGCGTGATCCTCGGCCCCCGGCCCGGTGAAGACGCCGCCGTGCTCGACGCGGGGATTCCGGGTTATTACCTCGTCGCCAAGACGGACCCCATCACCTTTGCGACGGACGAAATCGGCTGGTACGCGGTCCACGTCAATGCGAACGACATCGCGACGACCGGGGCCGTGCCCGCGTGGTTCATGGCATCGCTGCTGATGCCCGGCGGCATCGCGACTCGCAGCCTCACGGCGGCGATCTTCGAGCAGATCGGGGAGGCGTGCCGCGATCTGGGGATCAGCATGATCGGCGGGCACACCGAGATCACGCACGGCATCGACCGCCCGATCCTCACCGGCGTGATGCTGGGCCTCGTGCCGCAGGGCAGACTTATTGGCACGGGCGGCGCGCAGCCGGGCGACGTGCTGATCGTCACGAAGGGCGTGCCGGTCGAGGCGACGGCTCTCATCGCGCGGGAAAAGGCGGACATGCTGGCGGGCCGGTTCGATGCGGATTTTCTGGCGCGATGTGCGAACTTTTTGCACGATCCGGGGATCAGCGTCGTGCGGGATTCGCAGATCGCGGTGGATGCGGGGCGCGTTCACGCGATGCACGATCCGACCGAGGGAGGCCTGATCACCGGCTTGTGGGAGATGGCGGATGCGGCTTCCGTGCGCCTGACCGTTAATCTGGGCGGCGTGTCGCTGCCGGAGGGGAAGGCGCTGTGTGACGCAGCCGGGCTGGATCCGCTCGGAGCGATCGCAAGCGGCGCGCTGCTGCTCGCGGCACACGCCGGCGACGGCGAGCGCATCGCCACCGCGCTGGAGGAGGAAGGAATCGCGGCCCACACTGTGGGACACGTCGAGGACGGCCCGGCGGCAGTGATCGACGCGGCGACGGGAGACGCGATCCCCCGTCCGGCGCGGGACGAGATCGCGAAGCTGTATGAGTAGTGGGTGAACAGAGAAAGAGAATCCGGGGGCGCTGCCCCCGGACCTCCGCAAGAGACCAGGGCCCCTTG
>CAZWUX010000068.1:0-15298 GCA_964637665.1 uncultured Anaerolineae bacterium
CCGGGAGCGGCGTCACGTTGCTGATCTCCAGCGTGATGATCCCCTCCCAGCCTGCCTCCAGCACCGTCGTGGGGATCAGCACGCCCGCCCGGATGTACGTCGACTTGCACAGCACGATGCCCGTCACGTTGCGCGGCATACGGATGTGCTCGACGGACTTCGCCAGCACGAACGAGTTCGGGGGGATGACACAGATATCGCCCTTCACGTCGACGTAGGCATCGGGATCGAAGTTTTTTGGATCGACGACGGACGAGTACACGTTGGTGAACACCTTGAACTCGTCGGCCACGCGGATGTCGTAGCCGTAGGACGACACGCCGTAGGAGATCACGCCCTCCCGCACCTGCCCGGCGATGAACGGCTCGATCATGCCGTGATTCTGTGCCATCTGCGCGATCCAGCTATCAGCCTTCAATCCCATCGGTAGTCTGCTCCGTGTTAATTATGTTTGGGGTGAACGTGGGTTGGCGCGGCCAGTGCAGGCCGTTGATCGCCGGGTTCGGGCTTACATCTGCTCCGGGGCGGACATGCCCATCAGTTCCAGCGTGCGTCGGATCACGATCTGCGCCGCCGCGTAGAGCTTGAGCCGGGCTTTCGCCACATCCTCCGGCACGTCGCCGTGCAGCGCGCGGATTTCCTCGTAGGTTGGGTGGAACACCCGTGCCAGTTCCTCGTGCGCCCAGAACGCGATGCGGTGCGCGGCCAGTTCCTCCACCGCCAGGTCGATGATCTCCGGCAGCTCGATCAGCTTGCGGATCAGTTCGAGCGCGCGCGGCTCGGTCAGCAGCGACACGTCACCGCCCTCCGGCGAGATGCCGCGCTCCTCCGCCATGCGGGCGATGCTCGCACAGCGCACGTGCGCGTTATGGACGTAATAAACGGGGTTTTCGCTGGACTGTTTGCGTGCGAGTTCGAGGTCGAAATCCATGTGGCTGTCGGGGCTGCGGGCCAGCATGAAGTAGCGCACGGCGTCCGCGCCCACGTCGTCGACCAGTTCGTCCAGCGTCACGAACTCGCCGCGCCGCGTGCTCATCCTGACCGTCTCGCCGCCCTCGGTCAGGGTGACGAACTGGTGCAGCGGCACATGGATTTTGTCGGCGTCGTAGCCCAGCGCGGCGACCATCGCGTGGACATCCTTCGCCTCCTCGATGTGATCCGCGCCGAGGATGTTGATCAGCAGGTCGAAGCCCCGCTCCAGCTTGTTGATGTGGTAGGCGGTGTCGGGCAGGCGGTAGGTCGGCTCGCCGCTGGACTTGACGAGCGCCACGTCCTTCGAGATGTCGCGCAGTTTGCGCATCCGTATCCACGTGGCGTCGCCCCCGGCGGCCACGTCCTCCTCGTCGAGGTTCGGGCGCCCCTCGGCGTCCTCATCTTGCTCCGGGGCAGGGGCCTCGTAGACGAGGCCAAGCTCGCGCAGGCGCGCCAGCGTCTCCCACACCGAGCCGTCCTCGTACAGCGAGTTCTCGTTGAAGAAGCTGTCGAACTCGATGTTGATCCGC
The DNA here is from genome assembly GCA_964637665.1 of uncultured Anaerolineae bacterium. Classification (GTDB taxonomy): domain Bacteria; phylum Chloroflexota; class Anaerolineae; order Aggregatilineales; family UBA3940; genus CAZWUX01. The sequence goes on from CAZWUX010000068.1 coordinate 1,503, forward strand.
CGCAGCGAGGCACGGATCATGTCGAAAATCTGCTCCTCGGCATAATCTTTGAACGGTTCCCAGCCTGCGTCCTTCAGGACATCGCCCCGCTCCACGATGAGCCGGTCGGCGATGTCGTAGAGATAATCGCCCTGATAGCCGTCTGCGGGGAAGTCGAAGTCCAGACCCAGGCGCTCGCGGTACCGGGCTTGCAGACTCTCTCCGAGGATGCGCATCTGCCGTCCGGCGTTGTTGAAGTAATACTCCATCTCCACGTCGTAGCCCACTGCGGAGAGCAGCCGGGTCAGCGTATCGCCCATCACGCCGCCGCGCACGCGCCCGACGGTGATCGGGCCGGTCGGGTTGGCGCTGACACATTCCACCTGTGCACGCTTCCCGGCGTAGTCGTCGAAGTGAGCGTAGTCGTCGCTCAGCTCAAGGATGGCGTCGACCTGCGCCTGAAGCCATGCGTCGGCGAGCCGGAAGTTGACGAACCCCCCTGCGCGGGTGATCTCGCCAATATAATCGACGGTGGGGAAATGCTCGACGATGGCCCCGGCGATCTGGTCAGGACTCATGCGGGCCAGCCGGGCGAGCTGCATGGCGACCGGCGTGGCGTAATCGCCGTGCTCCGGGTTGCGCGGGCGAATGACGGGCACGGCGGGGATGTCGAACGCGGGCAGGCTCCCCGCGTCCTGCGCGGCGCGGATGGCCTGCTCGATGTGGTGGGCGAGGTCCTGTGGTACTCGTATCACGCAAATCCTCCAGACTGGGTTGGCGGCGCAATTTTAGCACGGGCCGGGGGATGTCTCCAACCCGTGCCGCCGTTTCCTCTACGCGGTTTCCGCGCCGCAAATTTCGCGCCTAGAGTGCCCGCACGTCGAGCGGAATACCCTTGCGCCCGTCCGCGACGAGCGTCATCGCGCCGGTCGTGCAGCGATCCACGCACACGCCGCAGCCCATGCACCCCGCCCAGTCGACGACCGCCGTGTCCTCGACGTGCACGGCGTCGAACGGACAGGCATCCTCACACTCGCCGCAGGCGGCGCACAGACTGGCCTCGACCTGCGCGACGTAGCCGGAGGAGGCGACCATCGGCACGCCGTAGGCCATCATCGCCTCGATGCCGCCGCAGCAGCACGAGCAGCAGTTGCAGATCGCATAGAACCGGTCGTCGCAGGCGTCCTTGAAATAGGCGACGTGGACGTGCCCGCGCGCGTGCTCGGCTTCCAGCAGGGCCAGCGCCTCGGTCTGATCGACGCGGCGTGAGGACTCCGGCAGGTGGTCGAGCACGAACGCGCCGTCCCCCACGATCATGCAGACCTGTATCGGTTCGCACGGGTTCTCCCGCGAGGCGCGGCACGGGCAATCGAGCAGCACGACATCCGGCGGCCCGGTCAGCACGATGTCACGCGCGATGGGGTAGGGGATGATCTGTTCGAGGTCCTGGCGCTCGATGTCATGGTCGAGCGTGATGATCGCCTTCGCGAGGTCGGTCGGCAGCACCTTGCCGTGATAGCGGTCCGCCCAGCGCCCCTTCAGCCGCTCGCCCATGCGCGGCAGCAGGTGGTGGATGCAGAAGCCGATGTACTGCTTCGACCACCGTCCGTAGACGTACCCATGAACGGTTTTCAGGTCGAGCCGCCGCTCGGCCCCACCATCCGAGCCTTTCAGGGCGGCGCGCGTCGAGGGCAGGCCGAGGGGCCGCCCGCGCTCGCCCACCAGCCACAGCCCGACCAGCAGGGCCAGCGGGACGCCGGGCACGATCAACCACCATGCCATGAGTCTTCTCCTGCGCCGGAGCGGCGCGCTGCGGATGATATCGCTCATTTTATCACAAAAGAGGGATAGGGCAGGGGGATCGATTGGCGCGGTCAGCCACGCATGTCGATGATGCCGTGCGACCGCCGGTACCGTGTGTGGCACACGCCGCAGCAGACGGCATCGCCGGCCTCTATCCACTGCGTCGATGTGCATTTTGGGCAGATGAGCACATCGACGCGGTGGCGCACGACGCTCGGCTGGTGGCGGGCCTTCACGCCCCACACAAGGTCGTAATCCATCTGCCATGCCTGAAGCTCGACGTGCTCGACGCCGAGGCTCTCAAGCAGCCCCCGGAAGGCATCCCGCGAAGTGTACTTGCCCGGCATGAGCCGCGCCTGCCAGCCGCGCCGCCGCGTTGTGACGAGCACGCCGCCGGGCCGCAGCACGCGCACGGCCTCCGTTAGCTGGGCGCGCGGGCTGGGCGTGAATTCGAGCATCTCCAGACAGGTCACGGCGTCGAACACGCCGTCGGGGAAGGGCAGGTGGCGCGCGTCCCGCCAGATGAGGGTGGTGCGGTGGCTCTGCCCGTCGAGCCGGGCGGCGGCCCCGCGCAGCATTCGCCGGGAGGCGTCAACCCCGATGACCTGACCGCGAAACGACGGCTGCTCCAGTAGCGCGCCGGGCAGGCGACCTGTGCCCGTGCCCACGTCGAGCACGAGCGGAGCAGGGACGGATTTCAGCGCGGTGCTGAGCGGCCTGCCGAGAAAGACGGCCTCCATGTCGGGGTCATACTGTTTGATGTCGTCGTAGCGCATGGCGCTGGCGTCGTACAGCCACGTGACGATGCGCTGGCCGAGGTACATGCCCTCTGTGATGACGAACAGCCAGTAGCCGAAGACGGCGGCGATCAGGCCGCCCACCCCGGCGATGATCCACACGGCGAGTGAGGCCATCAGGGCAGAATCCCCTGCTCGCGCAGCCACGCCTCGCCGCGTGCCAGCCCTTCGTCGAGCGGCGTGTCCGGCTGCCAGCCGAGGGCGTCTTTGGCCCGCCGGTTGCTGACCTGACCCCGCCCGATCAACTGGCTGGCGATGTACGCGAGGCTGCGGCCCCGCACGAACGGATCTCCCAGCGCCGCCGCCGCGCGGACGATCCACCCCGGCAGGCGCAGCGCGCGCCGGGTCCCGGCCATGCGCATGTACGCGCCGAGAAATTCCCCCAGCGTCACCGGGCCGTCGCCCACCGCGTTGAACGTGTTGCCCGGCGCGGCGGGGTGATCGGCGGTGAGCACGAGCAGGTCGATCAGGTCGTCGATATAAATCGGATAGGCGGTTCCCGTTCCCCCATTGACGAGGGGCGTCCAGCCCCGTTTGGCCCATTCTGCGAGGCGGACCGTCCAGCCCGGCGACCCCGGCCCGTAGACCATGCCGGGCCGCACGATGACGACCTCCAGACCGGAGGACCGGGCGACGGCGTGCAGCGCGGCCTCGGCGGCGATCTTGCTGTCCCCGTAGGGATCGCCGAAGGGCCGGAGCGGCGTCGACTCGTCCACGTCGGCATCGCCGTGCGGCCCGTAAACCGCGATGCTGCTCGTGAACACGAAGCGGCGCACGCCTGCCTCGGCGCTTAGCTCGGCCAGCGTGCGCGTGGCGTCGACGTTGACGGCGGTGGCGGAAGCGGGGTCGGGCCCGCCCAGCCACGCCGCGATGTGCATGACGATCTCGACGCCCCCCGCGAGGATCGCGGCCATCTGCGCCCGGTTCGTGATATCCCCGGCGACGATCTCGATGCCCTCGCTGGCGAGCGTGTTGCCTTTTCCCGGCGTGCGCTCCAGCGCGAGGACGTGTGCCCCCTCGGCATGCAGCCGCCGTGCGAGGTGCCCGCCGATGAATCCGGTGGCCCCGGTGACGAGAATACGCTGGTTAGACAGATTTTCCGGCATCAGATCGCTTCCGATAAGGGTGGAATAACAAAGGCGAAGCCAGTGTAACGGGCTGATCTCCGCGCTGCAACACGGATTCACGCTCCGGGCGGATGCTGGCAGCCCCCCGGCGGGGATGCTACAATCCCGTTCGCTGTGTGTGCCTGACAACTGGAATGGAGACACCATGAAACGAAGGCCAATTCTCGGTGCTGCCGTGATCGTCAGTCTGCTGCTCGCGCTCACGCTCGCGGGCTGCGGCGGCGGGGGTTCCTCCGCCAGCGCAGCGCCGACGCAAACGCCGATCTACGTCGTGGTCACGGACACCCCGGCCCCCGGCGCAACACAGGCCGCAGGCCAGCAGACCGAGGAGCCGGAATCGACGCCTGGGAGCGAGGGCGAGGGCGAGCCGGATAACGAGTCAGAGGATACCGGCGTCGTTCCGATCCCGACGCCCTTCGTCTGCAAGGCGGAGATCGTCGAGCAGACGTTCGAGCAGGGCTTTATGTTCTGGGTGGGCGGCACGGTGGACGAGCGCTGCAAGACTGAGCACGACTTCGAGCCGGGCAGCGGCGAGATATGGGTCCTCATCCTCGATGAGGACGATGCTCAGTACGGCGAGTGGTATGCCTTCGTCGATGACTGGGACGAGGACACCGACTCGGAATCCGACCCCGACATGGACCCGGAGGATGACGATCTCATCCAGCCGGTGCGTGGATTCGGCAAGGTGTGGCGCGACGAGCTAACCGAGGATCAGCGCGATAAACTGGGCTACGCGACGGCGGGTGAGTTTAAGTTCGTCACGGACTACCGGTACGATCCGGGCGGATTCCTCAACGAGGCGGGCGAGTTCGTGCCCCGTCCGGGGATTCACCGTCTGGTGGCGCTGGGCGGCGAGCAGTTGTTCTTCGACGAGCAGAGTGGCGAGGGGCACTACATCAATCCGGGTGACGACGAAGAGGAGAACGGCGGCGGCTAGCCGCGCCGAGCAACGGAGAAGATAAATAGCCGGGGGGCGCTCAGCCCTCCGGTTTTTTTGTTTCCTCATCCTCCCAGATCGTGTGGGCGGTGTAGACCTCGACCTCGAAGCCCGGATCGCGCCATGCATCCGGTGGAAGGCCCATTTTGATGCACAGGCGGTCGAGAAACTCAACTGGATCGGGCACGCGGGACCACACCTGCGGGAGGAACGTCGCGCGGTGGTAGCCCCGGCGGAGCGTCACGCCGTGTATGCCGGGCTGAAGCATCGCGGGCAGATCGTTCGGTGTTGGGGGGTAAAGCGGCTGGGGCGGCGTCAGGATCGAGATTTCGATGGCGAGTCCGGGCACCTCAACCGGGGTGACCGGGGGAAAACGCGGGTCGCGGCACGCAGTTTGCCACGCGGAGCGGCTGACTTCCTCGGCCAGCGGCAGGCGCGGGTACAGCACGCCGGTGCAGCCCCGCAGATCGCCCGTCTCGCGGTTTGTGATCGTGACGAAGCACGCCGCAGGCTCACTGAGGGCGGGCGGTAAGTCGTCCGGCTCCACATGGGGGATCGGCTGCCGGTTGGCGGCTGCCGTGATAGCCCTGCGTGCCAGATCGAGCAGCGCCCTGCGATCTTCGGGTGCCAGTTGTTCGCTCATACACAGCCAGCGTCATCTCACCTAACGACGCACTATCATAACACTGCCGGGCAGTGGCGTGTAGTGACTTTGTTCCCACGTTCGATAGTGATTCTTCGTTGGCGGTGCGGTAAGTGCAGGTTATGAACCCGCATCCAGCACGCGCAGTACGGCGTGGGCGATGTCTGGCAGGCTGTGCAGGCCGTCGGCGAATGCGTCACACCGCTCCCCGACGATCAGCGTCGGAACGAGGTTGGTTGTGTGCCCGCGAGCGGACAGGTCCTCCAGATTGCCGTGATCGCTCGTCAGGACGATCAGGCCCGCCGCATCATCCCAGGCCGAGAGCAGCCCTGCCAACGCCCCGTCGAGCATCTCCAGCCGCCGGATGGCCTCGGCTCTATCCCTGCGATGCCCGGCGACATCCGTGATCCAGTGATCGAACAGCGTGAAGTGATTATCCATCGCCAGCCGGGCCATGCGCTGCCCGGCCTCGAACGGGGTCAGGATGGGCGTTTCGCCGTAGCCAAGCTCCCCCCGCCAGCCCTCCCCGGTCAGGTCGGCGGACAGCGCCTCGCCGTCGAACAGGGCTTCGGCGGTGCGCATCTGCACCCCGGCAACCTGCATGGCAAGCTGGTTCGACGAGAGCAGGCGCATCCCGTTGTTGACGCTCTCGAAAAAGCCCGGTGGGTAGGCGTTCAGCAGGCCGATGCGGTAGCCTCCGGCGGCGAGTTTCTTCGCGATGCTGTGCTTCTTAATCAGGCTGGCGACCTGGGCATTGGGCTTCGGCCCGTAATGGTAGCCAAGCACTTCGGGCACGTTCAGCCCGGTCATGATGGCGGCCTGCCCGGTCGCGCTCTGGGGCTTGCCGTCGACGCCCAGGCAGGCATCGGTCGGGACAAACACCGCCCGCTCCGTCCGCTGGCGGGGCGTCTCGCGGTGCCATGTCTGCCCCCCGGTGAAGCTCCGCATGGTTGGCAGGCTGGCGGCGGCGAACGGGTTGCGCTCCGGATCGTCCTCGCCCAGCCCGATACCGTCGACGAAAAACAGGAAGACGCGCATCATGCTTCACCGGTCCGTTCCAGCCGGTACCACGCCGACGGGGCGCTGGTGGCCGTGTCCTCACCCAGATTGGTCCACGCCAGCCGGAATTCTGGCGCAAAAAGCTTCTTCACGCCGTCCGGGGTCAGGCCGCCTGCGCGGCCCGGCATGGGCTGGAACATGTACAGCATGAGAATCCCGCCGGGGCGGATGCTGCCCGCAAGCTGCGCGGCATAGGCCGCCTGCTGCTCAGCGCTGAGGCTGTGCCCGCAGCCGATGTCCAGCGCGAGGTCGAACGGGCCGTCCAGTCCGAGCACGTTAAGCTGCGTCACGTCCCCGATGAGGAACCGCGTCCGCTCGCCCACGCCCGCCCGGCTGGCCTTGCGGCGGGCCTGCCGGATGGGCCGGGCGACGTAGTCGATGCCGACGACCTGCCAGCGATGCTGCGCGAGATAGATGCTGTTTGTGCCGGTCCCGCAGCCCAGATCGATGGCCTTTCCCGGTTCGATCCCATCTCGCTCGATCAGGTCGACGACCTCCGGCGGCGTCACGTTCGTGTCCCACCGCGCCTGCCCGGTGATGTATCGCCACCAGAAGAAGAATCGTCGCATGTCGGGTGATCCTTACGTGAGTGGATGCGGCCTCCATTTCGGCCCGGACAGGCTGCCGGAAGCAGGGCTATGGGGCCGGGGATGCCGCGTCGTGTATCAAAATATAACGATCCGCGCCGTCGAATGCCACCGGTTCGGGCGTGTAGGGCGATCCGGCCCGCAGAGTCAGCCCGAGGCCCGCCAGCGTCCTGTCGAGGAAGGCGGCGTCGGCCAGCGATTCGGCGGTCGTCACGAATGTGCCGCCTCCGGCGAGCACGGAAGCGCACGCCCGCAGCCCGGCTTGCCACGCCGCGCTGGCCTGCACGATGTCGGGCTGGCGGATCAGGATGAGGTCGTAGGGGCCGGGGGCCAGATCGAGCAGGTCGACCAGCCCGCCGCGCACGGGCCGGAGCCGCCCGCCGGATAACTCGTTGCAGACGGCATTCAGCGTGTCCGCATCCCGGTCGATGAGGATCAGCGCCGCCCCGCTGAACAGTCCGGCCAGCGGGTCCACCAGCGGGGCGCTCTGCGCGGCTCCGGCCAGCAGAATCTCACTCACGGCCCGCCGCTGAGGGGGGCCGTAGGCCCGTGCGAGCGTGTCCAGCAGCCGGTCGGTCACGCGGTGGCCCGCTCCCGGCGCAGCACGGAGCGCAGCAGCGCGGCGGGCAGCGTGCGGACCTCCTCGATGCCGAGCAGCAGCGCGAGGCTGAAATAGACGATCACCCCGATGACCGCGCCCCCGACGAGCGTCACCAGCGTGCCGGGGTCGAGGGCGGCCCGGAAGGCGATGATCGCGCCTGCCATCGCACCCGCCGAGACGAACGCCTTAACCGCGTCGACCAGAATCCGGCGGGCGTCGACGCCGCCCCAGCGGATGTGCAGGATCGTCAGCCCGGCCAGCGACTCGACGCCGACGGCGATCCCATTCGCCAGCGCCAGCCCGCCGTGCGCCAGCCCACCCGCCGCGATGGGCCGCGCCAGCCAGATTGCCAGCCCGATGTTAAGCGCGGTCGTGAAGAACGAGACGATCAGCGGCGTCAGCGTATCCTGCTGGGCGGCGAAGGCCCGCACGACAACCTCCAGCATGGACTGGCTGATCAGCGTCAGCGCGTAAAACTGGAGCGCGTAATAGACCAGCTCGGTGCTCTGTGCCGTGAACTCGCCTCCCTCGAACAGCAGCCGGATCGTCGGGCGGCCCAGCACCAGTAATGCAGCCGCAGCGGGAAGCGCCAGCGTGAGGATCGCGCGCAGCGATCCGCTCAGCGCCTCGCGCTGTGCGGCCACGTCCTTACGCGCGGCAAGCTCCGCCATCGTGGGGAACACGGCGATGCCGATGGCGGTCCCGATCAGCGTCCAGGGCATGTTCATCAGCTGGAAGGCGTAGCGCAGCGCCGCGAGGCGGCCTTCGCCCAGCCCGGAGCCGAGGTTGGCGTTGATCCAGTCGATGCTGGCGCGCGCCATCAGCAGGTCGACGACGCGGGGTGCCATCAGCACCGCGACACGGCGCAGCGCCGGGTTCTGGACCCGTAGCGTGGGCCGCCACCTGACTTTGTAGATGATCAGGCCGGGGAGCTGCGTCAGCAGGTGGAGGGCCGCGCCGATTACCGCGCCCCACGCCAGCCCGAAGATGCCCATGCTCGGCACGAGGAACAGCGCGCCAAGGATGATCCCGCCGCTGTACATCATCGGGATGATGGCCGGGAGCAGGAAGTGCTGGTGGGCGTACAGCGCCCCGGTGATGATGCTGCTGACGACGAAGATCAGCGTCGACAGCAGCAGCACGCGCATCAACTGGATGGTCAGTGTTTGGACTTCCGGCGGGAAGTTTGGCCCGACGCCCCACGACGCACGCACGAGAACCGGTGCGGCCAGCGCCACCAGCGCGGCGGCGAGTCCCGTCAGCAGGAACAGCGCGTTGACGACCAGACTGAACAATTCGCTTGCTCCACCGGGCCCGTCCTGCCGCTTCTGTAAAAGCTCGGTGTAGATGGGGATGAACGCGAAGGCCAGCGCGCCGCCTGCCAGCATTGTGTACAGCAGTTCGGGGATGCTGTTGGCTGCCGTATAGGCGTCAAGCTCGGCGCTCGTCCCGAACTGAACCGCGATGATCCGCTGGCGGATCAGCCCGACGACCATCGAGCCGCCGAGGCCACCCATCATAACCAGGGCGGAGCGAGCGACGCGTCCGGCGCGCGGTTCGGTTTGCGGAATCGCGCTCATATCAACAGGACTCCGGCGGTGGGAAGCGTTAAATCAGGAATCGGGTGGACCGCGCAGGTCACGCTAGCCTTCCAACTGCGCGAGGGCCTGCCGGGCCGCCGTGTAGTTCGGATTGTACTGGAGGGCCTTCTCGAACATCGAGCGGGCGAGCCGGACCTGATCGCGGGCCGCGTAGACACGCCCCATGTAGTAGAACGCCTCCTCCGATTCAGGGTAATTCGTCGGGTCAGTCGTGTACTGGGCCAGCGTCAGCACGTCCTCGTAGCGCCCCGTCTGGAAGTACGCCTCGTAATGGCCGAACAGGTACCACGACACGCGCCAGGGCATACTGTTCTGCCGGGCCATGTCGAACGCCTGTGCAGCGGAGACGTAGTCGCCGAGCGCGTTATAAACCTGCCCCAGGTTATACCATGCGAAGGGGTCAGTCGGGTTAGCGTCCCGCTCGGCCAGCAGACGTTGGAGGGCGGTGTTGTACATCGTCAGGTCGTCCATGTCCGGCCCGATGATCGCGGCCACGTCGTCGGCCTGATTGGACGGGTAGGCCACGATATACGACCGGTTGAAGTCCTGCCACAGGCTGTCGAAGCGGACGTAGGGCCACTGGTCGACCGGGAAGCTCGGATCCTCGTGGCGGCGGTTGGTTCCCCAGTATGAATCGAGCGCTGTGAACTCCCCCAGCTCGTCGTCGTAGCCGATCATGAGCATGTAATGGCCCATCCAGCCCTGATCGGGCAGCTCGTCGAAGCCCCGCTCGATCATCACCGGGTAGCCCGCCGCGATGAGCTGCTTCAGCCGGTCGACCGTCCCGTTGACGCGGACGGTGGCCTCAAATCCCATGCTGCGGACGTAGCCCGCCAGTTCGTCGGGCCGGACGTTCGAATCCTCCGGATGGGGTTTTGTTGCATCTGACACGTCATTCTGCGTGACCTCGAATCCCCAGAAAGTCAGGTAGGAGGTCAGCGTGGCCGGGCCACACTTGTTATAGCCCTGCGGAATCTGCTGCGCGCCATACAGGAGGTGCTCTGGCGGGATGGAGGGCACGGCGACGGCGGAATTGGAGCGGCTGACCTCCTCGATGACGGGCTGATCGCTCTCAGCGGCGTCGGCGGTGGGTGAGATGGCCGTTCCGGTGGGGGATACCTGGCCGGTGGGCGGCGCGGCCTCAAGGGTCGGCCAGGGCGTGGCCCCCGGCGTCAGCGCGGACGGTCCGCCGTCTGATACGTCGACCAGCGCGTCCGGCACGGGGGTGGGGAGCGTCCGGCTGGGGTCGATGTTCAAAAGTATCTCGCGCAGCGGCTCAGGCGCATAGGCGATGATATAGCGATCCGGGATGACGCGCCGCGCTAACCAGGGAAGCCAGAGCGGCATTGCGACGGCGAGGATCAGCACGAAAATCGCCCCGCCGATGGCGAGCGTGGGCAGCCAGCGGCGGCTGGGCTGGTCGCGCCGCCGCCGGGCGTGGTAGGTATCCGTCTGTGGAAGATCGCCGTTGTTGAGACCCGGCATGATCGGCAGCCTCAGCCTTCCAGCCGTTCGATTTCCTGACTGGCGGCTTCAAAGTTCCGGTTGAACCGGAGCGCCAGGTTGAACTGGCGGGCTGCCTCCTCGTCCTCGCCCTGAGCCAGCAGGGCCATGCCCTTATAGTAGAACGGCTCCTCGGTGGCGATCTGCGACAGCACGTTGTCGGCCAGTGTTTCCACGTCCTCGTAACGCCCGGTCTGCAAATACGCCTCGAACGGCGCGAACTGGTACCACAGGAACCGGCCCGGCAGCCCGATAGAGCGCGCCTCGTCGAAGGCGTTGGCCGCATCCTCGTAGCGTCCCAGCCCGACGAGGCTCGTGCCGAGGTTGAACCACGCGAAAGGATCCTCGCGGTTCATGCTGAGTTCCGCCTGGGCGGTGTGCATCGCGTTGGTGTACATGACCTCGTCGTTCATGTCCTCGCCGATGATCGACGCTATGGCGGCGGCCTGATCCTGCCGGTAGGCGACGAGGTACCGGCGGTTGAACTGGCGCCAGTATTGCTCGATCTCCTCGTAGGGATAGTACCAGTTCGGGCGGCGGTAGGTGTCCATCGCGATGAACCCGCCGTCGTGCTCCGAGTAGCCGACAATCGTCAGGAAATGCGACATCCAGCCGTAGGTATCCGGCTCCGGGTTGTAGCCTGTCTCGATCATGACGGGGTAGCCGGCCAGAATGAATCGCTTCAGCAGTTCGAGCGAGCCATTCTCGCGCACGATCATCTGGTAGCCGAGGGTTTCCGAGTAGCGCACCATCTCATCGGGCCGCACGTTCGGGTCGTCCGGGTTGGGCTTCAGAAAGCCACGAGCGTCCGTCATCGTGATGTCGACGCCCCAGTAGCTGATCATGGTCGCGTAGGAGGCCGGGCCGCAGTTATTGGAGCCGGTCTGCTGCTGGAAGTTGAAGCCGGTCAGAAGCTCGTCCACATGACTCAGGTCGGCGCTGTTCTCGCGGTCGACGGCGCGCGGATCGACGGCTGCTGCCGCCGCCGGTGTGACGGTAGGCGTCGCGGCGATGGCGACCCGGGTCGGCTGCACATAGCTTCCGCCGCCGGGCGTGGCCGGGATGTGAGTTACGGGGGCGGGGGTGGGGGTAGAGGCCGGGGTAGGGGGCGGCTCCATCGATTCGAGCATACTGATGGCCGCTCCGTCTGACGACCCCGCCGGAGTCGGCACCTGCGCGTCCGGGTCGATGTCAAAAATGACCGGCTGTAGCCGCTCCGGCGCGTAGGCCATGATATAGCGGTCGGGCACGATCACCTGAATGAGCGGCAGCCATGCCGGGGCCGCGATGACGAGGATCAGCAGGATCAGCCCGGCGGCGACCAGCACCCAGACCAGCCCACTGCGTCTGCGGTAGCGGTCCGTATAGTTCGTGATGGTTGGCATCCGATTGCGGCGGAACAGAGATCCCACGCTGCGTCCTGATCCCGCTCCTGATCCGCGCTTGATTTCGGGCAGCCGTTCGCGCTTTTTGAACAGTGCCATACCAGATCCGGTGTCATCACTCCGTCTACCAACTGTCTGGTCTGCCTCATGCAGGCGGACCTGCATCATCACTGTTGGCGATGATGAGTTTGTAGTATATCGTGGGCGCTGACGCGTCGACAACATCCCGGTTCCGCCCGGCAGGGCCTGATCGTAGCGCAGGGCGAACACCGGATCTGCTATGATGAGCCTACGATTGCCCCATGCCCGCTAAGAAAGCAGGGCGAATTCCGCCGTGAAATGGCGCAGCAGTTCGGGTTCCTTTTCGATCCTTACGCCGCACAGCCCATCCTTACGAGCGGCGATGTCGGCCAGCACGCCCACGACGTAGTCCATGTGGCTCTGCGTGTACACGCGGCGCGGCAGCGCCAGCCGCACGAGTTCGAGCGGAGGGCGAACGACCTCACCGGTGGCCGGGTTCTGATGGGCGAAGGCGACGCTGCCCAGCTCGACGGCCCGGATGCCGCCCGCCAGATAAAGCTCGATGGTGAGCGCCTGTCCGGGGTACTGCTCCGGCGGTATGTGGGGTAAAAACTGCCCGGCGTCGATATAAACCGCGTGCCCGCCGGGCGGCTCCATGATCGGGACGCCTACCTCAAGCAGCCGCTCACCGAGATAGACCGTCTGCGCGATCCGGTAAGACAGGTAATTCTCGTCGAGCGCCTCATACAGGCCGCGCGCCATCGCCTCAAGGTCACGGCCCGCCAGTCCGCCGTAGGTCGGGAAGCCTTCCCGCAGGATCAACGCCTGTTTTGCGCGCTCGAAAAGCGCATCGTCGTTCATGCACAGGAACCCGCCGATGTTCACCAGCGCGTCTTTCTTCGCGCTCATCGTGCAGCCGTCGGCCAGCGCGAACATCTCCCGCGCGATGTCCTTGATCGGCGTATTCTGGTAACCGGGTTCGCGCTGCTGGATGAAATACGCGTTTTCAGCGTAGCGGCAGGCATCTATAAAGAATGGGATGCCGCGCTCGTGGTAGACGTTGGCTACCGCCTTGATGTTCGCCATCGAGACGGGCTGCCCGCCTGCGGCGTTGTTCGTGATGGTGAGCATCCCGAACGGGACGTTTCCCACGCCATTCTCGTCGAGAAAAGCCGCGAGGCGCTCGATGTCCATGTTGCCCTTGAACGGCGAGCGGTTGGAGGGGTTGCGTGCCTCGTCGACGACGAGGTCGATCGGCGTGCCGCCCGCAGCGCGCACGTTGGCGCCTGTTGTGTCGAAGTGATTGTTGTTGGGGATGAGGTCTCCGGGGCGGATAAAGAGGCTGCACAGGATATTCTCTGCGGCCCGGCCCTGATGCGTCGGGACGAAGTGCTCGAAGCCGAAGATGTCCCCGATGGCGGCGGCGAGGTTGTAGAAGTTGCGTGCACCCGCATACGACTCGTCGCCCTGCATGATTCCCGCCCACTGATTGTCGCTCATGGCGGAGGTGCCGGAGTCGGTCAGCAGGTCGATGTAGATGGTATCTGCGGCGAGCGCGAATACATTGTATCCCGCCGCTGCCAGCAGCTTTTCGCGTTCAGGTCGGGTTGTTCGTCGTATGCGCTCGACGACCTTGATGCGAAAAGGCTCCGGCGGATAGCTTGGCATGGTGGTGTCTCCCGTGGTCAAGAGTGAAGTTTTTTCTCCATTTCCTGGAAGCCCCCACCTCTGGTGGGGGGGAATGGACGGG
>CAZWUX010000069.1:0-4238 GCA_964637665.1 uncultured Anaerolineae bacterium
TCGCGAACTCGACCGCCAGCACGGCCATAAATCCGGCCACGAGCGCCGCTCGGCCCGCCGGGCGCGCGATCCGATTCAGCAGGTGCGCCAGCCCCACGGCGGACAGCACGGCCAGCCCTGTCATGATCATCACCATGAATCGGCGCTGGATGCGCAGCGGCGGTGCGATAGCCATCGTCAGCAGCGTCGGAGTCGGCAGCACGAAGTTATAAAGCGGCTCCCACACGTGTCGCAGCAGTGCGCCGGGGAACGGGATCACGGGCGGCTGGCTGAACAGGTACCCGGCGACGACCAGGCCAAGTGCGAAGATGAGCATCACCACCCCATCGCGGCCCGTCTCCCCTATAGAGGTCCGCCTCCCTCGCCACCTCCACAGGGCGACGCCCGCCATCAGCAGCGTCGCGTAGCCGGGGTACATCACCCCGGCCTGGTCCTCATCGATCCAGTACCAGAACGGGGCGAGGTTGTTGACGTTGCTCAGCAGTGGAGGCACCTGCTCAAGCTGCCGCAGGTCGCCCAGCCACTTGATCGCCGCCGGGCGAATCCCGCCCCACAGCGGGTGATCGGCGGGCGGAAGCAAGAAATCCCATGGACGGCTGGAGTAATAGTAGAACTGGTCCATGTTCTCCCGCAGGATGCTGCCGGGCCGCACCGGGCTGGCGCTGGGCGCGAACGCCGCCCGCAGCACCGGAATGAACTCAGGCAGATACAGCAGCACACCCACCACGCCCGCCAGCACGGCCAGCCGGAGCAGCCGCCCCGTCCACAGCGCCCGCAGCCCGGCGCGGCTGCCTTCGACGAGGGCATAGGCGGCGGTGAACACGAACGCGGCGACGGCAGTCTGGTAGCCGTAGTAGGGATTCATGTAGTTCGCCAGCGCAAAGCCCGCCCCCAGCCACAGCGCCGATCCGACCGTCTGACGCCGGCAAAGGTTAACGAGTGCCAGCACGAACAGCGGTACGACCCACTGCTGCGCGAGGTCGACGTGATTCGGGGCGTGGGCGGTCATGTAGGGCGAGAAGGCGAAGATCAGCCCGGCGGCGAAGCTGGCCACGTCGTGGTGCGTGACGCGCCGCGCCAGCGCGAACATCATCAGCCCCGACAGAGTGAAGGCAGCGATCACGGCGATGTTCTGGGCAGCCACCTCGTTGAACGGGATCGCGATCAGCGCCATCGGCAGATAGAGCGCCGAGAAGCCGGGCACAACCTGATCGGTTCCGAACGGGGCCTGAATCATCGTCTGGAAGTCGTAGTCCAGCCCGTGCAGCAGGCTGAACTTGCGCCACCACGTCAGCCAGACGTTGTAAGAGATATCCGTATCATAGCCGTAGGTCGCGGTCGAGAAGTGGCGGATCGTCGGGTAGGTATAGGCCAGCGCCAGCAGCAGATACACCAGCAGCGCGATCCACAGCGCGCGTGTCTCCCGCCAGAAGCGCATCAGCCGCTTGCTATTAGACGATGGGGGGACACTCATCACTTTACCAGCCGCCTGCGCTACCATCACAGTAAAAAACGCTAGAGGAGTATAGCAGCCGGGCTGCCGGTGGCCGAATGGATGCGCGCCGCATCCCGGTCCGATCCCCCGGCGGGCGATGCGCCCATCAGCCCCCCACCGGATACCGCCCGTGAGTCCGCACGGCGTCCGCCAGCGCCAGTACGTTCTCGGCGGGAACGTCGTTGATGATCGTATGCACCGACGCCACCAGATACCCGCCCCCCGGCCCCAGGATGTCGATCACGCGCTTCACCTCCGCGTCGACCTCCGCCGGGGTGCCCTGCGGCAGGATGTGATGGGTATCCACCGCCCCGCAGAACGTCAGCCGGTCACCGTAGCGCGCTTTCAGCACGGGCAGGTCCGCCATTTTCCCCGCCGAGGTCTGGATCGGGTTGAGGATGTCCACCCCGATCTCGATCAGGTCGTCGATCACATCCACGATGTCCCCATCCGAGTGGAAGAACACCCGCAGGTCCGCCCGTTCTTTGGCGAACGCGATCAGCTCCGCGTGCAGCGGCTTGAGCAGCCGCCGGTACATGCGCGGTGAGATGAGCAGCCGCTCCTGCGTGCCGAGGTCATCCCCCAGCACGAGCACGTCCGCGTGGCCGTCCAGCGCCGCGAGAAAGTGCGTCAGGTGCTCTTTGTACAGATCGGTGAGCCTGCGCAGCAGCGCCGCCGCGAAGTCCCGGTTGCCCGCCATGTTCATCAGGAAGGTGTCCATGCCCTGAAGCTGGCACGCCCGCTCGAAGGGGAACAGCAGCCAGGGCGCGGCGAACACCGCATACTCCCCCTCAGCGGCCAGCCGGGCCGCGCGCTCCCGCACGCCATCGAAGCGCGTCGGATCACTCATGTCAGGCCACGCGAACGCCTCCAGCGCGTCGAGCGTCGATTCCGTCAGCGGGTGGATGTGCGGGAAGGTCTCCTCCGGCCCGGTCTCGACATGCCCTATGCCGAAGTCATCCACGTACGGCTCACCCGGCGCACGCTGTAAATTCCACTGCTCGACCGCACGCGGCTTCCGGTCCCACACGCCCCGCGCATCACTACCCAGCGCCCGCAGCGTCGCCTCATCGAGCCGCGCCGCGCCCAGCTCCTTCCACGTGCCATACATGTACGCTTCCTCAGCCTCCACGCCCAGCGCGGCCTTCACGGCGCGGTACGTGCGCCGCATCATCCCGGTGGTCAGGTCAGCCCCCAGAATGAACGGGACGCGGTCCGGCTCCTCATGGTCCAGGGCGGTGAGCACACGCTCGCGGGATGTCATGTCTGGCACGGCGATCTCCTTACGGTGATTCTGGGGGGAAGCTTGGCACGCAGGCCCGGCGGATCGGGTGGACGCGGCGTCAGGCCGGACTCGGTTCTTTCTCCGGGAATAGACTCAGGACCCCCTGCTCCGATGCGTCACACAGGCCGCGCTCTGTGATCAACCCGGTGACGAGCCGGGCGGGCGTCACGTCGAAGGCGTAATTCGCCGCCGGGCTGCCCTCCGGCGTGAGGCGCACCCACTTGACCGCGCCCTCGTGCCACCCCGCGATAGACGTTACCTCATCACCACCACGCTGCTCGATGGGGATTTCACGCAGACCATCACGCCGCGCCCAATCGAACGACGACGACGGCAGCGCCACGTAAAACGGCACGCCATTGTCACGGGCCGCCAGCGCCTTGAGGTACGTCCCGATCTTGTTGCCCACGTCCCCGGTGTAAGTCGTGCGGTCTGTCCCCACCAGCACGAGGTCGACCATGCCATGCTGCATGAGGTGCCCACCCACGTTATCCGCGATGACGGTGTGCGGCACGCCGTGCTGAAGCAGCTCCCACGCGGTGAGCCGCGCGCCCTGATTGCGCGGGCGCGTCTCATCCACCCACACGTGGACCTCGATCCCCCGGTCGTGGGCAGCGTAGATCGGCGCGGTCGCCGTCCCATAATCGACGAAGGCCAACCAGCCCGCGTTGCAGTGGGTCAGCACGTTGACCGGGCCACCCTTCTCGCGGCTGATGGCCTCGATGAGCGCCACGCCGTGCTCGCCGATCCGGCGGCAGGCGTCCGCGTCTTCGTCGGCGATGGCCTCTGCCGTTGTACACGCCGCCTCGATCTTCGCATCGACCGCCGGTGCGGCGGCGATCGCCGCCAACTGGCGGGCAGCCGCCCACTCCAGGTTGACGGCGGTGGGCCGCGTCGCCTGCAAGCGATCCCCCGCAGCGGTAACCGCCGCCGTGAACGCCGCCTCGGAGTCACGCGGCGCGCTCAGGGCGGCGATCATCATCCCGTAACCCGCCGCCGCGCCGATCAGGCCCGCGCCGCGCACGTGCATGTCCTTGATGGCGCGCGCCATGTCCTCGACCGTCGCAATATCCTCGATCGCGAAGGCGTGCGGCAGGTGGCGCTGATCGATGATCTGGACGGTCGCCGGGTCGCCCTCCTTGAGCCAGATGGTGCGGTAGTGTTTGCCGTCGACGTTCATGATGAACCTCGTCTCGTCGTCTGATGGGCGGGCTTAACGGGTATGATCCGCATGGGTGATATCGACTCCCAACCATCCGGATTCCTTGACAAAGGCGGTGGTTGCGCTATCATTGCGGGGTAATTGTAGCATGTCGCCGACCCTGTGTCAGTGGTGGGGATGCCCACCACGCCGCCCGTGTTACGAACCCATGACGACCCCTCGCGGGCGCATCGCCGCGACACGCTCACCCCGTTCTTACCGGTTGACACGATCACCACGCGCTGGCGTGGACGCTG
>CAZWUX010000069.1:4338-15167 GCA_964637665.1 uncultured Anaerolineae bacterium
CGCTCACCCCGTTCTTACCGGTTGACACGATCACCACGCGCTGGCGTGGACGCTGCATCGCAGATTGTAGTGCTAGCCCATCAAACACGCTCACGGCTGATGTCCGCAAACAGCCCGCCCGATTCCCAATCACCTTCCCAGCGAGAGGATGCACCGTGACAGACGACAAGATTCTCCCCATCCTGAAAGCTCGCCCTGACCAGCTTGCCCCGCAGGCGCTCGTCGTCGGCGACCCGAACCGGGCCGCCGCCGCCGCCGAGCTGCTCGACGACGCCGAGGAGATCGGCTTTTTCCGCGAGTACCGCACATTCACCGGGGCCTTCGCAGGCACGCCCGTCACGATCGCCTCACACGGCGTAGGCGGCGGGGGCGCGAGCGTCTGCTTCGACGAGCTGATGCAGGGCGGGGTCAGAACCATCATCCGGGCCGGGACGTGCGGCGCGATGCGCCCCGGCATCAAGGATGGGGAGCTGATCATCGGGACGGGCGCGATCCGCGAGGACGGCGCATCGCAGTACCTCATGCCGGTGACCTACCCGGCGGTGCCGGACCGCCACCTCATCGCCGCGCTGGCCGCCGCCGCCGGGGAACTCGGCGCGGTGGCCCACGAAGGGATGATCCTCACTCAGGGGTACTTCTATCACGGCGTGCTGCCCAACGGCGTCGACACGTGGCTGGAATACCCCGTCGACGTGGCCGCCGTCGAGATGGAGTACGCGACGCTGTTGATCGTCGCCAGCCTGTACGGCGTCCGGGCGGGTGGAATTTTCACGTCGGACGGCAACATGACGGAGGAATCCGATCCGGAGACGTACGATCCACACCGCTGCGTCGTCCGCGAGGGTGTGGAGACGATGCTCAAAGTCGCGCTGACCGCCCTGACACGGATCGCCTCGAACGGCTGAGGGCGAGGCAAGCACGTAGTTCACCGAACGCTGCGCAGTTCAGTCCATTTTGTAGCACAGAGGAGAAGGAAGATGGCTAACCGCAAAACATCCACACTGCTGGCCCTGATGCTCGTCCTGCTGGCGGGCGTCGCGCTGATGGCCTGCGCCCCGGCCCCCGCCGAGGAGGAACCGGCAGCGGAGGAACCCGCCGCCGAAGAACCGGCTGCCGAGGAGCCGGTGAAGGTGCTGTTCATGACCGAGGACCCCATCGGCGTGAACCCCTACTTCATCACCGGTCTCGACGGGCTTGAGAGGGCCGAGCAGGACTTCAACATCGAGACGCAGGTCGTCGAGGGCACGGGCGATCCGGCCCAGAACGACGAGAACCTGCGCGCCGCCGTCCGCGAGGACTGGGACCTGTTCATCCTGATGACGTTTGGGTTCGAGGACACGCTGAACGAGATCGCCGCGGAATACCCGGACAAGGTCTTCGTCTGCGTCGACTGCGCGGTGGAGGCCGACAACGTGCGCGACATCGACTTCCGCACGCAGGAAGCGGCCTTCCTGCTGGGCACGGCAGCGGGTATGATGACCGAGGCCAACATCGTCGGGCAGATCGGCCCGGTCGAGATGCCCTTCATGCACCGCTGGACGGACCCCTTCGCCGAGGGCGCGAAATACGTCAACCCCGACGTGGAAGTGCTCGATACGCTGTGGGTCGGCGACTGGGCGGACCCCGCGACGGCGAAAGAGCTGGCTCTGACGCTGGCCGGGCAGGGCGCGGACCACATCAACGGCGTGGCAGCGGCGGGTAACCCCGGCGTGTTCGAGGCCGCAGAGGAAGAGGATTTCCTCACCTACGGCGTCGACATCAACGAGTGCCCGAAGGCCCCCGGTTACATCGTCGACAGCGTGATCAAACGCGTCGACTCCGCCGTCTACAACAGCATCCAGGACTTCCTCAACGGCGAGGCAATGGGCGGCTTCGTCGCCTACGGGCTGGCCGAGGAGGGCGTTGACCTGGCCGTGTTCGCCTTCCCGGATGAGGACACCCAGTGCGTGCTGGCCGACAACCCTGAGGTGATGGATCAGGTCGCCGAGTACCGCCAGATGATCATTGATGGCGATATCGTGATCCCCGACCCGCTGACGGGCGGCGAGTACGTGCTGCCCTAACACACCCACAATGTAAACACTGGGCCTCCCGCGCCTGCAAGCGCGGGAGGCCCACAGCGGACTGGCTCGAACTATGCCACTCGTCGAGATGCAGGGCATCGTCAAACGCTTCGGCGGCCTGACGGCCAACGACCATGTCGACTTCGCCGTCGAGCGCGGCGAGATACGCGCGCTCGTGGGGGAGAACGGGGCGGGCAAGACGACGCTGATGCGCGTCCTGTTTGGCCTGCTGCGCCCCGACGAGGGTGTGATCCGGCTGGATGGCCGCATGGTCGACTTCCACAATCCGCGTGACGCCATCGCGCACGGCGTCGGCATGGTCCACCAGCATTTCATGCTGTTCGAGGACCTGACCGTCGCCGACAACGTGATCTACGGGATGGAGCCGCGCCGCTGGGGGTTGTTCGTCGACCGGGAGCAGGCCCGTGCAGAGGTCGAGGGGCTGGCGAACCGGCACGGCTTCCGCGTCGACCCACGCGCCCCGGTCAAGGCGCTCTCTGTCGGCGAGCGCCAGCGGGTCGAAATCCTCAAGCTGCTCTACCGGGGGGCGGATATCCTCATCCTCGACGAGCCGACCGCCGTCCTGACGCCGCAGGAGCGCAACGACCTGTTCGCCGTGCTGCACGTGCTGGCCGAGCAGGGCAAGGCCATCATCCTGATCACCCACAAGCTGAAAGAGGTGATGGCCGTCGCCCAGAGCGCGACCGTGCTGCGGCATGGCCGCGTGACGGGCAACGTGCAGACCGCCGAGACGAGTGTCGAGGAGCTGGCCCATCTGATGGTGGGCCGCCGGGTGCTGACGCGCATCGAGCGCCCGCCCGCCAGCATTGGGGAGGCCGTGCTTGCCGTGCGGGGGCTGACGCTGGAAGGCGACGGCCCGCGCCCGCTGCTGGACGACGTGTCGCTGGAGGTCCGCGCGGGGGAGATCGTCGGCGTGGCGGGCGTGGCGGGCAACGGACAAACCGAGCTGGTCGATACACTGGTCGGATTCCGCATCGCCAGCCGGGGGACCATCACCATCAGCGGGCAGGACGTGACGGGCCACGACGTGCTCGCCCGGCGGCGGGCAGGGCTGGCCTACATCCCCGAAGATCGCTACCAGCGCGGGGTCGCCGCCGAAGCCAGCATCGCCGAGAATCTGGCGATGGGCTTCCAGCACGATCCACCGCTCGTGCATAACGGCCTGCTGTCTCCGGCGTCCCTGTACGAGTGGGCCGACCGGCTGGCGGACGACTACGACATCCGCATGAGCACCCCGCGCGAGGCGGCTCGCAATCTCTCCGGCGGCAACTTACAGAAGGTCGTGCTGGCCCGCGAGTTCACGCACAACGCGCGGCTCATTCTGGCCGACCAGCCGACACGCGGCGTGGACATCGCGGCGACGGAGTTCATCCACCAACGGCTGCTCGACCGCCGCAACGCGGGCGACGCCATCCTGCTCATCTCGGCGGACCTCGACGAGATTCTGGCGCTTTCTGACCGGGTCCTCGTCATGGTTGAGGGGCAGATCGCCGCCAACCGGCCCGCCGATGCCATCGACGAGTACGAGCTGGGCCTGCTGATGACGGGCCAGCCCGCAAACAGCGCGCACGCCTGACCACCGTAACCGAGAGTTGAGGGCGATCCGTGGCACGTGACACGACGGTAGATACCGGCCCACCCATCCCCGACGAACAGGCGAGACGCGCCCGCCGCTGGCTGCGGGGCGTCGGCCCGATTTTGCTGGCGCTGCTGGGCAGCTTCTTGATCGGCGGGGTGATGATCGCCCTGTCGGGCGACAACCCCTTCACAGCCTACGGCGCGATCCTGCGCGGGGCGGTGGGCGATCCGTACAACGTCGCCTCGACCGTCGCCCGCGCGATGCCTATCATCGGGGCGGGGATGTGCGCGGCGCTGGCCTTCAAGGCCGGGCTGATCAACCTCGGCGGGGAGGGCCAGCTCGTGCTGGGCGGGCTGGCGGCGATCCTCGTCTCACTGTACGTGCAGGGGCCAAGTCTGCTCGTGCTGGCGCTGGCGATCCTCGCGGCCCTGCTGGCAGGCGGCCTCTGGGCGCTGATGACGGCGTGGTTCGAGACGGCGTTCGGCGTGCCGATCCTGATCAGCAGCCTGCTCCTGAATTTCGTGGCGATCGGCTTCGTGTCGTACATGGTCAACTTTCCGCTGATCGAGGTCGGCGGGGCACGCAGCCAGACGGCGATGGTGGCCGAGGGTGCGCGGCTGCCCCGGCTGTTCGCCGGGTCGCCGCTCTCCGCCGGGCTGTTCCTGCTGATCGTCGTGATCGCGGCGGTGACGTTCGTGCTGTACCGCACGCCCTCCGGCTACGAGATCAGGATGTTCGGGGCGAACCCCTCATTCGCCCGCGCGGGTGGCGTCAACGCGGTGCGGCTGGCGCTGCTGACCATGCTGGCGAGCGGCGGGATCGCCGGGCTGACGGGCGCGATACAGGTGCTCGGCGTCCACTACCGGCTGATCGACGGGGCGCTCACCGGGCCGGGCTACGCATGGACGGGCGTCATGGCGGCGATCCTCGCCAACAACAACCCGTTCGGCGTGGTGGCCGCCGGGCTGTTTTTCGCCGCCGTGCAGACCGGCGCGGCGGGTATGGAGCGCGCCACGAGCGTGCCATCTGAGATTTCGTTCGTCGTCCAGGCCGTCATGATCCTGCTCGTCGCCAGCCGGGGCGCGTTTCAGGGCATACGCAGGAGGGAGAGCGCATGATCGACGCCGCACTGCTCAACTCGACGTTCCGGCTCATCGCGCCGATTCTGCTGGCCGCGCTGGGCGGCCTGCTGTGCGAGCGGGTGCTCGTGTTCAACATCGCGCTGGAGGGCACGATGCTGGTGGCGGCCTTCGCCGCCGTCGTCGGCAGTTTTTATTCGGGATCGGCGCTCGTCGGGGTTCTGGCGGCGGTGCTGGCCGGGGTGCTGTTCAGCCTGTTGTTGGCCGTGTTCGTCGTGACGTTACGCAGCGATGCGATTGTCTCCGGGATCGCGCTCAACCTGCTCGCCAGCGGCCTGACGACGTACTTGCTGCGCCGCCTGTTCGGCACGAAGGGCCAGTTCGACGACCCGCGCATCATCGGGCTTGGCACGGTGAGCCTGCCCGTTATTAAGGACATCCCCTTCCTGGGCGAAATCATCTCCGGCCACAGCTGGATCGTCTACTTATCGTGGGTGCTCGTGCTCGTCATCTACATCGTGCTGTTCCGGCAGGTGTTCGGCCTGCGGATGCGCGGCGTGGGCCAGAACGACGCCGCCGCCGAGACGCTGGGCATCAACGTCGACGGGATGCGCTACGCGGCCCTCATGCTGTGCGGCGTGCTGGTCGGCATCGCCGGGGCGCAGCTTTCGCTGGGGCAGGTCACGCTGTTCGTGGAGAATATGACGGCGGGCCGGGGGTGGATCGCGGTGGTGGCCGTCATGCTGGGCAACGCGCACCCGGTCGGCGTGTTCCTCGCCAGCCTCTTATTCGGCTTCGCAGACGCGCTCAGCTTCCGATTGCAGGGGATGCTGCTGCCGTTTCAAATTGCGGACACGATTCCTTACGTCGTGACGCTTATCGCTCTGTTTGCGGCCTATATCGGGCGGGGGCGTCGAGCGAAAACCGGGCTGGAAAGCACCTGAGCGGCGATGCGTATATCTACCATCACCCATCACGAGAGGAGATCGACGTGGAGGGCCTGAGAGAGAAACTGGCCGAGAGCGCCGCTGCCGTGCGCGAGCACACCGACCTGATGCCGCGCGTCGGGATGATCCTGGGGACCGCGCTGGGGCCGGTCGCGGACAACGTCGAGGTGCAGGCGACGATCCCATACGAGGCGATCCCGCACTTCCAGCCATCGCGCGTCGAGACGCACGCGGGCGAACTCGTGCTGGGCTATCTGGCCGGGCAGCCGGTGGCCGTCATGAAGGGTCGCTTTCACTATTATGAGGGGTACACGATGCAGGAGGTCGCCTACCCGGCGGCGCTCATGCACGCCCTGTGCGCGGAAACGCTGATCGTCACCAACGCGGCGGGCGGGGCCGATCCGCGCATGTCTGAAGGTGACCTGATGGTGATCGACGACCACATCAACCTGACGTGGCACAACCCCCTGATCGGCCCCAACGACGACCACCTCGGCCCGCGCTTCCCCGACATGATGGACGCCTACTCGGAGCGGCTGATCGAGCTGGCGGAGCGGGCCGCCGCCGAACTTGGCACGCGGCTGTGGCGGGGCACCTACCTGTTTATCCCCGGCCCGAACTACGAGACGAAGGCCGAGCTGCGCCTGCTGCGCGCACTCGGCGGGGACGCCATCGGCTGGTCGACCGTGCCTGAGGTGATCCTCGCCCGCTATCTCGGCATGGAGGTGCTGGGCTTCACCTGCGTGACGGATATGTCCGTCGCCGACCGGCTGACGCTGGTCGACATGGACCACCTGCTCGCGTCGGGCCAGCGCGGCGCGGAGAACCTGCGGCCCATCGTGGAGCACGTGCTAGCCCGGCTGTAGCGCCCTCCGAGGGCGCTCAGCGCAGACGCAGGATGTCCGCCCTCGCGAAGATCGACCCCACGTTCAACCCCAGCCCCGGCCCGGCGTAGAGGCCGGGCGGCACGCCGATGTCCGCCAGATAGAGTTCACCCACATGTTGCCCGGCCCCCGGCGCGCGCAGCCCCTCTTTCGGCAGCGCCAGCGTCAGCGTCGCCGCCGCGCGGATCGCCGGATCGAACACCTCCCCGGTCCCTGCGTCGACGCCGGAGGGCACGTCGAGCGCGAGGATCGGCGCACCGTGCCTGTTTGCCCGGCGGATCAGGTCCGCCGCCGGGCCGCGCGGCGCGCCGTGCAGGCTGTAGCCGATCACGCCATCGACGATCAGGTCGGCGGGCGCATCAACGCCCGTTTTGCCCGCCAGCGTGATAGAGACGCCTATCCGCCGCAGGATGCCAAGCTGGCGCGCAGGCACCGGGGCGAACTGCTCCACCGGCTTCGTGATGATGGCCTCGACCCGCGCCCCGTAGTTGTGCAGCCATCGCGCGCACACGAGCGCGCCCCCGCCGTTGCCGCCCGTCCCCGACAGGATGGCGACCCGGCTTCCGCGCGGATCGCCGCCCAGGAAGCGGCGGCGGGCCAGGTGCGCGAGTGCCCGCCCGGCGTTCTCCATCATCTGGATCAACCCGATCCGGTAGTCCTCCATCATGGCCCGGTCGACCTCGATCATCTGCCCGGTCGTCAGATAGGGCACGTCGCCCGCGTAGATGGGATAATCCGCCACCGTTTCCCCCCCTTTGTGCTGAGACAGCCGCGCCCAGATCGTAGCGCCCGGCCCGCTCGCTTTCACCACGACAAACACCATCCGCGCCGCGATCCGTGTATACTCAGGGAGGGGCACTGCCCCGCCGATCATACGATAGCACACAGGGAACCAACCGATGAAACGCAAACCGTTAGGCGATACATCCCTGCTCGTCACGCCGATGGGGCTGGGGCTGGCCGCGCTGGGCCGCCCCGGCTACATTAACCTGGGCCACGCGAAGGACCTGAACCACAACTACGATGTCGAGGCGATGGAGCGCCACACCCACGACGTGCTGGATGCCGCGTGGGCGGGCGGCGTGCGCTACTTCGACGCGGCGCGCTCGTACGGGCGGGCCGAGGCGTTCCTCGGATCGTGGCTGGCGGCGCGCAAGATCGATCCCGCCGATGTGACGGTCGGCTCGAAGTGGGGATACACCTACACGGCGGACTGGCAGGTGAAGCTCGCCGAGGGGCAGCCGCACGAGGTCAAGGAGCACTCGCTCGCCGTGCTGACCCGCCAGATCGCGGAGAGCCGGGAGCAGCTGGGCGCGCACCTCGACCTCTACCAGATTCACTCGGCGACGCGGCAGAGCGGCGTGATGGAGAACGAGGCCGTGTTGAACGAACTCGCCCGGCTGCGGGCGGGCGGATTGGCCGTCGGCTTCACGGTGAGCGGCGCGCGGCAGGAGGAGACGATCTGGCGCGCGCTGGAGATCGAGTTCGACGGGGAGCGGCTGTTCGCGTCGGTGCAGGCCACGTGGAACGTGCTGGAACGCTCGACGACCGCCGCGCTGGAAGCCGCGCACGAGGCCGGGATGGGCGTCCTCATCAAGGAGGCGCTGGCGAACGGGCGGCTGACCCCCCGCAACGACGATCCGGCTTTCGCGGAGCAGATGGGCGTGCTGCGCGCGCAGGCGGAGGCGCATAACACGACGGTCGACGCGCTGGCGCTGGCCGCCGTGCTCAACCAGCCGTTCGTCGACGTGGTGCTGAGCGGCGCGGCGCAGGTCGATCACCTGGAGTCGAACCTCGCGGCGCTCGACGTGGCGTGGAACGACGCCACCGCCGACGCGCTGGGCGATCTGGTCGAACCCGCCGAGGTCTACTGGCGGGAGCGGGACGCGCTGGCGTGGAACTGAGGGATAGCCCGGCCCGATGAAAGAACGTCCAACCACCGCTGAGCAAATCGTCGAGCTGTACCCCACAGCCGGGGCGCGCCACCCGCTGAAGGGGCTGTACCTCGCGCACGACATCCGCGAACAGGCGGCGGACGATGGATCGCCCTTCGTCTACGCCAACTTCGTCGCCAGCCTCGACGGGCGGATCGCCGTGCCGCACCCGACCCGACCCGGCCTGACCGTGCCGAAGGCGACGGCCAACGACCGCGACTGGCGGCTGTTTCAGGAACTCGCCGCGCAGGCCGACGTGATCGTCAGCAGCGGGCGCTATCTGCGCGACCGGGCGGAGGGGCGCGCGCAGGAAATTTTGCAGGTGGACGATCCGCGCTACGCCGATTTACGCGCGTGGCGGGAGGCGCGCGGCCTGCCACCCCTGCCGGACATCGCCATCGTCAGCCGGAGTCTACGCTTCACGCTGCCCGACGCGCTGACGGAGGGCGGCAGGCGGGTTGTGTTTTACACAGTCGAGAACCCGGATCCGGATCGCGTGCGCGAGATCGAGGCGCGGGCCGGAGAGGTCGTCGTGGCGGGGGATACAGGCGTGCAGGGCGAGCGGATGCTGCGCCACATGGCGGGGCTGGGCTACCGGGCGGTCTATTCGGCTGCCGGGCCGCGAATCCTGCACCTGCTGGCGGCGGACGGCACGCTCGACCGCCTCTACCTGACGCTGGCCCACCGCCTGCTCGGCGGGGGCAAGTTCGCCACCATCGTCGACGGCCCGGCGTTCGATCCGGCGGTCGACATGACGCTGCACACCGCCTACCTCGATCCGGCGGGCCTGGGCGGGCTGGGGCAGCTTTTCCTCGCGTATAACACCCGCACCCGCACCTGACTCATCGCCGCCTCAGGATCGCGTCGGCAAGCGGCTGAGGGATCGATTCGAGCACGGCGGCGATGCCCGCCATGTAGCCGACCGAGTAGCGGCTGCGCGGCGAATCGGCGCTGACGGCCCGGTAGATCACCTCCGCGACCTTCTCCGGCGGCGTGCGCCGGGCGTCGAACGCGGCCATCTCGTGAATCCATGCCCTCAGGTCGTCCTCGTATAGCACCGCCCGTTCGTCCGGCCAATGCTGAAGATCATCGCGAAGCTGATCCATCGTGCGCGTCACGGAGGGCGTCTGGATTCCGCCGCAGCGGATCAGGATCGCCGGGATCGCCCAGCGCGTTAGCTCCATTTGCAGCGTGCGCGCCAGACAGTTGACGGCAAAATCGGCGGCGTGGATGCTCGCGACGTAGCGGGTCGGGATCAGGGCCGGGGTGGCGATCCACAGGATGCGCCCGCCCGGAGTCCGCCGGATGGCGGGCAAAAATGCCTGCACCAGCGCGGTCGCCCCCACCAGCCGCACCTGCAATTCCTGACTGAATTGATCGAGGTCCATCAGCTCGACGGGGGCGATCTGGCCGCCGCCCGCGTTGTTGATCAGGGCGCGCAGCCCCGTCAGGCCCCGGCGTTGAATTTCCGCGTGGACGAAGTCGGCCACGGCGGGGATGTGCTCCCGGTGGCTCAGGTCGAGCGGACAGACCGGCACCAGATCGGGCTCCCCAAGCGCCGACAGCGCCGCCGCATCCGAATCGCGGCGGACGGTCGCAAAGACCGTGTAGCCCCGCTGCGCGAGGTAGATCGCCGCCGCACGCCCTATGCCGGACGAGCAGCCGGTGATGAGCACCGCATCGCCGTGTAAACCTTCCATGATCGGGTATTCCTCCTACGGCTAACGTTTCTACCCACAGCATAGGCCACTCTCGGTGGATTGGGATGTAACCAAAGAAACAACTCCGGGGCACATTGAAAACGAAAGCGTCGCTCGGTGAGCACATCGCCGCCCGGCCCGCCGACCGCCGAAGTCGCTCAGATCCCGACTCCGGCGACCGGGCGGTTCATCCGCCAGCCTCTACCGGCAGACCGGGTGATCGGTGAGTGAGCACATCGCCACCTCGCGCCGCCGACGCTCGGCTCCCCGGCGGCGCGCTCTGCTTCTTCGACCGAGCGGTTCATTCCCCTTTTTGTCCCCAAAAATGAGCCTCACCCTGGATTGTGATAAATGTCACATAAAACTCGTGACATGCTGCCCGGTGTGGAATGCGCCATCTGGCTTATCATGTAATTGATGTATTCGGATATCCGAATAGTTACAAAGGTAAAAGATAGTGGACCTGCCCGACCTTGACGAACTGCACCTGATGCACTCAACCGTCTGCAAGGCCGTGACGGAGCCGCGCCGCATCCGTATTCTGTACGCGCTGGGCGAACAGCCGCGCAACGTGACGGAGCTGGCCGAGCGACTGGGCGCGCCGCAGCCCACCGTTTCGCGC
>CAZWUX010000070.1:0-6743 GCA_964637665.1 uncultured Anaerolineae bacterium
AGCCTCGAACAGTCCCTTGCCCGAGCGCTCCATGCACGGCGTGCGCCCCTGCTCCACACGTTACCACGCGTAACCCGATTCAATTTTTGTAACCCACCCCGGCCAACACGGAGGACGGTAGTTTTGGCGAGAAGAAGGACGATAGAGAAGGAAGCAGTTTTCCCGCTCACAAGGGACGATGTCGTGGCGCTGTCGGCCAGTTACGACGAGCCTGACTGGCTGCGCGATCGGCGGCTTGAGGCGTGGGACCTGGCTGAGTCGATGCCCATGCCCACCACCAACGACGAACCCTGGCGGCGCACGGACCTGCGCGCGGTGCATTGGAGCGAGGCCGCTCCCGCGCCGCTCAACCCGGACGGCGTCACGGTGGCGGAGGTCCCCAGCGAGCTTTACAGCCCCCTCATCGGCGAGGTGCAGGGCGGCCTGCTCGTCTACGTCGACGGCAAGCTCGTCCGCAAGGAGTTGTCGGAGGAACTGATCGGTTCCGGCGTGATCTTCGCCGATCTGCGCACCGCGCTGGAGGAGCATCCCGACCTCGTCGAGCAGCACTTGATGACCGAGGGCGTTCGCCCCGACGAGGGCAAGTTCGCCGCGCTGCACGCCGCTTTGTGGACGCACGGCATCTTCCTATACGTGCCGGACGGCGTCCGCATCGAGCTGCCCCTGCACAGCGTCGAGTACGTCACAGGCCATACCGTGACGAGCACCCACATCCTCGCCGTCATCGGCGAGGACGCCGAGGCGACCTACCTGCACGAGAGCGCCTCGCCGACGCTCGACGAGGGGTCCGTGCTCCACATGGGCGTGACGGAGCTGCTCGTCGGCGACAACGCGGATTTCCGCTACGTCGGCCTCCAGAACTGGGGCGAGCATACCGTCAACTTCGGCCACCAGCGCGGACGCGTCGGGCGCGGTTCCCGGCTTGACTGGGTCATCGGCGAGATGGGCGCGCGGTTCGGCAAGGTGTTCATCACCCTCGACCTCGACGGCGACGATTCGTGGGGCCGCATTTCCGGCCTGTATTTCACCCACGATCACCAGCACGTCGACCTCGACACCCAGCAGAATCACCACGCGCTGCGCACGACGAGCGATCTGTTATTCAAGGGCGCGCTGCGCGGTGAGAGCCGCACCGTCTGGCAGGGCATGATTCAGGTCGACCCCGGCGCGCAGCGCACGGACGGCTTTCAGGCCAACCGCAACCTGCTGCTGGAGCGCAGCGCCCGCGCCGACAGCATCCCCGGTCTTGAGATCGAGGCCGACGACGTGCGCTGCACGCACGCGGCCACGCTGGGGCGTGTCGACGAGGAGCAGATTTTCTACCTGATGGCGCGTGGCATCCCGCGCAACATGGCGATCGACCTGATCGTCGAGGGCTTCTTCGACCCGGTGATGCAGCGCATCCCATTCGAGGGTGTCCGCCGCCGTCTGACGGAGTACATCGATTACAAGCTTAAAGCATAAGGCTGCGCCTTATGCCGCGTAGGGCTGCGTCTTACACCCAGTGGCGGATTCGCGCCCCGGTGAGATGATAAATCGTGGCCCGGCGCACGCAGTAAGCCGCCGGGCCACATCGACTCGGCAGGAAAGGACGGCCAGCAGCGTGGATCGTCAGGCAGCCATCGACCTGATCCTCGACCACTACGAGAACCCCCGCCACTACGGGGCGCTCGACGCCCCCACCTTCACCGCAGAGGGCACCAACGCAGGCTGCGGCGACGTGATCCGCATCTTCGTCCGGCTCGACGCGCAGAATCGCGTCGCGGACATCGCCTTCGAGGGCGAGGGCTGCACGTTCAGCCAGGCGGGCGCGTCCGTGCTGACCGATCTCGCGTATGGCAGGCCGCTCGACGACCTGCTGGCGATGGGTGAATCGGACCTGGCCGAGGCGATGGGCCGGGAGATCGTTCAGGCCCGCCTGCCCTGTGTGTCGCTTGGCCTGCGCGTGCTGAAATCCGGCGCCCGGACCTATCTCGAAAACGGCAGACCAAAATCAGCATAAAAAGGCCCTGCGAGAATCGCTAACTGGCGGTAAACTTGTTCAGTGGCCCCTTTCCGGCTGCGACCAACGACACCGCTCATGCTCAGCAGTTGAGGTCCTGAAAACGCATGGAAGATTTCAAGTCACCGCTCGACATCGAGGCCGTCCGCGCCGATTTCCCGGTGCTCCACCAGGATGTGCGTCCCGGCGTGCCCCTCGTCTACTTCGACAACGCCGCCACCTCTCAGAAGCCGCAGGCCGTCATCGACACGCTCGACGACTACTACGCCCGCTACAACTCGAACGTTCACCGGGGGATTCACAAGCTCAGCGAGGAGGCGACCGCCGCCTACGAGCACGCCCGCCAGCGCGCCACCGAGTTCATCAACGGCAGGTCCGCCCGCCAGACGATCTTCACCCGCAACACGACCGAGGGCATCAACCTGATCGCCCATGCGTGGGGCCGCGAGAACCTGCACGAAGGCGATGTCGTGCTCACGACCGAGATGGAGCATCACTCCAACATCGTCCCCTGGCAGATGCTCGCCGAGCGCTATGGCTACGAGCTGAAGTTCGTGCCCATCACCGACGAGGGCGAGCTCGACATCGAGGCCTACCACAACCTGCTCGACGAGCGCGTGAAGCTCGTCACCTTCATGCACGTCTCGAACGTGCTGGGCACCGTCCAGCCCGTCCGCGAGATGGTCGAGGCCGCCCACGCCGTCGGCGCGCTGGTCCACGTCGACGGCGCGCAGAGCGTGCCCCACATCCCGGTCGACGTGCAGGCGCTCGACTGCGATTTCTACACCTTCTCCGGCCACAAGATGGCCGGTCCGACCGGCATTGGCGTGTTGTACGGCAAGCGCGACGTGCTGGACGCGATGCCCCCCTGGATGGGCGGCGGCGACATGATCCGCCGCGTCACGTTGGAGGGCACGGAATACAACGACATCCCCTACCGTTTCGAGGCCGGGACGCCCAACATCGCGGGCGCGATCGGGCTGGGGGCGGCGGTCGACTATCTGACCGGCATCGGCATGGACGCCATTCACGAGCACGAGCGCGTCCTGACCGCCTACGCGCTCGAACGTCTGGCCGAGGTGCCCGGGGTGAGCGTGCTCGGCCCCAACGACGCGAATCGCAAGTGCGGCGTCGCCGCGATGGTCCTCGAGGAGGCCCACCCGCACGATGTGGCGCAGGTTCTCGACCACGAAGGTATCGCCGTGCGTGCCGGGCATCACTGCGCGATGCCACTCCACCAGCGGTTCGGCGTCGTCGCCTCGACACGCGCCAGTTTTTACCTGTACAATACCCTTGGCGAAATTGACCGCCTGATCGAAGGGCTGTACGAAGTCAAGAGGCTGTTTGCCTTTTAAACGTGGCCTGCAAGCGTATCCAGCAGGCTTTCGGCTCTTAATATACCCCCTGCCCCGGCTGGGCAAGGCGTGCTGACCGGAGGGCATAACAACCAGCTATGGACGATCTGTACCGCGAACTCATCCTTGACCATTATCGCAACCCGCGCAAGAAGGGCGCCGTCGATCCCGCCGATATCGATTATGAGGAAGATAATCCCGTCTGCGGCGATCACATCCACCTGACGCTCCAGCTTGACGAGAATAATGTCGTGAAGGCCGTTGGCTGGGAGGGCGAGGGCTGCGCGATCAGCCAGGCGTCCGCCTCGATGCTCTACGACTCGCTTGAGGGCAAATCACTCGAGGAAATACGCGAGATTGGCAAGGATGACATCTTAGAGATGCTCGGCATCCCCCTCAGCCCGGTGCGGCTCAAGTGCGCGCTGCTCTCACTCAAGGTGCTGAAGGCGGGCGCATACGGGCTGAAGGCGTGGCCCGGCGAGGAAGCCGACGACTAGCCGTCTCCTACGCTCCATCCACTTTTCACCACCCACCCGTCGAGGAGAACCCGGCACACATGGCCGACTTCGTAAAAGTAGCAAAAAAGAGCGACCTACCACCCGGCGAGCGCATTGTCGTGGAGGTCGATGACCTGTACATCGCGGTGTTTAACGTCGGCGGCAAGTTCTACGCCATCGAGGACGTATGCACCCACGACGACGGCCCGCTCGCCGAGGGCGAGCTGGATGGCTACGAGATCGAATGCCCGCGTCACGGCGCGCGCTTCGACCTCCGCACCGGCAAGGTGCTGAGCTTCCCCGCCGTCGTGGACGTGCCCTGGTTTGAGGTCAAGGTGGAGGGTGACGACGTGATTGTCGCCGTCGAGTGAAGACGAGTCTATATCAAAAGGGGCGGCCAGTTGGCCGCCCCTTTTGCGTCTAGCCCTCGTCCGGGTCGAAGTCGAGCGCGACGGAGTTAATGCAGTAGCGCTGGCCTGTCGGCTTCGGGCCATCACTGAACACGTGCCCCAGGTGCGATCCACAGTTCCCGCACACGACTTCCGTGCGGATCATCCCGTGGCTCAAATCCTGTCTCAGTTCGACGTTCCCCTGCTCGATCACGTCGTAGAAGCTCGGCCACCCCGTGCCCGACTTAAATTTTGTGCCCGATGAGAAAAGCGGCTCGCCGCACGCCGCACACCGGTATTTGCCATCCTCGTGATTGTTGACATATTCCCCGGTGAAGGGCCGTTCGGTGCCTTGCTGGCGCAGCACGCGGTACTGCTCCGGCGTCAGCTTTTCCCTCCAGTAATCCTCGTTCTTCGTCTTCATATCCTCAGCCATGTCCGCCCCTCCATAATAGAAAAACGCGTGGATTGATTGTATCAACCGCACGCGCTACTTTCCGTATGAATCGTATTAACACAGCAGGGTGTCTTGCGCCACGCCGCCCTGTGGCGGCGATGGCATCACGGGCGTGTGGGGAAAACTACCCGCAGTTGCAGCCGCCCCCGTGCTGGTGCCCCGCCGAACCCTGCTCCTCGCCGGTGCGGAACGAGTGTCCGCACCCGCAGGTCGATACGGCATTTGGGTTCTCGATGCTGAACCCGCCGCCCATCAGGTTGTCGACGTAATCGATCCGCGCGCCACGCAGATAATCGAGGCTGACCGGGTCGATGATGATCCGCACGCCGTCGAAGTCGGTGGTGGTGTCCGTCTCCTGCGGGTTGGGTTCAAACGCCATGCCGTACTGCAACCCTGAGCAGCCGCCGCCGCCCACGAACACGCGCAGGCCGTAATCCTGTATGTTCTTCTCTACCAGCAGCGCCTGAATCTTCTCGATTGCGGCGGGGGTGACGGTGACGACGTGGGTTTCCGTGCTGATCTGTTCGGCCATGAGTTCACCTCGCTCCTGTTCGGGTGCTGCCCCCGCCGTGTGAGAGCCGGGGTCTGTGGCACGTTTGCCTGTTCTCCGTGACTGTGATTGTAGCATCGCGGATAATTAGTGTCAATTACATCTATTATATTGAAATAAGCTAGGTGAGGTGCTCCGACGGTTGCGCCCGGCTCAGGAAGCCTCCATCTGCTCCCGCAGACTGATGAAGTACGAGCACGTCGCCGCGCCATCCAGCTTGTGCGACAGCCGCTTCGATGTCACGCCGAGCAGTTCGCTGACGTAATCCAGGTCGAGGCGGCATAGTTCTTCGTGGTTCTCCACGATAGTGCTGTACGGGCAGTTGCCGGTGTGGAGCACGTAGCCGTCAGTTCGCCGCTCCCAGCTTGCGTCGTAGCCGTGTTCGGTCAGGTGCTCGACCACCCGTCCGAGCCGCGCCTCGAACGGCTCCCCCGGCGGGCCGGATTCATCAAACTCATCCGTCATCCGCCGCGCGACGCCTGCGAAGATCATGTTGACCTTATCTGCTGGGAACTGCGCCTGAATTTCGTCCAGCATGACGCTCGTCAGCGTACCGAGATTCTTAGGGAAGAAAGCTTCGGCCTTATCGGTGAGGGCATAGACGTATCGCGGTCTGCCCGGCGTGTCGCGGTGGCGCACGCGGGGCGCTGCAACCAGTCCCTCGCTGCGCAGCACGTCGAGATGGTGGCGCACCGTGACGGCGGTGAGGTCGTTCAGCATCTCGCTGAGTTCCTCGACAGTCGCCTCGTCGTGCTCTTTGAGGTATTCCAGAATTTTCTGGCGCGTTTTCTGCATGCTTTCCCCCAGGAGTGCATGCGCGGACTCTTCCCCAGGGTGGGGAATGGCTATCTTGCATTCTAGCGGGCCGTCGAATTTATGTCAAATTGGCCTTCTTTAATATAGGGTCGTGTCAGGGCCTCCCGTCAGGGGCTAACCGGCTGGCTGTGGTTGCCAGCGGCGTGCGTTCCGGTTACCATCTGGTACGTCTTTTTAGATTAATCTTTGAGGTATATAGAATGAGTATCGAAGAACCACAGTTTCAAACCGAGCCGCCTTCCCCACCCCGGAGCGATGTCGTCGTCATCCAGCGCCCCTGGATCATGACTGCCGTCGTCGGCGTCGTCGCGCTCGTCATCGGCGGCGCGATCGGCTTCACCCTCGCGCTGACGGCCTATAACCGGGGTGTCGGCGACGCGGTGGAAGAGGTTAACGCATCACTCGCCGAGGCAGTGGGCGCTGCGCAGGTCGCGCAGGCCCAGCAGGCCGCGCAGCCGCAGGCCGCGCCCGCCACGCCGCTGCCGGATCAACTGGACAACGTCAGTGTAGACGATGATCCGGCGCTGGGTCCGGCGGATGCCCCCGTCGTGATCGTCGAGTTCAGCGACTACCACTGCCCGTACTGCAAGCGCTTTGAGGATGAGACGCTGCCCCAGATCATGGAGACGTACGGCGACCAGATCCGCTTCGTCTACCGGGACTTCCCGGTCGTCGGC
>CAZWUX010000070.1:6753-12484 GCA_964637665.1 uncultured Anaerolineae bacterium
CAACTACTGGCCTTACCACGATGCGCTGTTCGCCGATCCGGGCAGCTTCGGCTCGATCGATGACTTCGTAGCCCTGGCCGGGGAGCTGGGCCTCGACACCGACGCCTTCAGCCAGTGTATGGAATCGGAAGACATACAGGCCGAGATCGTCAACGATTATCAGGACGGGCGCAGCTACGGCGTCACCGGCACGCCGACGTTCTTCATTAACGGGCGGCGGCTCATCGGCGCCCAGCCGTTCGCCGAGTTCGCCTCCATCATCGACGAGGAGCTTGAGGGCAATTAACCTCGCTCGTCATTGACAGCACGCAGGACGCGGGGCAGCCATGCAGAGGGAGATTTTCCCGGCCAGCGGAAGCGCGCGGCGCAGCATCAGCCGGACGGCTTACCTGTTTTTTGGGGGCGGCGTCGGGCTGCTGACCTGCGCCGCGATCACCATCGGCGTGTCCTTCGCCAGCGGATCGCCGCCCAACTTCATCGTGATCGCCGCCAGCGGGATCGCCTGCGCCGGGATCGCCGGGCTGGTGGGCGGCATCGTGACGCTGGCCGGACTCCGTCAGGCCATTCAGGTCGAGGTCGATCCCTACCGCCTCGTCTGGCGTGAGGGACGGCGCACCGCGACGGTCGAATATGACGATGTCGTCCGCGTCGAGCTTGTCAAAGACCACGACCAGCGGCGGGGCGACATCACCGTGACGTACCCCGTCGTGCGCTTCATTGAAAACGACGGCGAGATGATGGAGTTTGAGGTGACGTTTGAGGATCGGGGCATGATCCACCAGAGCCGCTTCGACGCGCGGGCCATCACCGCCGCCGTCCTCCCCCACCTGCCCGCCCACGCTGTGGTCGCCCCGGCGGTCAAGGAGTTCGTTCGGACCGGCGAGGTGGACACCGATCTGCTTCCCGAACGCTAAACAGAACGAGACCGAATGATCGCCCGGCGGCGCACCGAACTGCTCACCCTCCTTTTTCTGCTGCTGCTCGTCGCGGGGCTGGCCGCCCTGTTCTGGGGCCAGCACCTCGACCGGGGCTACGTCACCTACCGGGTGGCGCGCCGCCTCGCCGCCGGACAACGGCTGACCTACAACCCCGCCGGAGAGGGCCTGCCCGCCGCCGTTTCGCCCCTGTACGCGGGGCTGCTCGCGCTCGGCGCGGCTCTCACCCCCGACATCCCGGCCCTCTCCAATCTGATCGGCGTCATCAGCATCGCGCTCGGCGCGGCGGCGCTCTACCTGCTCGCCTACCCCGCCGGGAAGCTCACCGCCGCCGGAGCCGCCGCCCTGTACGTCACGTTTCCGCTGCTGTGGCTGTCGCTCGGCCTTGAGGCCCCGCTCTGGATGGCGCTCGCCCTGTGGGCCGCCTGGATGCACGCCCGTTCGTGGGGCGTCGGGACGGCGGTGCTGCTCGCCCTCGCCACCCTGATCCGCCCCGAATCCCTGACGCTCGCCGCCGCGCTCATTCTCGACTCGGTCGCCACCGGGCGGCGCTTCAACGCGCTCGCGCCGGGCGTCTACGCGGTGACGCTCGTCGGCGGCCTGCTGTGGATCGCCGCCGTCTCCCCGGAGGGCGCGGCGTTCGGTCTGCCCGGCCTCGGCGGCGGTCTGCCCCTCGCCGACACCTTCGCCCCCCACGCGGCGGCGGGCCTGCTCGCGCTGGCCGCCGGTGTGCTGGCGCTCTCGCCGTTCTGGGCCGCCCTGCTCGCCCTGAGCGTGCCCGGCGTCCTGCGCCTGCGCCCCTCCACTGAGTCCGACGCTCACTATCTGTGGCTGGTGCCCGGCTGGGCGGCCATCCACCTGCTCGCCCTGATCGCGCTCGGCGCGCCCGTCTACGCGTGGCACTACGCGCCGCTCGCCGCCGCGCTGGCCCTGCTCGCCCCGCTCGGCATCCAGTGGATCGCCCGTCGATTCGATGGGATTGGCGTCCGCCGCGCGATTGCCGCCACAGGTGGATTGCTTCTCGCGGCGGCGGCGGTCGATGCGGCCCTCCGGCTCAGCCTGTCCCCCGGCGTGGCCGCGATCGTCGCCCCGCCGCACGCCGATGCGGCATACGCCGAGGCCGCCGGTTGGGTCAGGGCCAACATGCCACCCGACGCCCACATCGGCTCCGACCGGATCGGCCTGCTCGGCTACGTCGTCGATCACCCCATCATCGACGCGGGCGGCACGCTTCAGGCCGATATCGCCGCCGCTCAGGCGCGCGGCGACACGTCATGGTGGGTGTCCGCCTACGCGCCGGACGTGCTCGTGCTGTCCGCCGACGCGCTGGACGCCCCCGACTCCGTCATCCCGCTCGACGATCCCTGGTTCGGCGCGGCCTACGCCGAGGCCGCCCGCGCCGGGCCGGCGGGCGAGGTCGCGATCCTGACCCGCACCGGCCCGCCCCCCACCCTCACCGAGCACCTCGCCGGGATGGTCACCTTCCCGAACGGCGTCGTGCTGAACAGCATCGCGACGGATTTCGGTCTGGAGCCGCTGGAATCCGGGCGGCTGGGCCGCGTTCGCCTGGAATGGATGCTCGAACAACCCGTCGACGGCGTCCGCCAGATCGCCATCCGCATCCAGAGTCGCGGCGGGGCGGTCGCCGCGTTGAACACGTCGACCGTCGATTTCTCCGGCTGGCCGACCCGCCGCCTCGTGACGACCTACCACTCCGTCGACCTCGTTCCCTCGCCCCAGCCCGGCGTGTATGACGTGTTCGTGGGCATCGGCCCCGACGCGGATCATCTGGCGTGGCAGGCGACCGCCACCGGCAAAATCCCCTTCCCGGAGGCCGTCTACGTGGGCGCGCTGTCGGGGGCCAGCGCCGATTTCGGTGCCATCTCCCTTGAGGGCTACCGCCTGTCCCGCTCCGACGAGGGGCTTGAGGTCGTGCTGGTGTGGCAGGCGCAGGAGACGCCCCACGCCGATTACGTGATGTTCGTCCACGTCCGCGACGCGCGCGGCACGGTCGTCCTGCGCCACGAATCGCAGCCCTATCAGGGCGCGTACCCGACCTCCGTCTGGTCGATCGGCGAGCAGGTCCCGGAGAGCACCGTGCTCGATGTGAGCGGCCTGCCGCCCGGCGAGTACGAGGTATACGCCGGGCTGATCGACCCCGACGGAACCCGTCTGCTGACCCTCGACGGGCGCGACGCCGTGTTTGTCGGGCGAACGGGTGTAGAATAGTGGGTGAACGAGGCGCGGCTCTTTAACGTCTGCGAGCGAGGTAGCGACACATGCCATCCCTGCAAACCATCCTGTTCGACCTGATCATTCTGCTGATCTTTGGCGCGGCGGTCTATTCGTTTCTGATCCTCCCGCGCCGCCGCGAGTTCCGCAAGCGGCAGGAATTCGTCGCGCAGCTAATGCCCGGTGAGCGCGTCACGACCTACGGCGGGCTGATCGGCACCGTGCTCCACGTCGACTCGCCGAACGGCATCGTGACGCTCGAAATCGCCCCCGGCATCGAGGCCGATTTCATCGCCGCCGCCGTAATGGGCGAGTACGACCCCGACGCCGTCGCCGAGGGCGCGCGCCGGGCGCTGGGCGATCGGGACGAGTAGCCGTGCAGATTCAGGTCGCCGTCGCCAAGATCGGGAAGTACGCCTCCAGCCAGAGCGGCGATACGCTGGAGATGACCGAGCGCCCCAACGGGGGATTCTCCGTCGTGCTGGCCGACGGCCAGCGCTCCGGCAGGGCCGCCAAGACGATCAGCAACCTCGTCACGAGCAAGGCTATCGCCCTGATCTCCGAGGGCGTGCGCGACGGTGCGGTGGCGCGCGCCACGCACGATTATCTGTACGCCGTGCGCGGCGGGAAGGTCTCCGCCACGTTGAACATCGCCTCGGTCGACATGGTGACGAAAACCCTCGTCCTCTCCCGCAACAGCCACTGTCCTACCGTGATCCAGTTCGCGGACGGCACACAGCGCCTGCTCGACGATCCCGCCCCGCCCATCGGCGTGCA
Organism: uncultured Anaerolineae bacterium; assembly: GCA_964637665.1. Lineage (GTDB taxonomy): Bacteria > Chloroflexota > Anaerolineae > Aggregatilineales > UBA3940 > CAZWUX01. The sequence goes on from CAZWUX010000070.1 coordinate 10,698, forward strand.
TCGCGCCGTCAAACCCCAGATCGCGGAGCTGCCCATCCAGATCGGGATGGCCGCCGTCGTCTACACTGACGGCATTCAAGGCGCGGGCGGGCACGGCGGGGATGCGTTCGACGCCCCGGCCCTCATCGCCGCGCTTTACGACCGGTACTGCGACGCGCCGAGCATCGCCATGCCCCTCGCCGACGACCTGCTGGCCGCCGCCATCGAGGCCGACGCTGGCCGCCCGCAGGACGACGCGTCCGTGCTCGTCATCACCGTCTCCCCCCACGAGGTGGCGGACGGCGTCCGCCGGTTGGTCGCGACGTTCCCCATACCGCCTTTGCTGCGCCCCTGACAGGCCGACGATGCCCTCGCTTACCCGCATGACTCAGACAGCCGTTACCACGTATCACCGCCGCTCGATCCGGCGGCGGCTGCGCGCCGCCGTACGCGATACGCTGGTGCTGTTCCGCGAGTTCCGGGTGATCCTGTTGGCCTTCATCGTCACCCTGCTGATCAGCGCCGTCGCCTTCAAACTGTTATGGAGCATCGCCCACGACACGCCGCTGCGCTACGCCGATGCGCTGTACTTCGTCACGACGATGCTGTTTTTCGAGCCGACGCTGGACTTCCCGCGCGAGTGGTATCTGGACCTGTTCTTCTTCCTGATGCCCGCGCTCGGCGTGGCCTTTTTCGCGCGCGGCATCGCGGATTTCGCCATCCTGCTTTTCGCACGCGGGGCCCGGCAGGAGGAATGGGAGGAAGCTGTGGCATCGACTTTTAACCACCACATCATCGTCGTCGGCCTGGGCCATCTCGGCATCCGGGTCATCCGCGAGCTGGTCATCCTCGACGAGCCGGTCGTCGTCGTCGAGCTTGATCCGGTCGGCGAGCGCGCGGAGGAGGTCCGCACGTACGATATCCCGCTCATCACGGGCGACGCCCGCAGCCCGCTGATCCTGGAGAAGGCCGGGCTGGAGCGCGCCGAGGCGCTGATCATCTGCACGAATGACGACCTCGCCAACCTCCAGATCGTCAGCCGCGTGCGCGAGGTCAACCCCGGCATCCGCCTCGTGATGCGCATGTTCGACGATCAGTTCGCCACGTCCATCGCCGATCGCTTCGACCTGACCGCCGTGATGAGTTCGTCGGGGCTGTCCGCCCCGGCGTTCGCGGGCGCGGCCACCCGCACCGAGATCATCCAGACCTTCAAGGTGGACGATCACGTGCTGGCGATGGGCCGCGTCGAGATCGAACCGGGTTCCCGTCTGGACGGCTGCCACGTGCGCGACGTGGAGCAAGAGCTGGACGTGTCCATCGTCCTGCACCAGTCGGCGGGCGAGGTCGACGTGCACCCCGCGCCCGGCGTGACGCTGCGCGCCGGGGAGATGATCGCCGTCGTCGCCACACTTCCCCGCATCAAGCAGCTCGCCAACCAGTGGAACCGGCGCGAGAGCGGCGATGGTGGGGGATGACGGCCCGCGCCGCCTGCGGGTCGCCGTCGTGGGACCATCGGCGGCGGGCAAGTCGACGCTCGTGAAAACCCTCCGCGAGGCGGGGGTCGATGCGCGCCACGTCGCTCAGGAGCACTCCTACGTGCCCGACATGTGGCAGCGCATCTCACGCCCGGACGCGTTGATCTACCTCGACGTGAGCGACACGGCAGCGCAGGCCCGCCGTCGTGGAACGTGGTCGGAGGGCCGCCACGCCGCCGAGGTCGAGCGCCTAAGCCACGCCCGCGCCCACTGCGACCTCTACGTGGACACCAGCCCGCTGACGCCGGAGGAGGTCCGCACCCGCGTCGTTGA
>CAZWUX010000070.1:12494-15158 GCA_964637665.1 uncultured Anaerolineae bacterium
TCCTCAGGTCACTGTAAAGGGAGTACGACCGTATACTTGCCGCGCTCGTACCTCATGGAGTCGGCAAAGCCAACTCCCAGTCAAAACGGCCCCGCCGATTTGTCACATCGCAACCCCGGCCTGCTGACCGCCGCCTCACGCACAATCGCCCCGGCCCCACGATCCGTGCTCGTCATTCCCCAAATCCGCCAGTAAATTCACAGACACAACCAGAGCAGCCGCACCCCTCCTGCCTGGCACTTTGCACTCTCTTGCCCACTCTTATTGCAGCCCGCGCCTCAGCGAGTTAAGATCGCGCCCGTTGTTATCGCCTTCCAACGTGTAAATCTGTGAGGAGATGAAGTGACCCTCTACCCTCTGATCTGGCTGGGCGCAGTGCTCATCGCCGTGGGGCTGATCGTCGCGCTCAGACCCGGTCGACACATCGGGTGGCTGGTCATCATCGCGCTGCTGGTGGCATTCGCGGTGTGGGTCAGCCTGCCGGATAATCCCGGCATTCATATTGACGGCGTCAACAAAGACATTACCATCCGCGAGGGGCTTGACCTGGCGGGCGGGCTGAAAGTGCTGCTGGAGGCCGACCTGCCCCCCGGCGAGACGATCCCAGGCGGGGCGATGGAGGAAGCGCGCCGCATCGTGGAAAGCCGTATCGATAGTCTCGGCGCGCTGGAGCCGGTCGTCCAGCTTCAGGGTGAACGCCGGATGATCGTCGAGCTTCCCGGCTTCGAGGACCCGCAGGCGGCGGTCGAGCTGATCCGCGAGACCGCGCTGCTGGAGTTCGTTGAGGTGCCCGGCCCCGTCCCGGCGGGCACGCCCATCCTGACGAGCTACGCTGTCGAGCGCGGCGCGACGGCTGAGGACGTGACGGGGACGGCCACCCCCACGCCGGAGGACAGCGGCGTCACCGTGCTGCCGGAAGACACCACCCAGCCCACCGACACCACCGTCTACCAGACCGTCATGACGGGCGAGATTCTGCGCACCGCCGACGTGTCCATCAACTCGCAGACGGGCGATCCCGTCGTCGTGTTCACCCTCACGCCGGATGGCTCCCGCGAGTTCGGGGATTACACCACCGCGCACGTCGGCGACTATCTCGCCATTGTGCTCGACGGCGTCGTGATCTCTGCCCCGCGCATTCAGAGCGCGATTACGGGCGGCCAGGGCACGATCGAGGGCGCTTTCACGCTGGAAGAAGCGACCCGCCTCGCGACCCAGCTTCGTTACGGCGCGCTGCCCATCCCGCTGACCGTCGAGTCGACCAGCACCGTCGGCCCCACGCTCGGCCAGGTCTCCGTCCAGCAGAGCATCCGCGCCGGGCTGATCGGCATCGGCGTCGTCCTGCTGTTCATGTTGATTTACTACCGCGTGCCGGGCATCGCGGCGGCGCTGGCGCTGGTCGTGTTCGCGCTGCTCAACTTCGCGCTCTACAAGCTCATCCCCGTCACGCTGACGTTGCCCGCCATCACCGGCTTCCTGATCTCGATCGGCACGGCGGTTGACGGCAACATCCTGATCTTCGAGCGCATGAAAGAGGAGCTTCGACACGGACGGCGCATCGACCGCGCCGTCGAAGCCGGGTTCGACCGCGCGTGGACATCCATCCGCGACTCCAACCTCTCGTCGCTCATCATCAGCGCCGTGCTCTACGGTTTCGGCACGAGCTTCGGCGCGGGCGCGGTGCGCGGTTTCGCGGTGACGCTGGCCCTCGGCCTCATCATCAACCTGTTCACCGCCGTCACCGTGACGCGCACCTTCCTCCATTTCATCATGCTCCCCCTGCCTGACGAGACGCTCGTCAAGCGGGGCTGGCTGCTTGGGCTGTAAGGGGACCGGCCATGTTTTCTAACTTTGTTCAGCGGCGGCGCATCTACTACCTGATCTCGGCTGCCGTCATCATCCCCGGCGTCATCGCGATGATCTACTCGACCATCGTCTATGGCAGCCCGGTGCGGCTCAGCATCGACTTCAAAGGCGGCAGCCTCTACATCGTCCAGTTCGAGGACACCGCCACCGAAACGGGCATCCGCGACGTGTACGAGAGCTTCGGGCAGGATGACCCCGTCATCCAGCAGCTTGGCGAACCGTCCGAAAACCGCTGGCAGATCCGCGCCGGGGCCTTCTCCGCCAACGAGCAGGCCGCGCTGATCGCCGCGCTGGAGGAGAACGTCGCCCCCATCGACACGAACCGCTCGACGCTGGATGTCGTCTCGCCTGCCATCGGCGGCGAGGTGACGCGCGCGGCCTTCTTCGCCGTGCTCGTCGCGGGGGTGATCATCCTCGGCTTCATCTGGCTGGCCTTCCGCAAGGTGCAGAACCCCATCCGCTACGGGATGAGCGCCATCGCCGCCATGATCCATGACGTGCTCGTCGCGATGGGCGTCATGTCCATTCTGGGGATTTTGTTCGGCTGGGAGGTCGACGCGCTGTTCCTGACGGCCATGCTCACCGTCGTGGGCTTCTCCGTGCAGGACAGCATCGTGATGTTCGACCGCATCCGCGAGAACCTGCCCAAATACCGCAACGAGGACTACGACACAGTCGTGAACCGCTCCGTGCTGGAGACGATCCACCGCTCGCTCGCCACGCAGCTTAACGCCATCTTCGTGATGGTCGCCATCCTGCTGTTCGGCGGCGCAACGATCCGGCAGTTCATCGCCATCC
>CAZWUX010000071.1:0-3531 GCA_964637665.1 uncultured Anaerolineae bacterium
GCACACGGCCCGCATCCCCGCTTCGGCGGTCGCGCCGGCGACGCTGTCTTCATAGTAGTACATATCGGCGAAGCAGGTGACCCCGGCCTGGATCATCTCGGCGCAGCCGATCAGCGTGCCGAGCCGGACAAAATCGGGATTGACGAACTCGCGCTCGACCGGCATCATGTAGCCGATCAACCATACGTCCAGCCGGAGATCATCCGCCAGCCCGCGCAGCAGCGTCATCGGGACATGGGTGTGGGCGTTGACGAGGCCCGGTATGACGGTCAGGCCGGTGCAGTCGACGATTTCGTCGCTCGCGTAGCGGTCTGTGATCTCGCCGGTCGTCCCGACAGCGATGATCGAATCGCCCTGGATGGCGACTGCGCCGCCGGGGATAATCGTGTAAGATGGGTCCATCGTGACGATGGTGCCATTGGTCAGGAGCGTGTCAGCAGGTATCATGATTCCTCCGTAGGGGACAGTTGGTTAATTATAGCGAGAAACATCTCTGGCTTCCTAAGCAGCCCGGCCAGGTTTCTCATAGAAAACGGGCTGCTGATAAACAACAGAGAGGAACGCCGGTTTGGGGCTGGCCCGCATCTATCGTTTCATCGAAAGCTGTCTCGTCGCATTGTTCACCGTCGAGGCGGTCCGTATCGTGCTCGGAATCCTGCTGCCGGAGGCCGTACAGACGCTCAACTCAGGCGGTGTGAGCGTCACGCTGGTATTTGGCTACCTCGGGTTGATCCTCGCCATTCTTCTGCCCTCGTTTGCCCCCCGGCAGCGTGAGACGCTGCCCGACATCCTGAGCGCCAGCGCTATCGCCGTCGCGCTGGGGCGCGTGGCTGCCGGGGCAGCTGTGGAACCCCTCCAGCTTACCGGGGCGATCATCGTGCTGGCGGCGGGTGGCGTCTACGGGACACAGCTTATCCGGGCCAACGCGAATCGATGGGCCGCAGGCTGGGTGGTGGGCCTGACGCTCGATCAGCTTCTGCGAACTGCGAATACCTATGACGTTTCGCTGCGCACGTGGCAGGACGTTCCGGTGCTGGGCGGCAGGGCCGGTCTGCCGATGCTGTGGGGTGTCATCGCTGCCGCGCTGCTGCTGATCGCGGTCAGCCGTCTGGCGCGGCGCAACACAACTTCCGAGCCGTTTCTGCCGGGCAAGCTGACGGTCGTCGGCGGGATCGCGTTCGGCGGATTTCTGGCGTTCGAGCTGCTCGTCATGTCGATGCCGAACGCGGTCGCACGCTGGGCCGGGCTTTCTCATGCGGGGGTCGCGCCGTGGCTCGTGCTGGCGACTGCGCTGCCGCTGAGCCGCCCCGCGCGCCAGCTCGTGAACGACATTTACGACGTGTTCTCGCCCGGCTTGCAGGGCTGGGCGTGGCTGGTCGTGCTGCTGATCCTGATCGCGGTGGGCAACCGGCTCTCCGGTGTGAGCGCTGCCGCTGTGCTGGTCTTCGCGCAGTTCATCGGGGTGTCACTTCTCTGGCAGATGCCGGAGCCGAATCCGCAGCTTGCGCCGGAGCGAACGGGCAGCGCGCTTGGGCTGGGGATGCTCCTGTTTTTCCTGCTCGCGTATGACTACGCGTTGACCATTGAGGCATCGACGCCGCTGGCGTTCTTGCAGGGGCAGGGCGTGTGGATCGTGCTTGTGGCGGCGGCCCTCCTGTGTCTGCCGAGGATTTTTCGGCGGGCGGATGGGAATCAGTGGGAGGTCAAAGAGCGGGTTCAGACCGGGCTTCCGCTGACGTTCGTCGTGCCCGCCGGGCTGCTGGCAGCGCTGATCGGGGCGGCGTCGCCCCGGATCGCGCCAATCCCGGCCAGAGAGACGCTGCGGGTGGCGACGTATAACATCAACTACGGGCGCGACGCCGACGGAAACTACGATCTCGAACTTGCGGCGCGGACGATCGCGGCGGCCCGGCCTGACATCGTCATGCTGCAGGAGATCGACACGGCGAATCCGGCTAACTACGGGGTCGATCAGGCGACGTACCTCGGATCGCGGCTGGGGATGCACGTTACCTTCTATCCGGCAGCCGAACAGACACGGGGCGTGGCCGTTCTCTCCCGGTGGCCGCTGAGCGGGGCAGGGGGGGCGCTGCTGCCCGCTGCTGACGAGCAGGCGGTGGCGTTATATGGCGACATAAGCGGCCTCGCCTCCGGGCAGCCCATTCGCATCGTCAATGCGCGTCTTTCTCCGGCCTCCGAGCAGGAACGGCTTGAACAGGTGGCCTTTTTGCTGAGCCTCGCGGATGTTGAGTCGCCTGCCGTCGTGGCGGGCGATCTGGCGGCACCGCCGGACGAGGTCGTTTACACGCAGATGATCTTCAACGGCTTCGCCGATCCAGATAATGCGCTGGGCATCGAGCAGGGATACACGACTCCGGCGCGCCTGCCCGCTGTGCGGAATGACTACGTGCTCGTGCGCGGACTTACGCCGCTCGACGCGCGGCAGGTCGAGAGTGAGGCGTCCGATCACCGGCTGGTTGTCGTCGAGGTGGCGATGGAGGCTAGCGCGGAGGCGCCTTAGCGCGCTGGGCGGTCTCGTCGAGGCTGAGCAGCGGCGTTTTTAGAATCTGGCGGGCTTTGTCGATCCGGAGCAGCGGTTTCTGGGGACGGTGTGGAGCGACCTCAGCCGCGAGGACGGGGGTCACAACTTCCGCTGGATTAAATCCCATCACGCGGAGCAGCACCTGGCCCAGTTTCAGCCGGGTGATGGCTTCCGGGCCGGCGATGTGCAAAATCCCCGTCACGTCACCAGCAGCGATCTCTAACAGCGCCTCCGCCAGATTCCATACCCAGATCGCGTTGCGATACTCGTCGACGAACAGCGTGACCGGCTCGCCCCGCTCGATGGCATCGAGCATCCAGCTCAACTGCCGGTTCTCGCGATCGAAATCGTAGACGAGACTGGTGCGCACGACGAGCGAACGGAGGTAGGTGAGAAACGTCGCCTCGTTCTGAGCCTTTACGCGGCCATAAGGTATCACGGGGGTAGGGGGATCGTCCTCGCCGTAGGGCGGGGACGTGCCGTCGAACACGAGGTCGGTCGAGAGGGCGATCAGGCGGGCGTCGACGGCGGCTGCTGCTTCCGTGATGTGCTCGGCGGCGATGCGGTTGGTTTCCGCCATCGCCTCAGTCTGATCGGATGTTGCCGCGTGGACGATCACGTCGGGGCGGACATCGCGGACGAGAGCCAGCACCGTGTCACGCTGCCGGATGTCCAGCCGGACGGCGCGCCCTCCGCCGGTCGTGGGTGTGCTAAAGTAGGTGCCCGTCGTGTCCCACTTTGCGGCGGCGAGCCGGGAGAGCGGCCTGCCGACATCCCCACTCGCGCCCGTGATCAGCAGCCGGTCCATAATCTGATTACCGGAGCCGCGATCCAGGGCTAGGCATCGCCGAAGGCGTGCAGGTAGTCATCGCGGGCGATGCCGAACTCGACGGGCAGGTTGACGGTAGTCCCCAGGCCGGCGCCGCCGCCCGTCTCGTCGGCAGCCCCCGTGCCCGGGTAAAAGGGCCAGCGATGGATCGAGAGGAACC
>CAZWUX010000071.1:3541-15068 GCA_964637665.1 uncultured Anaerolineae bacterium
ATCCAGGGCTAGGCATCGCCGAAGGCGTGCAGCCGCTCCAGCGCGCGTTGCGCCGCTTCCTGAGCGGCTGCCTGCTTGCTCGGACCCGTGCCATGCGCGTACTGTTCGCCGTCGATGATTACGGCGACCGTGAACTCCTTGGCATGGTCCGGCCCCCGGCTATCAATCGTCTCATAGGACGGGGTCAGGTTGAGATGGGCCTGACTCCACTCCTGAAGCCTGCTTTTCGCGTCCTTGTCGAGTTCGAGGCGGACGATGTCGTCCAGCGCCTCGCTGAAATAGGGCAGGACGAATGCTTCGACTGACGGCATCCCCTGATCAAGATACAGCGCCCCTGACAGCGCTTCGAAAGTCGCGCAGAGGTTGGTCGCCCGCGTTCTGCCGCCGCTGTCCTCCTCACCGTGCCCCAGATGGAGCACATCGCCGAGGCCGCAGTCCCGCGCGAAGCGTGCCAGCGTCTCGGTCCGGACGAGGGCGGCGCGCAGCCGGGTTAGCCGTCCTTCCGGCGCTTCGGGAAAGCGGTGATACAGCAGCTCCCCGCTGATAAAGTCGAGCACAGCGTCACCCAAAAACTCCAGACGCTGGTTGTCCTCAAGCCCGGCATTCGGGTTCTCGTTGAGGTAGGACGGATGTGTCAGCGCCCGGATCAGCAGGGACTTGTCGTGGAAGTGGAGGTTGTTTTCGTTCTCGAACTCCGTTACGTCCATTGTTGCTATACAGTCTGGCTAAAGGGTTGCTCGCTAGCTCTCGAAGGAATTGAATATCAATACGGCGTTGTGGCCCCCGAAACCGAAGGAGTTGCTCATAGCGATCTCGACCGGCACTTTGCGAGCCTTATTCGGGACGTAGTCCAGGTCACACTCCGGGTCGACCGCGCCGAAGTTGATGGTGGGTGGCACGACGTTGTCCCGGATGGCTTGAATGCAGAACATCGCTTCGAGCGCGCCGGTCGACCCCATCATGTGGCCGGTCATGCTCTTGGTTGAACTGATGGGCACGTTGTAGGCGGCCTCGCCGAGGGCGAGCTTGATGGCCTTCGTCTCAGCACTGTCGTTCAACTCCGTGCCCGTGCCGTGCGCGTTGATGTAATCCAGCTCCGAAGGAGCGATCCCGGCGTCTTCGATAGCCATACGGATGGCGGCGGCACTGCCCGAACCATCCTCGGTCGGCGCCGTGATGTGGTAGGCGTCCGCCGACGAACCATAGCCGATCAGTTCCGCGAGGATATTCGCGCCGCGTGCCTGAGCGTGCTCCAGCGTTTCGAGGATGAGAACCGCTGCGCCTTCACCCATCACGAGACCATCGCGATCGGCGCTGAAAGGTGAGGGCGTGTTGTCCGTTCTGGATGTGTAGGCGCCGATGCGGTCGAAAGCGGCGATGCCGAGCGGCGTGATGCCCGCTTCCGACCCCCCGGCGACGAAGACATCGGCAATGCCCGCCTTCAACAGATGGGCGGCGATACCGATGCCATCCGAGCTGGACGCACACGCGGATGTGACACAGAAAGACGGGCCGCGCAGCCCATGCGCGATGCTGACTGTGCCCGATCCGCCGTTCGTCATCAGCCGGGGAATGGCAAACGGGCTGATCCGGCGGGGACCCTCTTCGTGCAGTATGATGGTCTGCTCGATGAACGTCTCGATCCCGCCCACGCCGCTGCTGATCGCGACGCCGATGCGGTGGGAATTTTCAGGCGTTACCTCGAGGCCGCTGTCTGCAAGGGCCTCGTTGGCGGCGATGTTGGCGATCCACTCGAAGCGATCCTGCCGCCGGACCTCACGCCGATCCAGAAAATCGCCTGGATCGAAATCCTTGATTTCGGCGGCGATGTGGACCGAAAAGTCGGTCGTATCGAACAGTGTGATAGGCCCCACACCGGACTTCCCGGCGATGAGGTTTTGCCATGTGTCCTCGGCGTTGTGGCCGATTGGACCGATGGCTCCAATACCTGTCACGACAACACGATGCATGGCGAATCTGTTCCTTTCAGTGTCAACATTTGTGGTGAGCGCGGCTACCCGCTGTCACTCTGCCGGACATCGTCCGGCCCCGGATGGTAGCTGCCCTCTACCCAGTGAGCGCCGTCCGGGCCAATCTCCTTTTTCCAGACAGGTACGATCTCTTTCAGGCGGTCGATGCCATAGCGCGCGGCTTCGAACACGCCGTCATTGCGGTGCCCTGACGTGCAGGCGATGAGCACCGTCGGGCTGCCGACATCCAGCCTGCCAATTCGCTGAACGATGGCGATCCCCTGAACTGCCGGGTAGCGCTCGCGTATCTCGCTCGCCACCTGGCGCAGCTTGTCCTCGGCCATCGGCTCGTAGGCTTCATAATGCAGGTAGTCGGTCTGGCGCTGTGCGCCCGCCGAGTCCGTCAGCCCTCGAACGAGGCCCGTGAAAACACACGCAGCGCCGGTTTCCTCGCTCGTGAGGCGGGCGATGATCGAATCGATATCAAACGGATCGGTCGTGATGGAAAAGAGTTCGGGCCAGCTTCCTCCGCTGACAGGTGGGAAAAGGGCAACCTCATCCCCCTCCCGGATTGGATTTTCCACGAATACGTACTCGTGATTCACGGCTACGAGGGCCGTGTCCAAAGTCGGTCGTAAACGGGGATACTGATCGCCAAGCTGTTCCAGCAGAGACGATACGGTAGCAGGATCGTCAAGCCTCAGATGGGTCTCTTCCACCCCTGCGCGGTCCCGAAGCGTGGCGAAAAAACGAACGCGGACTTCCATACACCCTCTATTCCAGTACGATGCTGCCCGATCTGCCGCCGTGTTTCTCGACGAGGCGGACAGCCTCGATACGCATAGATCGATCGACGGCCTTTGCCATATCGTAGATCGTGAGTGCGGCGACCGTCGCCGCGGTCAGAGCCTCCATCTCAACGCCCGTTTTGCCGACGGAGCGCACGCGCGCCTCGATCAGCACGCGCGGCTCCTCATCGTCAAGTGTGAGGTCCACGTCGACGTGGGTAAGCTGGATGGGATGGCACAGCGGGATCAGGTCGGGCGTGCGTTTGGCTGCCATGATCCCCGCGATGCGGGCGACGGAAAGGACATCCCCTTTCTTAATCTGGCCCTCCCGGATCAGGGTGAGCGTCTCCGGCTGCATGGTGACATGGGCGCGCACGATGGCGAGGCGCTCCGTGTTGGGCTTCTCGCCGACATCGACCATCGACGCGCGGCCCGTGTCATCCAGATGGGATAGCTCGCTCATATTGTTGCGTTGCCCTCCATGCTGTCAAATCCTCGTCTGGCCGCACGCCTGCCGGGAGTTTAGAAGATTATAACTAGAGCTATTCTGCGGGACAATCGGCACAGCATCACCCCCTGCGATGTGCTATAATCCCACCTGGCCCAACGGCCCTCAGAAAGTCCATAAGCGGCTGGATAAAAAGGATTTCATGTTTCGCGAATCACTACGCCGGACGCGCCAGGCGTTTTTTGGGCGCATTGCGAATGCGATAGGGGCCACCGAGCTTACCGAAGACACCTGGGATGAAGTCGAGGCGCTGCTCATTCAGGCGGACGTGGGCATCGAGACGGCGCTGCACATCACCGGAGAGCTGAAAGATCGTGTCCAGCGCGAGGGACTGACGACACGCAGTCAGGTCGAGGCAGCCCTGAAGGATATCCTGTTAAGCTTGCTGCCGGAGCCTGTGCCCAGTGAATTGGACGACGATTTACTGCTCAACGTCGTGCTCGTCGTCGGCGTGAATGGATCGGGTAAGACGACGACCGTCGGCAAGCTAGCCCACCGCTGGAAGAACGAGGGATGGGCTGTGATGCTTGCCGCTGCGGATACGTTCCGGGCGGCGGCCATCGAGCAGCTTGAGCGCTGGGGCGAGCGGGCTGATGTGCCCGTCATCGCCGGGCAGATTGGCGGGGATGCAGGGGCCGTCACGTATGATGCGATCCGCGCGGCACGCGCCCGGAAGCGCAACCTGCTCGTGATCGACACGGCGGGGCGGCTTCACACAAAATACAACCTGATGGAAGAGCTTAAGAAGGTGCGCGGCGTGGCTGCGAAAAACGTCCACGCCGCCCCGCACGAGGTGCTGCTCGTGCTGGATGGGACGACGGGCCAGAACGCGCTGGCGCAAGCGGCCTCGTTCAAAGAGGCGGTTGGCGTGACGGGCGTCGTCATCACGAAGCTCGACAGCACGGCGCGCGGAGGGATGATCTTCGCCATCGGCGGGGAGCTGGGCTTGCCTGTGCGCTTCGTCGGGACCGGCGAGGGGATCGACGCACTGGCCCCGTTCGATCCGCAGGCGTTCGTTGACGGCCTGTTCGACTGAATTTCTTAATATTTGACCTGATTGATTGGATATTTGAGGCGGTAAATGGAAGAGATTATCTCGCGGTTAAACGAATTACAGGAACGGATTCAGAAGCTCAAGGAGCGTCTTTGACCTCGCGGCTAAGCGGGAGGAATTAGACCGCATCGACGAGGAGGCCTCAGCGCCGGACTTCTGGGATGATTCCCGCCACGCGCAGGAGGTGATGCAGCGTGGATCGAGGCTGCGGCACGAGGTCGAGCGCTGGGACGGCCTGACTCAGCAGGCCAGCGATGCGCTGGAATTGGCCCGGATGGAAGATGGCGATCTGCAAGCCGAACTTGAGGCCGAGGTAAACGAGCTTGAAACCCGCGTCGCGCGTCTCGAGTTCATAACGATGCTCTCCGGTGAATATGATCGCGAGGATGCCATCCTCGCCATCCACTCAGGGACGGGCGGCGTCGATGCGATGGATTGGGCGGAGATGCTGGAGCGCATGTACCTGCGCTGGACGGAGTTCAGCGATTATAAGGTCGAGATTCTCGACCGCAGCCCCGGTGAAGAAGTCGGGCTAAAGAGCGTGACGATCGGCATCAGCGGGGACTGGGCGTATGGTTATTTTCGGGCGGAGCGGGGGGTGCATCGCCTCGTCAGGCTGTCGCCGTTCGACTCGGCCCATCGCAGGCACACGTCGTTCGCGCTGGTCGAAGTGTGGCCTGACGTTCACGGCGAGATCGACATCGACATCAACCCGAACGATCTGCAGATCGAGACGTTCAGGGCAGGGGGGGCAGGCGGTCAGCACGTTCAGAAGAACGAGACGGCGGTGCGCATCACGCACGAGCCGAGCGGCATCGTCGTAAGCTGCCAGAACGAGCGCTCGCTCACCCAGAATCGGGAGGCGGCCATGCGCGTGCTGCGGGCGCGCCTGCTCGAATTGGAGCGCCAGCGGCAGGAAGAGGAGCGCGCCCAGCTAAAGGGTGATTACGTCGACGCCAACTTCGGCAACCAGATTCGCTCCTACGTGCTGCATCCCTACCAGATGGTCAAAGATCACCGCACGGGCTACGAAACGGCGAACACGAGCGCCGTGCTGGATGGACAGCTTGACGAGTTCATGGAGGCCTATCTGCGCTCGGCGCAGAAAGCGTAAGCGCGACATGCGCGTATCGTCTGACGCATCCTGAAAACCAGCCAGGGGTGAAATAACATGAAGCAGAAATCCAAGCCGTCGACAAAGAAACCCGCCAAGCCGGTGAAGTCAAAGCCGGGCTCGCCTTCGCAGAGCTTCAAAAAACCCCCGGCGAAACCGTCGAAAGGCACGGCGGCGTCTCGCGGATCGACCTCCGGCGCAGCGGGGAAGCTCGTGCCGGTTGCGAGCGCACCGGCTTCATCCGAGGCTCACGAGGCGCTGCTCGCCCTCGAATCTAACATGCAGTCACTCGCCGGTGGCGTTTCGCTGGAGACGGCGCACGGGGCCATCGCCGAGCTGGAGCAGGGGGTGATCGACCTCGAAGCGCTGATCGAGGACGTGCGGAGCCGGGGCTACTGCTACAAGAATTATCTCGAACGCAAGGCAGACACGCTCAAACGCAAATGGCACGAGGCCGAACCGGCGCTCCGCCGGGAGGTGACGCAGGCTGAGCGCGGCCTGCTGCCCGCCTATAATCGTCTGGCAGAACGCTACAATTCCGCCATTCAGATGGGATTGGCGGGTGGAAGCCACGTGGCGGCCATCGAGCAGGGGATACGCGATCTCGAAACACGGGTACGGTCGTCTGATGCGGCGCTGCGCGCGGTGTATGGCAGCGTGCTGGATACGTATCGCCAGACAAAGGCTCAGGTCGACGATGTGCTCTGGCTGCTGGATGAGGCGGAGGGGGCGTCGTTTGATTGGCTGCTCGGTGAAAACCCGATCCAGGCAGTGCAAGCGAAATGGTGGCGCGATGGCGAGAAACAGGGGCCGTCCGGCGTGCTGTTTTTGAGCGATCAGCGGCTCCTTTTCGAGCAGAAGGAGAAGGTCGCGACGAAAAAGGTCCTGTTCATCACGACCGATTCGGAGACGGTTCAGGAACTCGTATTCGAGGCCCCGGTGGGCAGCGTCGAGTCGTGCGCGGCCAGCAGCAAGGGGTTGTTCGGGCATCAGGATCACATCGACGTGACGTTCAGCGCGGGCAACTACCGGGATGCCCATTTTCACCTCGAAGGACAGGACAGCGAGACGTGGGCAGGATTGATCAACCGTGTCGCCAACGGGGATATACAGACTGAGCGGCACTATACCGAGGGCGAAACGCCCGAATCTGCTGAGGCTGCGCTCGATCAGGCCTTTTCTGAAGCGCCCTCCAAATGCGAAGCTTGCGGCGCTCCGCTGGACGAGAAGCTGGTGAAGGGGCAGCGGCAGATCGAATGTGAGTACTGTGGCACGGTGATGCGCTGGTAATTGATCGGGCAGCGCGTTAAACTCACGAAATCCGTCGGGATATGGGGGGCAGACCTGCCTCTGGCTGGCAGATCAACGGAGAATTCTTCTCAAAAAAGCGCCGATTTGATTCGCTAATTGACCGTTTTAGTGATATAATATCAGTTTGCGAACCGTCACGCCGCGAGCTTTCGAGTTTGCCTAGTGCTTTTCTTGAAGTGAGCTTCAGTTCAAAGCAGATGTGCCGGGGGAATGGCCTCCGAGCGCAGTTCTGCTTCTCTGTGTAGCAGCAGGTTAGTCGGGTGACCAGGAGGTAGCGTTTCAGTGGTGTATAGTCGAATGCAGGACACCGGGCTGGAGGCCAAGGACTTTCGGGCGTTGAAGGTAAGTCTGGCATCGCCTGAGCAGATTAAATCCTGGTCCTACGGTGAGGTAACAAAGCCGGAGACGATCAACTATCGTCGCCTCAGGCCGGAGAAGGATGGCCTGTTTTGCGAGGCTATCTTTGGCCCGACGCGCGACTGGCAGTGTTATTGTGGGAAGTATAAGAATGTTCGCTATAAGGGCCTGACATGCGACAAGTGCGGCGTTGAGATCACACGCTCGTCGGTTCGCCGCGAGCGCATGGGTCACATCGAGCTGGCCGCACCGGTCGCCCACGTCTGGTATACGCGGCGCGTTCCCAGCTATCTGGGTCTGTTGTTGAACGTCTCGCGCCGCAATCTGGACCGTGTACTTTACTTTGCGCAGTATGTTATCTCGAACGTCGACGAGGATGCACGTCAGAAAGCGCTTAAGCGGCTGGCTGACGAGCTTGAGGCTGAGAAACAGGCCCTCCGGGCGGAAGCCGAGGGCCAGATCGCGGTGATCGAAGGCGCGCGAGATAACGCCCTCGATGAGATCGAGGCGCGGCGTGAGGAGATCGACGCACGGTTCGACGAAGATCTTTCGACCCGCACCGACGAATTGATGCGCGAGGCGCAGAGCTTCCAGCGCAAGCTGGAGAGCAAGTCCGGGGTTACCGTCCGCAAGGCGATGGAGTTCGAGCCGTCTGGCGACGTGATCGTCGAGGTCAGCGAGACGGTTGGCCCTGAGCATATCAGCCGCGTGCAGGATGTCGCCGGGGCGCTTCTCAACGAGATCCAGTCCGACATCGAGGCTGAGCGCGTCAAAGCCCTCGGCGAGGATGGGGGACGGGCCGAGGACATCACGGGTGAAGTCGCCAACCGGATCGAGGAGATTCAGGACGCGCTGGAGATTCGCATCAGCGAGCTTGAGCAGAACTACAGCGATCAGCGCAACGATCTGGAGTCGTTCGAGCAGATGCAGTTTCTGGGTGAAGCTGAGTATCGCGAACTCCGGCAGCGCTACGGACAGGTCATCAAGGCCGGAATGGGCGCGGGCGCGTTCTACGACATCCTCCAGACGATGAATCTGGATAAACTCAGCAAAGAACTCTGGCACGAGATCCGGACGACGCGGTCGAAGCAGCGCCGTAAGAAGGCGACGAAGCGGCTGCGTGTCGTCGAGTCGCTGCGCAAGAGCGGCAACCGCCCTGAGTGGATGATCCTGACGATGCTGCCGGTGATCCCGCCGGACCTGCGCCCGATGGTTCAGCTCGACGGCGGGCGATTCGCCACGTCGGACCTGAACGACCTGTACCGCCGGGTGATCAACCGGAACAACCGCCTCAAGCGCCTGCTGGAACTCGGCGCGCCTGACGTGATCGTCCGCAATGAGAAGCGGATGCTCCAGGAGGCGGTCGACAGCCTGATCGACAACAGCCAGCGGGGTAGGGCGCTCAGCCGCCGGGGCCGCCGCGAACTGAAATCGCTGAGCGATATGCTGAAGGGCAAGAAAGGGCGCTTCCGCCGCAATCTGCTCGGTAAGCGTGTCGACTACTCTGGCCGTTCCGTGATCGTGATCGGCCCGAAGCTCAAGCTGCATCAGTGCGGGCTGCCGAAGACGATGGCGCTGGAACTGTTCCGCCCCTTCGTCATTAGCCGTCTCGTCAAGTACAACTACGCGTCGAACGTCAAGAGCGCGAAGCGCATCATCGAGCGCGAGCGCCCTGAGGTGTGGGAGGTGCTTGAAGAGGTCATTCAGGAGCGCCCGGTGCTGCTGAACCGCGCGCCGACGCTGCACCGCCTCGGCATTCAGGCGTTTGAGCCGCAGCTTGTCGAAGGCAAGGCGATCCAGATCCACCCGCTGGTGTGTACGGCCTTCAACGCCGACTTTGACGGCGACCAGATGGCCGTTCACGTGCCGCTGTCTGAGAAAGCGGTCAACGAGGCCCGCGAGCTGATGCTCAGCACGCGGAACCTGCTCAAGCCAGCGGACGGGGTGCCGATCGTGGGGCCGAGCAAGGACATGGTGTTGGGGGTCTACTATCTGACCATGACCCGGCCCGGCGATGCGCCTGACGAGGTCGACCCGGAGAGCCTGCGGGTCTTCTACGACATCGACGAAGTTGAGATGGCGTTCGTGGTCGGGCAGGTCGATCTGCACACCCCGATCCGCATCGCCAAAATTTACGACGAGGAAGATGCGCCGCCGCTGGATGATCCAATTGTCACGACGATTGGCCGGTGTATCTTCAACCGCATCCTGCCGGATCAGGTTCGCTGGATCAACGAGACGCTTGACAAGAAGGGCGTTAACCGCCTGATTGGTCAGGTGTATACACGCTTCGGCTCGGAAATCACGGTTGAGGTCGTCGACAAGATCAAAGACCTCGGCTTCCGGTTTGCAACGCATTCCGGCACGACCATCGCCATCAACGACCTGACGATCCCGTACGAGCGTGCGGAAATCCTGCACGACGCGTCTGAGACCGTCAACCGTATCGAGCGCGAGTACCGGCGCGGCCTGCTGACGGACGACGAGCGCTATCAGGCGACCATCAACGAGTGGACGAACGCCAAGCAGAATGTCGAGCGCGCTATTCGCGGGTCGCTCGATCCGTATGGCAATGTCGCCATCATGGCCGACTCCGGCTCGACGAAGGGCGGGATGGGACCAATCACTCAGCTTGCAGGGATGCGCGGTCTGATGGCCGATCCGTCGGGCCGTATCATCGACCTGCCTATTCGAAGCAACTTCCGCGAAGGACTGTCGGCGCTGGAGTACTTCATCAGCACGCACGGTGCCCGTAAGGGTCTGGCGGACACCGCGCTCCGTACGGCGGACGCTGGCTACCTGACGCGCCGTCTGGTGGATGTGGCGCAGGATGTCATCATCAACGCGGAGGACTGCGGCACTGAGGCCGGTATCTGGATTCGGGCAGCCGAACCCGTTGCCGGGCAATCGATGTACGAGCGTGTCATTGGCCGCGTGGTGGCAGGCCCCGTCGTCCATCCTGAGACGGGTGAAATCCTCGCCGAGCGCAACGAAATGATCGATGAGGAATTGGCCGAACTGATCGACAGTCTGGGTGTGCCGGAAGTGTTTGTCCGCTCCCCAATGACGTGCGATCTCGTGTTCGGCCTGTGCCAGCGCTGCTATGGGCGCGACCTGGGCCGGGGCAGGTTGGTCGATGTGGGCTCTGCGGTAGGGACGGTCGCCGCGCAGTCCATCGGTGAGCCCGGCACCCAGCTTACGCTGCGGACGTTCCACACAGGCGGTGCCGCAGAGGAGCGCGGCGACATCACGACCGGCCTGCCGCGCGTCGAAGAGATCTTCGAGGCGCGTAAGAAGCCAAAGGGTGAGGCGATCATCACCGACATCGACGGCTTCGTGGAGATCTACGAGCGTGACGGCATTCGCTACATCAACGTGGTTGACAGCGAGGTGCTGCGCGAGGAGTTCAACATCTCCGGTTGGGAAGTTCTGGTCGAGGATGGTGACGATGTCGCCATTGGCGATGAGCTGGCCCGTAAGGATGACGAAGTCTTCAAGTCTGACTATAAGGGCCGCGTCTCGATCGAAGGAGACACCCTGACCCTCATCCATGAGCGTCGCGAGGAACGCGAGTACGAGCTTCCGAGCGCCGCCCGGCTGGTCGAGATGAGGGGGGAGGGTGGGGACAGCCACCGTCTGCGCGATGGCGATTACATCACCGCAGGCAGCCAGCTTACCGAGGGCTCCAAGAACCCTCACCGCATCCTGCGCATCCTCGGAGCGGAGGCGACACAGCTCTATCTGCTCACCGAAGTGCAGTATGTGTATCGCCAGCAAGGCGTCAACATCAACGACAAACACTTCGAAGTGATCATCCGGCGGATGCTGTCCAAAGTCCAGATCACCCGCAGTGGCGACACAGAACTGCTGCCCGGCGAGCTTATCGACCGGCTGCTGCTGCGGCGCGTCAACGAGAAGGTGATCAGCCGGGGCGGCACGCCCGCCAGCGCGCAGAACGTGCTGCTGGGCATCACGAAGGCCGCCCTGAGCACGGACAGCTTCCTGTCTGCGTCGTCCTTCCAGCACACGATCAAGGTGCTGGCCGGGGCAGCTATCGCGGGCAAGGAGGATCCGCTCATCGGCCTGAAGGAAAACGTGATCATCGGCAAGCTGATCCCGGCTGGGACGGGCTTCCATCACTACAAGGAAGATCGTTCCCGGATGCTCAGCCACCACTCCGAACTGCTGGCCGAGTCGTACATCGTGCCCAGCCTCCGCGAGGAGGTTGTGATCGAGGTACCCGAGCCGGTGATGGAGGAGGGCGAAGTGGCCGGGGATGAGATGATAGAGATGGACGTGGATGTCGAGCCGGAGATCGAAGAAACGGTCGACGCGGGGGCCGTCGGAGAATGACCGCCGACGGTTAAATTCCCACCCACTCGTTCAATAGACATAGACAGGCCCCGGCCAACTTAGACTGGCCGG
>CAZWUX010000072.1:0-10040 GCA_964637665.1 uncultured Anaerolineae bacterium
GTGGGCAGAATATGCCCGACAACCGTCTGTACTATCTCGCCGCTCCGCCAGGCTGGTACGAGACGATCATCACCCATCTTGGCGAGGCCGGGATGGCGGCCCAGAAGGATAACGGTTGGCGGCGTATTATCGTCGAGAAGCCGTTCGGGCACGACCTCGCGAGCGCCCACGCGCTGAACGATACGCTCAACGCCGTTTTCTCCGAGGAGCAGGTGTTCCGCATCGACCACTATCTGGGCAAAGAGACCGTCCAGAACATCCTCGTCGTACGTTTTGCCAATGCCATCTTCGAGCCGATCTGGAATCATCGTTATGTCGACCACGTCCAGATTAGCGTGGTCGAGCCGGGTGGGGCCGAGGGACGCGAGGAGTTCTACGATCAGGCCGGGGTCATCCGCGACATCTTCCAGAATCACCTGTTTCAGGTCATGACGCTCATCGCGATGGAGCCACCAGTCGCCTTCGAGGCGGATGCCATCCGCGACGAAAAAGTGAAGGTGCTGCGGGCCATCCGGCCCATCAACGGCGAGGATGTCGCCCAGCTAACCGCGCGCGGCCAATACACCGCCGGGACCATCGATGGGGAGGCCGTGCCCGGCTACCGCGAGCTTGACGAGGTACCCGACGATTCTCAAACTGCCACCTATGGCGCGGTGAAGTGGTACGTGGACAACTGGCGCTGGCAGGGCGTCCCGTTCTATCTGCGGTCAGGCAAGCGCCTGCCGACGCGCGTCACCGAGGCGTCGATCCACTTCAAGCGCCCACCGCACCTGCTGTTCGACGAGCGCCAGGTCGAGAATCAGCGGCCCAACGTGCTGGCGCTGCGCATCCAGCCTGACGAAGGCATCACGCTTCGCTTCGAGTCGAAACTGCCCGGACAGGGGCTTGAGCGCCGCGCCGTGACGATGGATTTTCGCTACGGAACGTCTTTCGGCATCGCCACACCACCCGATGCCTATGAGCGGCTGCTGCTCGACGCCATCGTCGGCGATGCGACGCTTTTCGCCCGCCGCGACGAGATCGAATGGGCGTGGCGGCTCGTCGACCCCGTGCTGGCGGCGTGGCGCGATGGCGAGGGGCCGCCGATGGAGATGTATGAGGCAGGGACGTGGGGGCCGGAAGGGGCCAACGAACTGCTGGCGCGGACCGGTCGGCGCTGGCGGCGGCTGTAGCGGGGGAGGGAGATCGTGGCTGATACATCACTGCGGACCGATCTCAGGAAGGTCGATCTGAGCGCTATTCGGGACGAGCTTCGCCGCCTGTGGGCATCGGAGGCGCTGCGTGACGAGGCCGTCATGCGGGCGCGCACGCATAATCTGGTCGTCTACACCGACGTGCGGCGTCACCACGTCGACGACATAGTGCAATTTATCATCGAGATCACCTCCGCGCGTCCGGGCCGCGTCATCCTGATCCACTGCGATCTGGAGGCCGAGGATCGGGTCGAGGGCTGGGTGACGGTCTACTGCCAGCAGCAGAACCAGGCGCAGGTCTGCGGTGAGATGGTCGTGTTCGATGTTGGCGGCAGGCTGGGCGACGAGATTCACTCGACCGTCGTTTCGCTGCTGGCGCCCGATCTACCGGTCTACCTGTGGTGGATGCAGCGGCCCGAACCGGATGATCACCTGTTCGAGACGCTGTCGGCGGAAGCCGCCCGCCTGATCGTCGACTCGGACTTTTTCCCTGCGCCGCGCCATGACTTTCCCGCGCTGGCGGATCTGGATGCCCCTCCGCTGGTCGACCTCGCCTGGGGCAAGCTGGCCCCCTGGCGGGATGCCGTCGCCCAGTTCTGGGAGATACCGGAGCTGCGCGAGCACCTGCCCTGCGTTCAGGGGATGGAAATACGGTATCATGCGGATCGGCTTCTCACCGGTGACACGCGCGCCCTTCTTCTCGTGGGGTGGATGGCGGATCGGCTTGGGTGGGAATTCCTGCATGCAGAGCGCTCACCGGAGGGCGGTTACGGGACGAGGTGGATGATCGCCGGGTGCGAGGCCGGGATCGACGTGCTGCCCGCCGCCGGTGTCGAAGGCGATCTCCCGCCCGGTGAGATCGCCTCGATACAGATCACGGTGGGAGAGGAACCACCGTTTTCCACGTCGCGCATCGAGTTCATCCCGCAGCGTCACTGGCTATCCATCGCACTGCACGGCGAACCGACCGAGGCGGCGATGCGCGGCTACACGTTCCATCCGGTCGATGCCCGCCGGGCATTGGCTGAGGAGCTTGTTAGCGGCTATGATTCACTTTACCCGAAGGCCCTGCGTCAGGTGGCGGCGGTCTTCCGATCCTTGAACCGCAGCTAACGACGGGGGAATCTCATGGCCGAAGTCATCATCTTGCCCGATCACGCAGCCGTCGCTCGTGAGGCCGCCGACCTCTGGCTGGCCCTCGCCGCGCGCGCCGTCGCCGAGCGGGGATCGTTCAACGTGGCCCTGTCAGGCGGCAGCACGCCGCGCCCCCTGTTCGAACTGCTGGCCTCAGAGCCATATGCGACATCCGCCCCCTGGGAGCACACGTACGTATTCTGGGCCGACGAGCGCCGCGTTCCGCCCGGCGATCCGGCCAGCAACTATGGCATGGCCGCCCACCTGCTGCTATCTCACGTTCCGGTGCCGCGCACGCAGGTCTATCGCATGGACGGTGAGGGCCTCGCGAACTCCGCCTCGCGCGCTTATACGACCCAGTTGGAGCGTCACTTCTCTCTGGGTCGTGGGGACTGGCCCCGTTTCGACTTGATCCTGCTGGGGATGGGTGAGGACGGTCACACCGCCTCGATCTTCCCCGGCACGCGGGCCGTCAGCGATCAGAGCAACCGGGTGCTCGTCTATGAAGTGCCAAAGCTCCGGGCGGAGCGCATGACCCTCACCCTGCCGGTGATCAACCACGCCCGGCACATCCTGTTTCTGGTCGTGGGCGAGGCCAAAGCCGGAGTCCTGCGCGATGTGCTGCTTGGCGATTACCGGCCCAGCACGTACCCCGCTCAGGCCGTGAAGCTCGTCGATGGGTCGCTGGTCTGGCTGGTCGACGAGGCCGCCGCTGCGCGCCTTCCGCGCGAATAATCCAAATCCGGCGACAAATCCTTCCGCTGACTCGCTATACTCACACTACGTTATCCGCCAGCCAGTCCGGTTGTGGCGCTGTCTGACCCTCTAGCGGGGCACCCAGCCTGAACCGGGCCGTGCCGTGTTCGCCCTGAATCGAGTCAGCCGGAAGCGAGCTTATGCCCAATCGACTTGCGAACGAGACGAGTCCTTACCTTCTACAGCACAAGGATAACCCCGTTGACTGGTTCCCCTGGGGGGAGGACGCATTTGAGCGCGCCAAGGCCAAAGATAGGCCGATCTTTTTGAGCGTCGGCTATTCGGCCTGTCACTGGTGCCACGTGATGGCCCATGAATCCTTCGAGGACGAAGAGACGGCGGCGCTGATGAACAACCTCTACGTGTGCATTAAGGTGGATCGCGAGGAGCGCCCCGACGTGGACGCGATCTACATGAATGCCGTTCAAGCGCTGACTGGAAGCGGCGGCTGGCCGATGTCCGTCTGGCTGCTGCCCGACGGGCGGCCCTATTATGGCGGCACCTATTTCCCCGACGAGCCGCGCCACAATATGCCTTCCTTCTCACAAATGCTCGTCAAAATGGAGAAGCTGTATCGTGAGCGGCGCGATCGGGTAGAGGATCAGGCGACCCGGTTGACGGCGGCCATCAGCGGGCGCATCCTTCTGGAGAGCGAGCAGAACCAGTTGCCCTCCGATGAGATATTAGCAGGTGCGTTTCAGCGTTTGGCCGAGCGTTTCGACCGGACATGGGGCGGATTTGGTTCGCAGCCAAAGTTCCCCCCGAGTATGGCGCTGGAGCTGCTTTTGCAGATGCACCACCGTTACGGCTGGGGCCATGGGCTCGACATGGTGACACACACGCTCGATCGCATGGCCGGAGGTGGGATGAACGATCAGATCGGGGGGGGGGTCCACCGCTATTCCGTCGACGCCAAATGGCTCGTCCCCCACTTCGAGAAGATGCTGTACGACAACGCGCTGCTGCTCCGCATCTATCTGCACGGCTATCAGGTGACGGGCAAGCCGCGCTATCGGCAGGTCGTAGAGCAGACGGCTGAGTACGTCCGCCGCGAGATGACCGCGCCCGGCGGCGGTTTTTACAGCGCGCAGGACGCCGACAGCGAGGGGGTAGAGGGTAAATTCTTCGTCTGGTCGGAGGATGAACTGCGTGAGGTGCTCGGCGGCTCCACCGGGATCGATGCCGTGCTGGATTACTGGGGTGTCACACGCGGCCCTAACTTCGAAGGCAAGTCGATCCTATGGGTGCCTGAGGAGCCGGAGGTCGTCGCCGCGCGGCACGATCTGCCGGTCGAGTCGCTGATGGGCGAGGTCGAGCGAGCGCGCGATCGCCTGTTCGAGCGGCGCGAGACGCGCGTCAGGCCGGGGCTTGACGACAAGATACTGACGGCGTGGAACGGATTGATGATCAACAGCCTGGCGCAGGCCGGGCGCGTGCTCCGGAATCCCGCCTATACGGCAATGGCCGCGCGCGCCGCCGACTTCATTCTGTCTGATCTGCGGAAAGAAGGTCGGCTGCTGCGTTCGTATAAGGACGGCGAAGCGCGGCTGGCGGCCTATCTCGAAGATTACGCCCTCCTGATTGAGGGGCTGATCGAGCTTTATCAGACGACGTTCGATCTTCGCTGGTTCACCACCGCCAAAGAGCTGACCCTGCAAATGATCGCGCTGTTCTGGGATGACGAGTCCGGTTTCTACGACACGGCCCACGACCACGAATCGCTCATCACGCGGCCTCAGGAGGTCATGGACAATGCGGTGCCCTCCGGCACGTCGGCGGCGGTGGGTGCGCTCGCCCGGTTGAGCATCCTGGCCGATCATCCCGAAGGGTGGCGTCTGGCCGAGCGCGTGTTGGAGCGGCTCGGATCGGCGGTCGCGCAGTACCCAACGGGTTTCGGCTACCTCGGCGCGCATCTGGCA
This sequence comes from uncultured Anaerolineae bacterium, assembly GCA_964637665.1. Classification (GTDB taxonomy): domain Bacteria; phylum Chloroflexota; class Anaerolineae; order Aggregatilineales; family UBA3940; genus CAZWUX01. The sequence goes on from CAZWUX010000072.1 coordinate 5,003, forward strand.
TTTATGATCAGCGGGCCGCACGAGATCGCGCTCGTCGGCCCCGCCGAATCTGATGCCATGCAGGCGCTGCTGGCCGTCGTGCGCCAGCCCTACCGGCCCCATCAGGTGGTGGCCCACCGCGCCCCCGGCGACGAGGCTGCTCCGGCGGCGATCCCGCTGCTGGCTGGCCGTGAGATGGTCGATGGCAGGCCGACGGCCTACGTCTGCCGGAGCTATGCTTGCCAGCTTCCGGTGACGACGCCGGACGCGCTCCGCGATCAGCTTGACCGGCGAGGTGATGCGTCATAGGGACGCGTCTTGTTGACGGGCGGACGATATCCGGCTTATAGTGATGTCACCCGCCTTCGTCCGTTCGCGAAGATTGCGGATCGAATCTGATTCAAGCTGACGCAGCGGCGCGATCTATGGATAGCCTTTAGCCCCACAGGCTTTGTATGCAGAACAGGTCCGAAAGCCCCATCATCCGCATTATCCGCGCACCGGTGTTCCTGGTTACGCTGCTTCTGAGCGCTGTCCCGGTCTTCTTCATCTTCGCCTCGGTCAGCGTTGGGTCGTGGGCGGAGGATGGGTTGCGCTGGTTCGGCTACCGGTCGAGGCCGCGCTGGCTGCCCGCCGTGCTGGGTTTCGTCGGGTATACGGGGTTTGGGGTGGCCGCCCCCGCCATTCTGGGGCGATTGCTGATTGGTTGGCCGGGGACGATTCTCGGCCCGGTGCTTGCACTGGGGGCTATCGCCCTGTTGGGGCGCTGGTAGGCCGGGTGTAACTGGCTGAGATCACAACGGGCAGGGGCGTCACCGGACCCCTGCCCGTATTCGTGCGAGGATATGACGCTGGCTAAGAGGTTGGGCCAGCGTTTTTGATTTCGTCGCTGACGGCGTCGGCGTACTGCCGGAAGTTCTGGGCGAACCGCTCCCGGAGCTTGGCCGCCTGCGTGTCGTATGCCTCTTTGTCGTCCCACGTTTCTCTGGGGTTGAGAACCTCATCCGGCACGCCGGGGCAGTGCAGCGGCACGTGCAGCCTGAAGGTCGGGTCTTCGCGTGTTTCGACCTCGGCCAGCGTGCCTTCCAGAATCGCGCGCACCATCGCCCGCGTGTACTTCAGCTCGATGCGGTTCCCGACACCGTGCGGGCCGCCGATCCACCCTGTATTGACCAGCCACACGTCGACGTTGTGCTCCCGGATGCGCTCGCCGAGCAGGTCGGCATACGTGTTCGGGTGCAGCGGCAGGAACGGTGCGCCGAAGCAGGCGCTGAAGGTGGCCTGCGGCTCGTCCACGCCGCGCTCGGTGCCCGCGACCTTCGCCGTGTAGCCGCTGAGGAAGTGGTACATGGCCTGCGCTGGCGACAGCTTGCTGACAGGTGGCATGATGCCGAAGGCATCCGCCGTGAGGAAGACGACGTTCTTCGGGTGCCCGCCGGTGCCGCTGCGCGTGGCGTTCGGGATGTGGCTGATCGGGTAAGACGCCCGCGTGTTCTGCGTGAACGTCGCGTCGTCCAGATTGAGCCGCCGGTCGTTCATGTCCATCGCCACATTTTCGAGGATCGTCCCGAACCGGCGTGTCGTCTGATAGATTTCCGGCTCCCCGGTGGGCGACAGCTTGATCACCTTCGCGTAGCAGCCGCCCTCGAAGTTAAAGACGCCTTCCTCGCTCCAGCCGTGCTCGTCGTCGCCGATCAGGGTGCGCGTCGAGTCGGAGGAGAGGGTCGTCTTGCCGGTGCCCGACAGCCCGAAGAACAGGGCGACTTCGCCGTCATCCCCTTCGTTCGCAGAGCAGTGCATGGGCAGCACGTTCTGCTTGGGCAGCAGATAGTTTAGCACGCTGAAGATCGATTTCTTGATCTCGCCCGCGTATGCCGTCCCACCGATCAGCACGAGGCGCTCGGCGAAGTTGAGCAGGATGAACGCGGCGGTGTTCGTGCCATCATACTGAGGCATCGCGTGGAAATTCGGTGCGTGGATGACCGTGTAGTCCGGCTTGAAGTTCTCAAGCTCCTCGTCCGTCGCCCGGACGAACATATTGCGGGCGAACAGCGAGGCCCATGCCGTCTCGGCAATGACCCGTACGGCGATCCGGTAGTTCTTGTCTGCTCCGGCGAACGCGTTTTGCACGAACGCGTTCTTACCCTGGAAGTAGGCGAGCACTTTCTGAAGCAGCTCGTCGAACTGCTCCCGGCTGAACGGACGGTTGATGTCGCCCCACCAGATTTCATCGCTCGTCGTCGGCTCGTGGACGATGAACCGGTCCCTCGGCGAGCGTCCTGTGTGGTCGCCGGTTCGCACGACGAGCGGTCCCAGGTGGCTGACGAAGCCCTCCTGTCGGCGGATCGACTGCTCATATAGCTGCGGCGTGTGAAGCTGCCAGTAGACGGTGTTAAGGTTGCGAAAGCCGATTTCTTCAAGCGCGGGGTGGGATTGCAGTATCTCCATATCTCCTCCATTTCCCGAGGCGGGAGCTAATAGAAGGTGACTGTGCGAGCGTCAACCGGGGAGTGTAACACCTTTCCCGACCGGAGAGCAAGGCTCCGCGCGCTCAAATGCCGGATTTGAGAAGATCCTGAGTATCTTATTTAACAAAACAGCCCCGAAACCGGGGCTGTCTCTGTAGTCGTCGGGTTGGGGTGCGGCTGTGTGTGGCTACCGCCAGACCGTCTCACAGGTGACGCCGTCGCCATCCTCGTCGAGCAGGTGGATGTCGTTCTCCGCGCCGCCGCAGAACTCATAGCAGGCCTGCGCCGCAGGCTGATCGGCGAAGTCCCGGCAGTCGTACACGTTGGCGGAGCAGTCGCATACCGGCGTGGGGGTCGGGCTTGGGGTCGGAGTGGGGATGACGATCTCAGGTGCTTCAGCCAGCGCATCGCCCGCCGCCATGTCGGAGGTGTAGAGGTATACGTCCATCGTCATACCGGGGGCGTCACTTCCCTGCTGGTTGACGGTGATACCGGTCAGCAGGACACTCGGCAGCGAGGCCTCCCCGATGCGCGCCAGGAATTCGAGCAGCTCCGGCACGGAGCCGTTCGCCTCCAGCCGGTAGGCGCTGACGTGATACATCGTTCCCTGCATTTCGGCAGGGACGGTCTGCGCGCTCAGCGTGGCGATCTGCACGCCGCTCTCGGCGGCGTAGCCGTACATCCGCCGCATGACCTCCGCCGCCTGCTCGTCGGTCAGGAAGGGCTGTGATTTTTCCTCAAGCTGCGTCTGGTTGTTAGTGATGCGCCGCCGCAGTGTCACGAGGATGTCGTCGCTGTCTCCCCGGCCCCGATCGAATGCGGCCTCGGACTGGGCGATCTGCGCAGCGAGAGCGGTGCGGGCCCGCATCTGAGGGATCAGGCCCATCCCGACCAACACGCTGATCCCCATCACCAGGAAGGCCATCAGGACTTTCGGCAGCAGGGAAAGAAACTCCCCGCTTACGTAATCGCGGATATCGGGCAGGTCGTTCATGGCAGTACGGTCTCCATCTCAACCAGTATCGTGAACGTGACGGCCCCCTGCGCCGAGGCCCATTCCGGGGCGTCGGTGACCGCCGCGCCTTCGTCGTCTTCGGCAGGAGCGTCCGCCGGGCTGAGCACTGTCATGGACTGCATCGACACGTGCGCGAACTGCCCGGAGCTTTCGAGCTGATCCGCGTAGGCGAGGGCAGCAGCCTCGTGGCGCGCCTGCCCGGCGATCAAGATGCGGTTCTCGGACTGTGTCATCCCGGTGAGCCGGACGAGTTCCGGGTCGTATTTCGTAATGGTAGGCAGTACGTTGGGCCAATCTATGTGACGGTTCGCCAGCGCAACCCACAGGTTGTCAAGTTCCGCTGCCTGCTCCTGAAGCAGGGCGATGTCGCTCTCAAGCTGTTCGGCGTTGGCGGGCATCTCTGGCGCGCCGACGAGCTGTTCCTGAAGCTCGTCGAGCCTGGCCTGCAGGCCGATGTTCTCCGCCTTGACGGTCGACATTAACAGGTACAGCGGCACAATGCCCAGCGCGAGGCCCAGCACGATCAACCACTGCACGAGCGGGCCGCTCCGCTGTGACGCGGATTGTCCTGCTTCCGCCTCAGCTTCGGCGGCCTCGTCTTCGAGTAGTTGGTCAAAGTCGATGGAATCTAACGCCACAGTGTCACCTCACATACCAGAAATAGCTGCCTGCGAGAGCAGGGCGGGCAGTGGATCGTAGAGCAGGGCCATCACCGCACCCAGGCATAGGAAAGGGGCATAGGGGATGGTGTATGCTCGCCCTCGCCCCTGCGCCAGCATGAGATAGGCCGCCGCCGCTCCGCCCGCGAGCACGCCGAGGGCCAGCGCCCACAGCACGTATGGAAAGCCAAACGTCAGACCGATGAACGCCGCCAGCTTGACATCGCCGCCGCCCAACTCGCCGGGCCGCAGCATGGCGGCCAGCAAAAACGGGGCGAAGCCAAACAGCCCGCCCAGCAGCGCCGATCCGATTCCCCGGCCCTGCGATGTGATGCTCATAACCAGCGCGGCGACTCCCGCCGGGTAGATCACGGCGTTCGGCACGAGGCGGTGTTTCGCGTCGACGGCGGCGATCAGCACGAGCAGCAGCGCGAGCCCGCAGGCGACCAGCTTCTCCGGCAGCGTACCCGCCGTGCTTGCCCCCCCGGCGATGGCAATCAGGCTGATCCCCCCGGCCAGCCCGGCGATCGCGTCCCACGCATCCCAACCCCGGCGGGGCATGTCTCGGCCCAGCAGACCGGGCAGCGCATCGCCCAGGCGGGCCGCGAGTATCCCCCCGGCCAGACCAAGTAACCCGGCAAGCGCTATCACCGGCTCACCTCCTGCGTTTCGAGGGGTGCGGCGGGGGCAGCCCGCAGCTCGCCCGCCACCTGATCGCACAGCGCAGCCAGTTCCTCGATGGACACGTCCTCAAAGCCATGCAGCAGCACGTCGTAATAGCTGGCTTCGGTCTCCTCAGAGAAGATGTCCAGCAGCGCATCCTGCACGGGATCGGATTCCTCATCTTCGCCCTCGCCGTCCTCTGACGGCGCGTCCTCATCTGTCTGCTCCTCAACAGCCTCATCCGGCGCGGTTTC
>CAZWUX010000072.1:10050-15050 GCA_964637665.1 uncultured Anaerolineae bacterium
CTGCGTCCTCGTTCTCTGCGTCTGCCTCGTTGGGTGAGGCATCCACCTTCATCGCTGGGCGGGCTTCCGTCTCCGCCCGGACCTTCTCAAGATCGCGCTCAATGCGTTTGCGTTCGCGGGAGGTGCGCTTGCCTTTGCTGCTTTTGGCCTGTTTTTTCTCCTGACGGGCTGCCTTTTTGTGCTCGCGAGCTTCTTTTTTCTGCGTGATTCGCTCGCGCCTGCGATCGCCCATCTCTCGCATGGCGGGCAGGATCATGGCGACGAGCGCGCCGACGAACGGCAGCAGCGCCGCGACTGCGCTCAGGAGGATGATCTTCCGGCTCAGCAGGATGTCGATCAGGGTCACGGGAATCTCTCCGGTACTTAATCGCTAGATCGTCAGGATGCTCGCCACGACGGGCGGGACGACGATGAAACTCACACCTGAAATCAGCAGCGCAATCGCCAGATAAAACGCCATCTTAAACTTAAACCCGCCATCCGAGGCCAGGATCGCGAATGACCCGATGAAGGCCAGCAGGATGACCATGACGACCGTCATCAGCGCCAGGAAGTGAAACTGGTCAGGCGTGAAGCTCGCCATCGCCATTGCGAAGTTCTCAGATGCCAGGTCGGCGTTCTCAGTAGGCATCACGGTTTCGATGAGCTTGATGAAGTTGTTGATCACTTCCAGCACGAACACCATCAGCCCGGCCACCACGCCCTGCATGACGAGCGTCAGCGCCGTGAACGTGCTCGTGACCACCCGCCGCTTGGCGCGAAGCTGCGTCGTCTTCGAGGTGAACAGCGAGCACAGATAGCCGACTCGCTCCGGATCACCGCCCATTTTCACCGCGCCGTAGAAGATGTCCGTCGCTTCGCGGATAAGCTGGCTGCCCGTCTCGATGCCGAAGCGCTCCCAGCAGATGTCCGGATCGACCAGCGCCTCCAGCCGCGTGCTCAGCCGCTTGATATCGACTTGCAGAGTTGGGAATGAACTCAAATCGATCTTCGTTAGCGCCTGTTTGAGCGTCGTGCCGGTCGAGGTCGCCATCCCGCCCAGCGACCGCAGGAACGTGCTGAACTCATCGTTCTTCTTGTTGACCTTACGGTCGCTGAGCAGCCCCAGCAGGCCGACCGGCAGGATCAGGACGGCGATGGCGATCAGGATCCAGCCGCGCTCGAAGCCCGCCAGATACAGCGCCGTCCCGACGATGGCCGCCAGTGGGCCGAGCAGCCGCATGAAGGTGAGCGTCCGGCGCTGCTCCGGCGACCCTTTGGCTGCGGGAACGGTCATCGTTTCCTGTGGGGCCGCGCGTGACAGAATCCACGCGCCGAAGAAGCCCATGACCACGCCCGTCGCGATCAGGCCCGCCATGACCGGCACGTCGATGGTATAGATCATTGACGAGACAAGCTGGATGATCACGATCAGCGCTACAGAGACGATGATCGAGGAGAACGCATCCGACCACTTCTGGAGCGATTCGAGGTCGCGCTCGTAGACGTTTTCGTAGTTGTCACCCTGGACGGCGGCCTCTCGCGGCAGGAACTCCGTGAGCGGCTCGCCCGACCGCAGCGCATCTGACAGGCGCAGCAGGAAGCTCTTCATATCCTCCGACTTGGCCCGCTCGCCCACCGCGTGGCAGGCTGCCGGGTAGTCGAGGCGAAACTCGGTGACGAGCGTGTTGATCGCCTTGAAGTAGATGGCGCACGGCGAGGTCGGCCCGGCGGCGAGCTGAAACAGCTTGCTGCGCGTCGAGCCCGCCGACGACATGGCCGACATAAACGTAAGCTGGTAAAAGAGGTCAAACGCGCGGACCTCTCCCAGCTTAGAGAAGCTTTTGCCGCCGCGCTTCCGCGAGGATCTTGAAGAACTCATTGAAGCCTCTAACCCCTTTTTCCTTGTGCAGCTTTTCAAAGATACGTGCCCGTCGCGATACCTCTGCGTAGATTTCCTTGCGTTTCCGGGGGGGGATGCCCCGCCGCAGCGCGATGTGCTGCTCAAGCAGATAGCTGTTCATGTAGCCGGGAAACTCGAACTGGTCCGTCGCCGGGTTCCAGCGGAACGCCTCCAGATATGAGAAGTCGCCGCTGTCCGGGTCGTAACCGATGATCTCGTTGATGCTCATGATCCGGCGGGCCATCTTGCCGTCCGTCAGCCGCACGGCGGACTGGACGATCGCCAGATTGAGGTTGTCGATGTATGTCTTGGGTACGCTGATCGGGTCACCGGTGAGGCGCTGGATGAGCTTGCCCACCGAGGCCGCGTGGAAGGTCGACATGACGCCGTGCCCCGTCTGCATCGCCTGAAACGCGATGCGTCCTTCCTCGCCACGAATCTCACCTACGATGATGCGGTCGGGGCGCTGGCGAAGGGCCGCCTTGAGCAGGTCGAACATCCCCACCTCGCCGCCCCGGTTGTCCTTGTTCATCGACCGGGTGACTTCCTGCACCCAGTTTTTATGCGGGACGTAGACCTCCGGCGTGTCCTCAATCGTCACGATCTTGGCGTCGGGCAAAATAAAGGTGTTGATCGCGTTCAGCGTCGTCGTCTTGCCGGATGCCGTCGCCCCGACGACGAAGGCGTTCATGCCTTCCTCCAGCATCAGCGAGAGGTAGGCCGCCATGTCGTAGTTGAGCGTCCCGAACTCGATCAGTTCCAGCACGCTGATGGGCGTGCCGCCGAATTTTCGGATGGTGAAGTTGCTGCCCCGTTTCGATATCTCGCGCCCGTATACGATGTTGATACGCGAGCCATCGGGCAGCACAGCGTCCACCAGCGGGTTCCGAACGGTGACGGGGTGCTTGATCCACTCGCCGAGCCACACGGCGAACTGGTCAACCTCGTCATGCGTGGTGAAATTGATACTCGACTGGACGCTCTTAAACACCTTGTGCTCGACGAAGATCGGTCCTACGCCGCTGCAGCTGATGTCCTCAATGTACGGGTCGAGCAGCAGTGGTTGGAGCATCCCCAGCCCGATCTTGTCGCGCAGCACCCGGTAGCGGATGCTCTTAAGCTGGCGCGGCGTCACGAGGATTTTGTCCGTCCTGGTGTTCCCGTTCTGGTCGGTGGCCTTCGTCGTGCACAGGGTATCGATCAGGCTCAGGAGCAGCCGCCTTTTCTCCTCCTCGTCCTCCACCCGCCCGATCTCCTCGGCCCATTCGATCAGCCGTTCTTCGATTTGAGGCATCACGTCGTCGACGCTCAGCACCGTGATCGGCTCGATGGGGATGTAGAGATCGCGCGCGCCTGTGGGGTCCGGGTAGATATGTACGAACAGGTCCTCGCCAGTTGGGTAGATCAGGTTGCGCCGTTCAAGGTTCTGGAGGCTGCGCGAGAGCTTCTCGTAATAATCTGGCAGGCCGATGTCGTCGACCGGAAGATGATGAACGTACTCCATGAGCAGGCTCGACTCTTCACATGCCTCACGCAGTTCAGGTGGAAACCGCCTCAGCAGCCCTGTGCTGAGACGCCGCGTTAGCTTGCGCAGGTCGTGATAGAAGGGAAGGATCGTCTGTGCCATCGTTTAACCCTTCACTTTGGAGACCGGGACGACACGCATTCCCCAGCCGGGCTCGACATCAAAGCTCACCACGTTTCCTGTCACGGCGTCAGCCCCGCGCACCTTGATGACTTCCAGCATCTTGACGAGCCTGCGCCCGTCGTCTGCCAGGTTAAGCTGGAGGAGCACATCACACATCGAGCGGATGCGGACCAGCACGTCGCCGCTGACGGTGTCGTCGTGCAGCGTCGTGATGATGGTCGTCCCCGCCGACGTGAAGCGCTTGCACGCCTCGAAGCAGGCTAGTATCTCGTCCGGCGTGGCGTGTGGGATGGCGACGGTCAGCGAGTCGACGACGATCAGGTCGTGTCTGAGTTCCTGCCGGATGGCGTTCAGCAGCGCGGGCAGCGCCAGTTTGCCCAGCTGCGACAGTTCCATCGGGTAGATTCGCATCCGGCCCAGCAGCAGGAAATCGAGGATATCCAGTCCCAGACTTTCCATCTGCTTGACGAGGCTCCTGACCGTGTTCTCGCTCGTGAACAGCGCAACCCGGAGGTGCTCGTTGAGCGATCCCCAGATGATCTGCTGGGTCAGCACCGATTTCCCCGCACCCGATTCGCCCTCGACGAGCATCAGCGAGCCTGCCGGGATACCGCCGCCCATCTTGCTATCCAGCTCGCCGTTGCCGGAGGGGATGATGATCCGGCGTGGAACCGCTGTGCCCTCTGTGGTGGTTGTTTCCATGCGAGCTTTTCCCTCAGTGTGACTTGATAGTCTGTGCTTTCTGTGTCGTTTTGTTGTGATCCGGGCGGTCTGCCTGTTTGCCTGGCCGCATCGCGCCGGTCTGACCGTCTACTCGTCTTGCCGTTGAATAGAGCTAATTCTCATCTTCCTCTTCGGGTGGACCGTAATAGATCACCTGCGTGCCGATCCCGTTCGCCCCCGAAATGGCCACCCGGTTGACCGTTTCCTCGCCCAGTTCGTCGTCCAACCGCAGGCGGATGATGATCTCCTCACCCCCGTTGAGGATGCCTCGCTCGAACCCCTCCCGCACCCCGGCATCTGCGTCGGCGTAAAGGCCAACAACCGCCCATTTGCCCTCATCGGGCGTCGTGTCCGTCGTATAATCCAGCCACTCGACGTGATAATCGTCGTCCTCATCCGTGTACTGCACGATCACATCCCAGCGGTCGAAATCGGAGAGCCGCGTGTCGCCTTCGTTGCGCAGCGTCGCGTCGAGCACCTCATAATCGTCGTCCATCTCCGCCTCGATCGGCGACAGGTTTGTCCGTGCGCGGTCGCCCAGCCGGATCTCCATCTCACGGGTGGCGACGTAAATGTCATCCTGCGCGGCCATAAATGACTGCGAGAGGGTGAGGCCGCCGAACAGCAGGATCATGATGATGATGAAGGAGGCGAGCACGGATTCCATGATTACATCCCCACAAATGTCTCGTCGGACACGCCGTTGGGCAGTGTCACCTTGACGAAATAGCGACCTGGAGCCAGCGC
>CAZWUX010000073.1:0-14528 GCA_964637665.1 uncultured Anaerolineae bacterium
CTGCATCGCCGCCCGGTCGTGTTTCTTCGTCTGGTGATGACCCCGCGAGGGGAAGCGGCCCGGTTTTGAGCGAGGCCGACGGTGGCGTTGGGGCATCGCCGCCAGTGTGCGGCGATGCCGCAACGGCGTGGTCGATGTCCATATGGGGTTCGATGGATCGCGCCTCATCCGGCGGCGTTGGGTGGCGCGGCAGTTGCGTCAGATCGTCCCCGCCAACGGCGGCCTTGATCAGCGCCGCCGCCCGCACCCCCCGCCAGCGGATAACGGCGGCCCCGATTTCCGCGTTGGCGTGGGCCGGACCTGCGCCCACGTATCCGGGCCAGTTGTCATCCTGATAGAGCTGCCCCCACTCCACCGTGCGCAGATGGCGGTAACCTGGATCGACCAGCTTCGGCGCAAGGTGCAGCATCATCGAAGTCTCGAACATCGACCCGTGAATACTGCCCTTCAACATGACCTGTTCTTCCGGCGACAGCGGGCGGCCCAGCAGCGTCGCGAGTCCGGGGTCAACGTCGACCGCCGCCCCGGCCATGACGTACCCCACCGGCTCATACATGACGAGGCCGGTGTGGCGCGCCCGCATCTCCGCGCAAATCTCGTCGAGCACCCGGCTCTGATCCGGCCCACCGTGAAAGCCGAGCGGGAAAATGCGCCGGAACCCATAACCGACCAGTTTTTCGGCAATATCCCGAATGATCGCCTTCAACGTCTCGCGCCCAATCCACAGGCTGCCTGCGCGTCGAAAGAGTTCCGGGCGGCGGCGGTCGATGGGGTCTGTGCCATACGGGATGGTGGGCAGCATCAGAATGTGCAGCGCCCCGTCTCCTTCGAGCAGCCACGCGGCTGCCGCCAGCGCCAGCGCATTGACGGCATAGGTATCGGTGCCCAGCGGAAGGTGATCGCCGTGTACTTCGAGCATCCCAACCGGCAGCATGACGATCGTCTGATCCCGGTCGAGCGCGCGCAGTCCGGCCAGCGTAAGCTGCTCCAGCCGGTGCAGCCGCTCGTGTGTCTGAGGCACTGCCATCTCCCGTTCCTCTCTGACGGGCGTCAGTCCCGTCTACTGACCGTAATACCCCCCGGCGCGGCTGTCCACCGTCGCATTGGTGAGCACCGCGCCCACGATCCGAACGTTGAGCCGTTCTAGCAGTTCCTTCGCACGCTCGGCGTCCTCGCGCCGGGTGCTGCCCGCCCGGATCACCATCAGCACGCCGTCGAGTTTGGCTGAGAGCAGCGCCGCGTCTGTGACGGCGAGCACGGGCGGCGTGTCGAACAGCACGAGGTCGGCCTCACCGGCCAGTCGATCCACGATGGCATCCATCCGCGTCGAGCCGAGCAGATCGGCGGGGTTAGGCGGCAGCGGTCCGCTGGGCAGCAGTTGCAGATTCTCAACCCCCACGTCGGCCAGCGGCGGCGCGTCGAGGTTTTCGAGCACCATCGTCGTCAACCCCGGCTCCTGCGCCGCGCCCCAGATCGTGTGCTGGGAGGGCCGCCGCAGGTCGCAGTCGACGATGATCGTCCGCTTGCCCGACTGCGCCATCGTCACGGCGAGGTTCGCCAGCGCGGTGCTCTTGCCTTCCTCAGACGCGGGGCTGGTGACGACGAGCGTTCGCAGCGGGTCGTCGAGGCTGGAGAAGATCAGGTTGGTGCGCAGTGTGCGGTACGCCTCGCTCGCGGGTGCGCGCGGATCGGTCAGCGTAATCAAACTTGGTTGCGTCATACGTCCCTCATCGCTGTGCAGTGGTGGCAGGAAAACATCGGGCCGTCACTTATCCGTCGGAATGGCGCTCAGCACGGGGATAGCCAGCACCCGATCCACGTCATCCGGCGACCGGATGATGCCGGATTCGAGGTATTCCAGCACGAAGACGATCCCCAGTCCGATCAGGAACCCCAGGATGCCGCCCGCCGCCGTGTTAATCGCTATTTTCGGGCGCTCGATCCCATAAACCGGGTCGTCGAGAATCTCCGCATCGATGCGGTCCTCGCGCCGCACTTCCTCATTCTCCTGATTGCGCCACTGGATGAACAGCCCGGCCCACTCGCGCGCGATGTCGTTCGCGACATCGCCGTTCGGGTGTTCAACTTCGATGCGCAGCACAAGCTGGTTGAGGTCCCCCGCAATGCGCACATCGGACAGAAGCTCTGCCGGGGTCATGTCAAGCTGGAGGTTGTCGATCACATCCGCCGCGCGGTAGGTGCTGTTCAACCACGCCTCGTACGGCCCAAGAAGCTGCTTCGCCGCCTGCGCCTGCCCGAAATCCGTCTGGGCGGGCTGAACCAGAATCTTCACCGTCGACTTATACAGCGGCGCGCGCTCGCGGATGATCAGGCTGAAGCCAAACGCCGCCGCCGCCGTCAGCACGGCCAGCAGAATCATGATCCAGCCGCGCCGCCACAGGATTTTCAGGTAGGTTTGTAGCTGCATAGCGTCTTCCTATTTACCCCGGTGGCGCGGCACGACCGCCAGCACCGGCATGTCCATCCTCTCGACCTCGCGCCGATCCCGGATGGTCGGGTCCAGATACTCGATCAGGAAGGCCAGCCCGACCCCCGCTGCCAGCCCAACCGCGATCCGCACCAGCGGATCGAGTCGGCTGCTGAGCGGCGGGGGAACCCTTCCAACCGCCGGGGCATCCAGCGGAACGACCTCGACGCCGCCCTCTCCAAACTGCGGAAAATAGACCGGACTTTTCTCTTCGAGCACGAACACGGCGGCCTCTGCGATAGCCGCTAGCTGCTCAGCGTCCGGCCAGTTGATGTACAGCACCATGATGCTGCGTTCGTTGTCCGCGTTGATGTTCGGCTGGATGGCCGCTGCCGGTATCTCCATCCCCTGCACGGCCAGCGCCGCCGAAATCTCCGCCGCGAAACTGCCCGTGCGCGCCCAGTCCGTCAGCGCATTGATGACGTACTCCGAGGTCAGCCAGGGATAATACTCGGCATCCTCGTAGCCCTGTGTATCCTCATCCTCCGGCGGGGTGGCCGCCGTGAACCGGATGCCCGTCGTATAGGTGCTGGCCGGGGGCGCGCTGGCCGCCCCATACGCGACGAACGCCAGCGCGGCGAGCGTCGGCAGCGCGATCAGCCACCAGCGCCGGAGCACGACCTTCCACAATTCGCGAAGCTCCATTGGCTCCCTTCCGTCGGGCAGGCTGGGTTACGTCACTTTCGTCCGGCGCTCATCGTACCGCGCCTCGACAAACGACGCCAGTTCCCGATCAAAAACGGCCCGGTCGAACCGCTCTGCGTTCTTCCGGCAGACCTTCGGATCGAACGTCATGTCCTCGAACCGGGTGATGGCCGCCCGCAGCGATTCGACCGTCTGCTCGTCGAAGAAAAGCCCGGTCCGCCCCTCGATAATGGTGTCGAGCGCCCCACCCCCACGATAGGCGATGACCGGCCTCCCTGCCGCCTGCGCCTGCACGGGCGTAATGCCAAAATCCTCCAGGCCGGGGAAAAAGAGCGCCCTGCACCGCGCCACCAGATCGGGCAGATCGTCATCCGGCACATACCCCAGAAACTCGACCGTCGGCCCGGCCATCGCCTCCAACCGCTCGCGGTCGCGGCCCTTCCCGGCAATCTTGAGCGGCAGCCCCATCTCCGTGCAAGCTCGCACCGCGAGGTCGATCCGCTTATACGGCACCAGCCGAGACACGACTAGATAGTAATCCTCGTGGGAAGCCGCCGGGGCGAAACGCTCCGTCTCTACGGGCGGATAGATGATAACGGACTCTCGATCATAGAATTGGGCGATTCGCTGCCGAATCTCGGATGAAATGGCGATGAAGTGGTCGACCCGCTGGGCGGCCTGATAATCCCAGCGTTGCAGACTGGCAACGACCGGGCGGAGAATAGCCGCCACCGCGTGCGACAGCTGCTCGCGTGCGATGTAGTGGTCGAACTGCCAGAGATAGCGCGTCGGCGCGAGGCAGTAACAAATGTGCAGCGCATCCCCGGTGTTCACGCCGTGACAGAATCCGCTTTTGTTGGAGAGGATAAGGTCGTAGCCGCTCAGGTCGAGGCCCTGCCACGCCAGCGGATAAAGCGGCATGTAGGGCTGGTGATGCGCGTGGATGCCCGGCAGATGGTCCATCCACGTCGTGCGGATGTCCCACGCCCGGTAGGAGTCGGGCATCCGGTCGGGCGCGTACATCGACGTATAGACCGGCGCACCTTCGTACAGGGCGACCATCGCCTCCAGCACGTTCTCCGCGCCGCCCATCTGGTTGAGCCAGTCATGCACCAGCGCGAGGTTCATCGCCCCCCTGCTCGTCGATAAGCGCGTCCATCAGCCGCCGGACAACCGGCGACCATGTCCGCCGGTGGATATCACACGGTCCGTAGCTGTCGAGGGCCTCCCAGTGCTGCGGTGTGCCATAACCCTTGTGCTGCGCGAAGCCGTAGCCGGGATACTGTTCGTCGTATTCGACCATCATCCGGTCACGCGAGACTTTGGCGAGAATACTGGCGGCGGCGATGCTGAGCGACTGCTGATCGCCCCGGTCCATGCTGACCTGCTGCACGTGAGCGTCCGGCAGCCGCAGCGTGCGCCCGTCGATGAGCAGCGCGTCGGCCTCGACCTCAAGCTCTGCAAGCGCTCGCATCATCGCCAGCCGGGTCGCGCCCACCACGTTAAACTCCTCGACCTCGCGATGCGTCGCCACGCCCACCGCCGCCGTCAGCGCGACTTCCCATACGATAGGGAAAAGGCGCTCGCGCTCCGCCGGGGAGCACAGCTTGCTGTCCCGCACGCCTGCCAGCGCCTCGATCAGGTCGGATCGGTCACGCGGCAGGATGACCGCTGCCGCGACGACAGGCCCCGCCCACGCACCCCGCCCTGCCTCGTCCAACCCGGCAATCGCGGTGCTTCCCTCTCCCCACAATTCCTGCTCGTGCTGGAGATCAGGCGTCGGCACGCTCACGGATTTTCCCATCATACAGGCCGCGCAGACCGTTCCAGCGGACGCGCAGCACCTCAATTAACATCGTCACCGAATCCCGGATCGGATGGACCCGGCTCTGCGGTCTGTAATACCACGTAATCGGCACCTCGATCAGACTGTACCCCGCCTTCAGCGCGATAAACAGCACTTCCACGTCGAACGCCCAGCCGTCGATGGTCTGCTGCGGGAAGACGTGCTCGGCGACCTCGCGGCGGAACACCTTGAATCCGCACTGCGTATCCTGCACCTTTGGGATAGCCAGCAGGCGCACGATGAAGTTGAAAACGCGGCCCATGAGGTGCCTGTACTCAGGCTCCCCGATGCGCTTCGCGCCCGCGATCTCCCGGCTGGCGATCGCCACGTCGTACCCGGTCCGCTGAGGCGGCATGAACTTCGCGATCTCCCCGACCGGCATCGACAGGTCCGCATCGCAGATGAACAGGTAATCCCCGCGCCCGGCGAGCATTCCGGTCCGCACCGCCGCGCCCTTCCCCCGGCGCGGCTCGGACATCACCCGCATCGTGTCGTACTGAGCGGCATAGGCGTCGGCGATGGCGCGGGTCGCGTCGCTGCTGTCGTTGTCGACGACGATCACCTCGATGTCATAATCCTGCTCGTCGACGAAGGCCGCGATCTGATCGAGGCTCGTTGGCAGGCGCTGTTCTTCGTTATACGCCGGGATGATGATGGAGAGAAGCGGCCTGTCTGCCGTGTCGGACATGGATTCCTCTAATAGCACATGCAACAAAAATGCCCCGGTGGGCAGTCAGCGGGGCAAGTATCTCTCGCCAGTGTTAAAAAATCAAATCCCCTCGGCCCCTGTCAGGCGGCGCGGAAAGTGAGATTATCCCGCCACCGCATCGCGGATGATCCGCACGCTGGCGCCCTGCTCGACTCCGCGCAGCCGGGTCGCATCGCCCAGCACGCGACCCAGAATATTGACCGGGCTGGCGGCCTTTGGTTCCTCGCCGACGCTGGCCGGAGTCGGCCCAAAGAAAACGCAGAACGCGCGGCCCGCAGGCCAGTAGGCTAACTCGCCGACGGCGACTTCCGCGCGCGCGTCGGGTTCGAGAGCGGCTTCCACCGGAATCCCGAAGTAAATCTCATCCCCCCACACGTTGGCCCGACCGTCGATCGGCAGCGCGTCCCAGACGCGCCGGGCGATGGGGTTATCATCCAGCTCCGCGCGGAGCGTCACGTCTCCGGCGGTGATCACGATCTGCGGCATGGTGCCCTCCTCAGTCCGGTTCCCCGTTCGCCGGGGTCAGCATCGAATCGACGTACTCAACGGATACGGTCCGCATCGCCTGCACGGCGCGCCGTTTGCGCAGCGTTTTCGGCAGGCCAAGCGCCCCGGCCAGCATTCCGCGCAGCCGCGCCCGCGCGGCCTCGCCGCGCCACGCCCTGAGCGCCTCCCACGCCAGCCGCATCTGCGCCCCGGCGATGACCCGCCCGTATTTACGCAGCAGCGGGGCCGGGAAATTCTTGACAATCGTCCAGATCAGGTTGCGCCCGTCGTAGTAGCTGGCCGTGCCCCCGCCCCCGGTCGCCTTGAGCTGGTGGAACACGACCGCCGACGGCACGTACACGCAGCGCCACCCGGCAAGCTGAGCGCGCCACGCGAGGTCCACGTCCTCCATCGAGAAGAAGAAGTCCTCGTCCAGCAGGCCGGTCGTGTCGAGCATCGACCGCCGGTAGGCCGCCGATCCGCCGCACGCGCTGAACACATATTCCTCCCGGTTGAAGCGCGGTACATCCTCCTGCCACACGCCGCGATTCCCGGCCCGCCCGTCCGTCCGCACGAAATCCCCCGCCGTGTGCAGCGTATCGCGCCGGTCGAACAGCAGCATCTTGCTGGCGACGATGCCCGCCTCCGGGTGCCGCTCGAAGCCGCCCACCACGTTCTCGACCCAGTCCGGCGCGGCCTCCGTATCATTGTTCAGCACGACGATCTCCCCCTCCGCCGCGCGCATCCCCGCGTTACACGCGCCCGTGAATCCACGATTCTCCGGCAGCGCGACGACCCGCACCCACCCGTAGTCCTCCGCAAGCAGTTCCCTCGATCCGTCCGTCGACGCGTTATCCGCGACGATCACCTCAACGCGCGGATACGTCTGCGCCTTCAGCGCGCCGAGGCAGACGGGCAGCCACGCCGCCTGATTCCAGTGCGGGATGACGACGGAAACGAGCGGCATATCGGCCATTCACGCTAGCTCTCGTGCTCGTCCAGATAAGCCGCCACCGCCTCCCGCCAGTGCGGCATCTCGACGCCCAGCGCCGCCGCGAAGACATTCACCAGCGGCGAATATGCGGGGGGGGTCGACGGGCGGTCAAACGCATCGGACGTGATGGGTTCCACCGGGGTGTCGAGGCCCGCCAGCTCGACGATAGCTTCTGCAAACGCATGGCGCGAGCACGCACCTGCATTGGCGAGATGGTAGATGCCGGGCTTGCCGATCGCGATTAGCTGTCCCAGCGCCCTCGCGAGGTCGACCGCGTAGGTCGGCGATCCGACCTCGTCCGTCACCACCCGCAGCGGGCCGCCGCTCCGCGCCCGTTCCAGAATTTTGTGGATGAAGTTCGTCCCACCCGGCGCGTACAGCCACGCCGTGCGCACGATCATGTAATCCGGGGCAAACCGCTCGACGATCTGCTCGGCAACGGCCTTCGAGCGGCCATAGGGGTTGATGGGGTGGCGCGGATCGTATTCCTCATACGGGCGATCCGCCGCCCCGTCGAATACCTCGTTCGAGCTGATCGCGACGATCTGCGCCCCGACCTCGCGGCAGGCCAGCGCGACGTTGTACGTCCCCACGCCGTTGATCCGCACCGCCTCCTGCGGGTGCTCGGCGCAGTAATCGACGTTGGTCAGCGCCGCCGCGTGCAGCACCACGTCGGGGCCAAATGCCCGCAGGCTCGCCTCCACCTGCGCACCGTCCATCATGTTCCAGTCGGGGAGATCGCCCCCCGCCACCTCGTGCCCGGCTTGCGCCAGCGAGGTTCGCAGCACGGTGCCAAGCTGTCCCTCACTGCCCGTAATGAAGATTCGCATGATCCTCCTGATTGGGGCCTGTTTCGCAGGCCGCACGGTGTCAACTTGTGGTCGTCTGTGACCTCGTTCTCAGCGAATTATAGCGCACCGGGTGAGCGCCGCCTGCTCCGGCTCAAGCACACCGGTTGGCGATGCGTCACCCGGCCTCCCGCCCGGCAGCGCGGCGTCGAGTCCGGCGTTCTGCCAGCCAGATATAGATGATCGGCAGGACGATCTGTCCGGTCATGTAGACCCCCAGCGCGACGACGGATACCAGCGAAACGGCGAGCACCTGGCTAATGCTGGCCGGAATGTGTGGAAAAATCCAGGGGATCACGTCGTAGCTCTGGTTGGTGTAGAAGGGATCGAACGCCGTGAGAGCCCCCAGCGTGGCGAGCGCGCTTCCCCAGATCAGCGCCAGAATCCCGGCCAGCCCCGCCCCAAAACGCGCCGTGACCGCCGACCAGCCCCGCCGCGAGGCGGAGGCTGTGCGCGACGCAGCCAGCGCCCCCAGTGCCAGACTGTAGCGCAGCCGCAGCCAGGGTCCGGCAAGCAGGTGGATCAAGATCAGAAACCCGGCGGCGAGCGGGAGAACCGGGCGCACGAGCAGTGTGTGCTCCAGGCTGGACGCGCTGAACGGGTGACCCAGCAGGGAGGTAAACGCGAAAACCCCCGCCAGCAGGAGGACGACCAGCAGCATGAGGCGTACGCTGAGGACTGTCCAAACCCCGGCTGCTATTTTACGGCGCTGCACGACCAGCCGGGGGCGCAGCGCCCCGCGCGTCGTGTAGCCCGCCGCCCCGCCTACCGCGCCCAGCAAGCCCATCCCCCACGTCAGGATCAGCTGGATGCCGGTCAGGGCAAATACGGCCAGCCTGAGCCGCCCCGAAATCCGCCAGACGCGGACATCCCCGATCCAGGGCGGCGATTCCCGGTATGTGATCATCGTGATGATGACGATCAGGCTCAGCGAGCCTAACAGCGCCAGTGTTGCACAGGCGAACCGGATCAGCCAGCGCCGCTCCGACCGGGACCAGCCTGCGATCCCCCGGCGTTCTGTGGGATTTTCGGCGCTCACGGCTTATCCATTCAGCTCAGCCGCCCTCCGGCGCGCCGTGCGGAAGGCCACCGCGATCAACCCTATCTGAAGCGCAAGCACGGTCAGCGTGTAGACGATGATCGTCAGGCTGATCACCAGCCCGGCCTCCTGCGGTGACGGAGCAGGCAGTTCCCGAAAAAATCTCAGCGGCGCGTAACTGGGCGTCATCCAGTTCGTGACGATAAGAAACACAAGCGCGTAGATCGCGCCGACGTTCAGCACGATCGATCCCACCCATAACACGAGGCGGCTCACCAGCGCAGCCGCCACCGCGGCGCTCCGCGAGCGGGTCGTCGCCGAGGCAGCCAGCCCCAGCCCACCGCACAGCATAAGCTGGAGCACCGGCTGGGCCAGATACCACACCGTAAAGACGAGGGCGGCGGCAACAGGCGGAAACCATCTCCAGTTTTGCAGCCAGCGCTGGAGAAGGTCGGGGTCGTAGTAAAACCCGCTTTGCCTCAAGAGGGAGAAGCCAATGTACACCCAGATCGTGATGGCGCTGGCAAAACGCAGCGTGAGCAGCCCCGTCAGAGGGTGGCGGAGCTGCGCCAGCGCCGCCGCAAACTTCGCCATAAGGATTTCGTGCAGGCCCAACGTCGTCGAGCGCAGCACCCGCCAGCTTTGCAGTTCGATCTCCCCGCTGATGAGCGGCGCAGTCTGCGTGATCGCGAGTACGTTCACCCCCGCGCCTGCAAGCACCTGAATCAGCACCAGCAGGACCGCAAACCCGATCAGCATGGCGATCACACCGGTTTCGAGGCCCCATTGGATCTGCGGGAGAAAGAGAAGCACGTAAACCACCGTTGCGGCGAGGCCGGTGCCCGCCAGGGTAGCGGGCAGGCACCCTTCGTGCAGCGCACGCAGCGGCAGGTTGCGGCTCTGGCGACTGCGTTCCAGCCGGTAGACCGGGTGATCCGGGCGTGCCCATCCGGGGATCAGCCGCCGGGGTATGGATAGTTCAGTCATAGCGGGATCGTATCGCGATCTTCAGCGCCCCACCCCACGCACGCATGACTGTTAAACGACGACGACCAGACGACCGCACAGGCCCTTTACTTAAGCTTGGGGCCATAAAACTCAACCTGCTCCTCGACGATCATCAGCGGCACGCGCCGCTGCTCGATCCAGGAATAAAGTTCTTTATATCGCTCGAACTGATCGTTCGAGACGACCTGGCTGTTATACCGTTTGGCAAGCTCCAGTACGAAGTAGTCGGCATCTGTCTCCGCCGGGGCCTGACGGATTTCCTGCCGGTCTAGCAGGGCCTCTAACTGGCGTGGATCGTCGATCTCGTATCTCAGGTTGGCGTCGACGATGATGATCGGATCGTACCCTTTGCTCACGAGCGCCTTTCGCACGGCGACGATATTGCTGATCCTTGGATCGCCGTTGGAGGAGCGCTCAACGTATGCAATGTTCGAGCCGTCAACCACGATCTTTTTGCCCACGACTGCATCTCCCTTCTGACCGGCTAAGATCGGCTCCTTATTATTCCGGGCTGGGGTAGCGCACGTCGACGGCGATCCCGCGCTCGGCCACCGCGTCGATCACGCCGGCTGCTGTGGGCTGCCCGTCCAACAGCCGGGCCTCCAGCGCGCGCGCCCCGGCAGCGACCTCACCACGCGCCTGCATCGCCATCATGATGGCGCAGTGCCAGCCCGTCAGGCGCTCCATCGCCGTGAAGCCCGTTTCCTCATCATAGCGGTCCACGAGGTCGACGGCGACGCGCGCCGCCGCCCCATCACGCTGCCCCACGCCCACCGCGCGCATGTAGGCGACATCTCGCACGTCACGGTCGATGATTTGCGGACCGAGTAGGGCGTGGAAAACCTCACGCGGGACGACAGATATATCGCCCACCTGAATCGGCTCGGTCCCGAACAACCCCAGCAGTTGGAACGCCTTGAACTGGGCGTAGTGGCCGGGGTAGCGCAGGATGCGTGTCTCGAAACGATCCAGCCGCCCCTCGAACGTCCAGGGCGCGGTCGATCCACCCGCCGCGATGAAGCTCTCGAACGTCCCCAGGCCGTCGAGCGTGACCATCTGGCACTCGCTCAGCGCATCGACTGTGACGAGTCGGCCACCGCGCAGCAGCGTTACCTCGCCGTCGTATTCGTTCGTCAGGCCGTTGATGTGGAACGTCAAACGGTAATTCCAGGGGGGCTCAGGATGCTGCGGCAGGCCGCCATCGTAAATGGTCACCTCGCGCACGTCGTCGAGAAGCTCCATCACATAGACGGCCAGCACGTTCACGAGGCCCGGCCCCATGCCGCAGTCGGGCAGCACGCTGACGCCTGCCTTCTGTGCCAGCGGATTGAGCGCAAGCTGTTCCTGCACGACACCGGTATGCCCGCCCATATCACAGAGATTCACACCCGCCTCGATGGCGGCCTTCGTGATGTTGAGGTTGAACATGTACGGCACCGCGCTGAGCGCCACGTCCGCGCCGTCGAGCGCCGCCAGCAGCGCCGGGCGATCCGTCACGTCCAGCGCCCGCGCCGAGGCGACCTCCCGCCCGGCCAGCCGGTTGACACGGTCCACCGAAGACTGCGCCACCGCGAGGTCGGCGTCCGCCAGCACGATGTCGGACGCATCTCCTCGCCGCGCGAGATCGTAGGCAGCGGCGGTTCCCTGACGCCCTGCCCCCAGGATGACGTAGCGATATTGAGCCATTCAGACTGCCTTTCTATATGTGGAACGCTGGGGCAGACGTGGCGATCTGCTCCGACAGGTAATCAGGTGAGGATCACGAATCTGTACGCTCAGATGGCCCGAAGCGCGCCGCGCTCATGACCGGACACGCAGCGCTTTGACGATGCGAGGCAGCGCCAGCCCGGCGGCCTCCTGAATGAACGCGTCGGCTGCCGGTGTTATCTGGCTCGGCAGCGGGTTCACCTCGACGACCAGCGCGCCACTCGACCTTGCCTTGTAGGGCAGCGACGCCGCCGGCTGCACGATACCCGACGTGCCGACGACGAGCATCACGTCACAGGCAGCGGCCACCTCGAACGCCCGCGTCAGCGCGTGCTGGGGCAGGGTTTCCCCAAACCATACGACATCCGGGCGGACGGCCCCACCGCAAAACGGGCAGCGGGGCGCGTATTCCTCCGCGTATGCCGCCGGGTTCAGGTCGACAACTGTCGGCTCGCCCCGGCACGCTGCGAAGCACTTGTAGCGGTGTAGACTGCCGTGAAGCTCGACGACATCGGTGCTGCCCGCCGCATGGTGCAGCCCGTCGATATTCTGCGTCAACACGACGACGTGCGAGACGAGGTCCTCAAGCTCCGCGACGGCGCGGTGCGCCGGGTTGGGCCGGGCCGCCTCGACCAGGCCCCGGCGGTACATATACCACGCCCACACCCGATCCGGGTTACGCTGGAAGGCGCGGGGCGTCGCCAGTTCCTCCGGGTCGTAGCGCTCCCATAGCCCGATCTGCGCCTCACGGAACGTCGGGATGCCGCTTTCTTTCGATATTCCGGCCCCGCTGCTGACGGCGACAAGCTCCGCCTCTGCTAGAGCGGCGGCCACGCGGTTTATGTCGCTCGACATAGTATGATTCTATCTGTTCGGCGGGGGACGGCAAGCCCCTCGGAGCGTGGATTTAGTTGAAGGGCTGCCCGATCAGGCGGCATCCACGTCACCGGCATTGTGAGCGGATTCGCCGAGGGCGCGGGCCGCGTACGCATTGAGAAATGCGATGCCCTCATCTCTGGTGCGGACGAGGTGGATCCAGTCACGGTGGCCCAGCATAGCCGCCCCCATCCGGGCCAGCGATGCCGTGAACTGGCCGCCGGGCACGATCGCGATGATCCGGATCTTATCCCGGTACCGCGCCATCTTCATAAAACGTGGGTTCGTCAGGCCCAGAATGTTCGGGTTCTTCCGCCCACTGAAATCTAACAGGGCAAACAGGGGGTCCGGCGCATCAGCCACAAACTCG
This sequence comes from uncultured Anaerolineae bacterium, assembly GCA_964637665.1. GTDB lineage: Bacteria > Chloroflexota > Anaerolineae > Aggregatilineales > UBA3940 > CAZWUX01. The sequence goes on from CAZWUX010000073.1 coordinate 13,017, forward strand.
AACCATGCATCCAGAAAGGCGTGGAAGTCGTCCGCCGTGAAGGGATCACCGATCACGGTATCGTAGATATGCAGGCCCTCGTCAAGCCAGCGAATTGACCACGACATTTTGTGATCCTGCCATCCATACCCTGAGTAAATCGTGCTTTTGTTATACGCCAGCCGCTTACTTTTCCACAAGTCATTCAGCTACCGCTTGAGAGGTTCGACGAGCCGGACGGCGATGTGCAGCAGGCCAAGCTCGATCCGGTCACCGGGCTTGAGAGGATAGCGCTGGTGAGGTGCGAGATACCGCCGATTGATCCACGTGCCGTTCGTGCTGTCCAGATCGACCAAATAGAGCGCGTCATGGCCCGGAATGAGCGCCGCGTGCCGCCGTGAGATGCCAAGCGCGTCCGCCTGATGCAGGGACAGATCGAGGCCGGGGGCGTCGGCCTCTCCCTCACCCCCTCGCCCGATGGTCAGTTCTTCCCACACGTTCAGCCCGATTCTCGTCTGGGTGGGATGCAGCGTTTGCAGAATCACCCGCCAGGCGCGCGGCGCAGGCGACGGGGGCACGGCCCGCACACGGTTCGTTTCCTCCATCGACGCCGGAGGGGACGATGCGGGCCAGTCCGGCGCGGCTTCGCTCAGCACGGCGGCGGGCGGTAATCTCTGTTCGTCGCGGGATGGACGGCCTTGCAGCGGTCGCGTACCGCTTTTCCCGGATTCAGCCGCATCCCCCTGCCCGTTATCTTCCCGCCCATTCATCCCGTCATCCATTCCCCTCCCCTTCCGAACTCGACTACCTCAGTAGGGCAGATCGAAGCTCTGGCTGACCGTATCATCGCGCCGGATCACATTATACAGCCGCATGACTGGCATCGGGCTTCCCCCCTGAAACTGGAGAAGCGTCGTGTTCATCGCAAACCGCCCGTGGAAGCCGGCGCTTCCGCGTAGCGCCCTCGCCGCCGCCCTGAGACGCTGCGGCCCTGACCGCTCGCGGTTGCGCAGCAGCCGCAGCCACCAGCGTACGCGCTCCCGCCCCTGCCTGCCGCCGAAATTCGTGAATTCCATCTTCGGGTGAAACGTCATGCGCCCGGCAGTCTGCTCGTACAGCATCCCGTCGATGACGAACTTCAGCTTACGGAGATAGCGCCCGCTGTAGCGCGTCTTCGGCCAGTCGAACAGCTCCCACCGAAAACCCCGGATGCCCAGCGAAGCGGTCGGGTACACGTCATCGGTGGCACCTGTCACCGTGGCCTGTTTGCTGGCCTGCCGGACGTTCGATCGGACCTCGCTTTCCACATCGCACGGAGTCAGCGTCATGCAGCCTGCGTCGTCATAGATCACCGAGTAATACAACGTCAGTTGATACGTATAGTTCCCCGGGTGGTGCGGCTCAAGCTCGGAAGGGAACGGCATGATGCGCCACACAAAGCGATCCGGATCCGTAAATGGGTCGGGGCTGCGGTCAGGGAAGATGAACGCCCTGGGCCGGAAGCTGAGGTATGCGTCTCCGTTCTCCGTTTGC
>CAZWUX010000073.1:14538-14920 GCA_964637665.1 uncultured Anaerolineae bacterium
CTCGTCGAGCAAGAATCCGAACCCGCGCGTCTGGAAGCCGTGCGGGAAGTTCGCGGAGCGCAACGCGAAGCCGCGCATGATGACCGTCGCCGTCACATTCTTGTGCGGAAGCGGCTGCCGGATCACGTCCCCGGCGACCTCCGCCCGCTCGCCAAGCTGTCCGCTGGCCTCCAGCATGACTTCGCCGTCGATGCGCCGCGTCGTGGGCGTACCAGCCCGGTCGATCATGGTATGGGCGTGGCATATGTCCGGGGGGGCCCGGCCAATCGCCATCTCGCTGATGTAGTTTCCCTGCCCTGTGCGATCTGCGTCCGATGCCTCCAGATCGATGTACGACCCAAACCGGTTTAGACGGTGCGGTTCAAGCTGCCAGTAATGGTCG
>CAZWUX010000074.1:0-14875 GCA_964637665.1 uncultured Anaerolineae bacterium
CGACCTTCTGCTCAATATGCCGCTCGGTGGGGTTGGAATTCCGGCTGTAGCTGTCGCCGGGGATTTCACGCAGCGCGACGGCGCGCCACGTCTCCAGATCGGGGAAGGCAAACGCCGCGTTCTCGACGATGGGCGGCAGGATCGAATGCGTCGCCTCGTCGATGGCGGTGGCAGCGTGCACGGAACGGGTGGAAGGGCCTTCTTCGAACCGCATGGACATTTTCCCTCCTGAGCGCCGAATATCAGAGAAGTCAGGGTTTGGTATACTGGTATACTAGTATACTATAAATCCAACTGCTTGAATAGGGGTCCGATAAAACTGGTGGATCGAAGGTTTGGGATAAGGTCCGAACCGCACAAACAAACGCGCAGAATCAGCCGCGTGCGCCCGGCGGGGTTGGCCGGGATTCTTCCTCCCCCACCGGGGCCGCGATGCGCTCATCAGGCGCGCCTTATCCAGATCTGTCAGGGGATGTGTACGGCTGCGCCCTCCCGCCAGCGGACGCAGGCGTTGACGAAGCTGCGGGCCAGATCGGGGTTCGCGGCGAAATGCAGGTGGATGTAGGAGGCCAGCAGGTTATCGCGGGCGCAGCCCTCCATGCGCACCGGCTCGCTCAGGCGCGGCGCGATCACGTAGGCGTGCGGGCAGTCGTCGGGCCGGTCGACCCAGTCTGAGTAGTGGAACTCGTGGCCGCGCGTCCCCCCGCCGCGCACGAGCAGGAGCGTGTTCCGGGCCGCGGTCGCCAGCCGGTAGCCCATCGTCAGGCGGCCCGCCATCTGCGCCCGGCCCGGCACGACGCCCGCCATCGGGTAAGTCTGCCCGTCGAGGTCGGTGATGCTCTCCGTGAGGAACATCAGCCCGCCGCATTCGGCGTAGACCGGCATGTGCGCCTCCACCGCCTCGCGGATCGCCCGTATCATGGTCTGATTGCCGGACAGCCGCCCCGCGTAAAGCTCCGGGTAGCCGCCGCCAAGATAAACTCCGTTGATGCCGTCGGGCAGCGCCGGATCATGGATCGGACTGAAAAAGACGAGTTCTGCGCCCTCGGATCGCAGCCAGTCGAAGTTATCCTCGTAGTAGAAGCAGAACCCCTCGTCGCGGGCGATGGCGATGCGCGCCAGCGGCCTCTCCGGCGGCGCTGGCAGCGTGTCGTGCAGTTCCATCGCGGGGGCGCGCTCCCCGATCGCCCGCACGCGTTCCAGATCGACGTGCCGCGCGACGAGATCGGCGGCGTGCGCCAGAAAGGCCTCGACCTCGGCGGTTCGCTCAGCAGCGGTGTGCAGCCCCAGATGACGCTCCGGGATGGCAAGCGCGTCGTGCCGGGGCAGACAGCCCAGCACAGGCAGGCCGATCGACTCGACGGCCTGCGTCACCCATTGCGCGTGCTTCTCGCTGCCGACGTTATTGCAGATCACGCCCGCCACGTTCAGCGCAGGGTCGAAATCGCGGTAGCCCAGCGCCAGCGCCCCCGCGCTGCGGGCCATCTTGCCCACGTCGAGCACGAGGATCACGGGTGAGTGGAACAGCTTCGCCACCTCGGCGGTCGAGCCTCTCTCCGTCGCCGCATCGTAGCCGTCGAACAACCCCATCACCCCCTCGACTACGGCGATGCTCGCTCCGCGCACGCCGCGTGTGAACGTGCCCTTCACCTCGTTAATCGGCATCATCCACGTGTCGAGGTTGCGCGAGGGGCGGCCTGTCGCGACGGTGTGGTAGCCGGGATCGATGTAATCCGGCCCGACCTTGAAGCCCTGCACCACACCCTCGCGGGCCAGCGCGGCCATCAGGCCGGTGGCGACCGTGCTCTTGCCGCTGCCGCTGGCGGGCGCGCCGATCACGAGGCGGGGGGTGTCAACTCTCATCTTTCAACCTCCATAAAGCAAACACACAAAAAGGCCGCCCGGCAGGCAGGGCAGCCCAAAAGAAAACGCCCGCCAGCCGGGGCGGGACGCGCACAAACGTGTTGCCACGTTCGGCTCCCTATCCGCGTAGGTCACTCAAACGAACAGGCGAAGGCGGGTCGTCGGGCTTGCCGTACCGGCAGATACGGCTTACCGTTGCGGGACAGCGCCGGACTCCCACCGGCTTCCCCCAATCTTCACCTCAAACGCCGGATTGTCAACGTGCGAACCTTGACACGCCTGCCATTATAGTAGCCGCCCGGCGGATCGCAAAATGGGCTTGACGGCATGGGAAGGCCCGATATACTGCCTTCGGACATACGAAACTATTCTCTCGTGAAGCCGGGGTGGGACGATGACATCAGGTGTTTGCTGGGACATGGACGGCGTGCTGGCCGACACGGGCGAGGTTCATTACCGGACGTGGGACGAGGTGCTGAGCCGCAGAAATATCCCGTTCTCGCGCGAGCGGTTTAACGCCCTCTTCGGCATGAACAACGCCGATACCCTCGCCGCCCTGCTCGGCGAGACGCCGCCGCCGGAGCTGACGAAATCCATCAGCGAGGAAAAGGAAGCTCTATTCCGCTCCGCCATCAGAGGCAAGCTCCAACCGCTGCCCGGCGTGCTGACCTGGCTGCGCGCGCTGCGAGAGAAGGGGATGCGGCAGGCGCTCGCCTCATCCGCGCCGCAGGCCAACATCGACGCGATGCTGGATGCGCTGGGCATGTACCCTTACTTCGACGCGGTCGTCTCGTCCGTCCAGATGCGGGGCAAACCCGCGCCCGACGTGTTTCTCCGCGCGGCGCAGGAGATGGGCCTGCCACCCGACCGCTGCCTGGTCATCGAGGACGCGGTGGCGGGCGTTGAAGCGGCCAAACGGGCGGGGATGGCCTGCATCGCCGTGACGACCACCCGCCCTGCGGAGGCCCTCCGGGCGGCGGACATCGTCGTCGACTCGCTGGCCGACCTCGACCCGGCCATCGTGGAGAGTCTGATCGGAGCGGGCGGTTGATTTACGGCGAATCCGTCTCGACTGCCGCCCGCAGGCTCGCGGCGAGGCTCTTTACCGCATCGACGCCGGTGCCCCCGGCCCTGACAAGCGCGCTGCCCACGATGAATCCGTCGACCGAGCGGTTAATCACCCTGACGTGATCCGGGGTACTGATCCCGAAGCCCAGCACGAGCGGCTGATCGGTCTGGCTTCGCACCCGCTCGATGAAGGCGGCGAGGTCGGCGGGCAGCGCCGAGCGCGCGCCCGTTACCCCGGTGAGCGAGACCATGTAGATAAAGCCGCTGGCGCGCTCCCCGACGAGCGCGATACGCTCCGCGCGGCTGGTGGGCGCGAGGAAGAAGGGCAGCGCCAGCCCTTCGCGCTGGCAGGTGGCGGAAAAATCCGCCGCCTCGTCGGGCGGCAGATCGGGGATGATGAAGCCGTCGGCCCCGGCGGCCTTCGCGTCGCGCGCGAAGGCGTCCAGACCGTAGGCCAGCAGCGGGTTGAGGTAGCCCATCAGCAGCAGGGGCTGATCGACCCCGCGCGCGCGCAGGTCGCGCACCGCGTCGAGGCAGCGCCGCACGGTGATACCGTTCTTCAGCGCCACCTGAGTCGCCGCCTGGATGGTTGGGCCGTCGGCCAGCGGATCGCTGAACGGCATCCCGATCTCGAAGCCGTCCACGCCCACCCCGGCCATCGCCTCGACCGCGTCCAGCGAGGCGGCGTAGTCGGGGTAGCCGACCGGATAGTAAGGCAGGAAGGCGGCCCTGCCCTCGGAGCGCGCCCGTGCGAACATGGCCGCGATGGATTCGATCCCGCTTTGCGTCATCGTATGCCCGGTCATTGGATGCTCTCACCCCGTTTTTCTAATTCGGCAATCACGGTGTCGAGGTCTTTGTCCCCGCGCCCTGACAGGTTCACCAGCAGGATCGCATCTTTCGGCATGGTCGGCGCGCGCTTGATGGCCTCCGCGACGGCGTGCGCGCTCTCCAGCGCAGGGATGATGCCCTCCAGCAGGCTCAGCGTTTGGAAGGCGCTCAGCGCCTCGTCGTCGGTCGCGACGGTGTAGCCAGCGCGCTCCAGCCCGCGCAGGTAGGCGTGCTCCGGGCCGACGGAGGGGTAGTCCAGCCCGGCGGAGATGCTGTGCGTCTCCATGATCTGGCCGTCGGCGTCCTGCATGACGTACGAGCGCGTGCCGTGCAGCACGCCGGGGCGGCTGATGGCGGGGTCCGCGAAGCGCGCGGCGTGCTCGCCGCTGGCGATGCCGCGCCCGCCCGCCTCGACGCCGATAAACTCCACGTCCGCGTCGTCGCGGAAGGCGTGGAACAGGCCGATGGCGTTGCTGCCGCCGCCCACGCAGGCGATGCAGGCATCGGGCAGCCGCCCGGCCTGCTCAAGGATCTGCGCCCGCGCCTCGACGCCGATCACGCTCTGGAAATCGCGCACCATCACCGGGTACGGGTGCGGCCCCAGCGCCGAGCCGAGCAGGTAGAACGTCGTGCGGACGTTCGTCACCCAGTCGCGGATGGCCTCGTTGATGGCATCCTTGAGCGTCCGGCTGCCGCTCTCCACCGGGATGACCTCCGCGCCGAGCAGCCGCATCCGGAACACGTTCGGCTGCTGGCGGGCCATGTCGACCGTGCCCATGTAAACGTGGCACTCCATCCCCAGCAGAGCGGCGGCGGTGGCCGTCGCGACGTGCTGGCCCGCGCCGGTCTCCGCGATGATGCGCCGCTTGCCCATGCGCTGCGCGAGAAGCGCCTGCCCCAGCGCGTTGTTGATCTTGTGCGCGCCGCTGTGGGCTAAATCCTCGCGCTTGAGGTAAATCTGCGCGCCGCCAAGGTGTTCGGACAGGCGGCGGGCGTGGGTGACGGGCGTCGGGCGACCGGTATAGGTCGATTGCAGATAGGCCAACTCATGGTGAAATTCGGGATCGGCCAGCGCGGCCTCATAGGCGGCTGTCAGGTCGTCGAGCGCGGGCATCAGCGTCTCCGGCACGAACCGCCCGCCGAACTCGCCAAAGTAGCCGCGCGCATCCGGCACGTCAGCTGTGTGTGATTTGATATATTCGGTGAATTCCGTCATCGCTGCCTCTCTGCTTTCAAGCAAACCTTTATGGTTTGCCGCGCACCGCCGCCGTAAAGCGGCGGATGCGGGTGTGGTCTTTCCGGCCCGGCTGGCCGGGCATTTCAACGCCGCTGGCTACGTCGACCCCCCAGGGTTGGACGTTCTCCACACGGCCCGCCACGTTTTCGGGGGTCAGACCGCCCGCCAGCATCAGGCGCGGGACGCGCTCCCCGACCGCCCGCGCGATCTCGACGCTGGCCGCCTCGCCCGTCCCGCCATAGAGGTCGGGGTGGTAGGCGTCGACGATGGCCGACGGGGCGCGCTCGTCGTCGAGCAGGTAGGGGCGGAGCGCCTCGGCCAGTGCGGCGGCCTCGTCCACATTCCGGGGGCGCAGCGCCCTGAACGCCGTTCCGCGCAGCGCGGCCAGCGTCTCAAGCGGCTCATCCCCGCTCAACTGCGCGAGGTCGAGGCCGGTGGACGCGATCACCGTCGTGATACGGTCAGGCGTTTCGTTCACGAACACGCCCACCAGCAGCGGACAGGCCGCGCCGAGCTCGGCGCGCAGCCTGTCGCACAGGGCGCGCGCATCCTCAGGATCGACATAACGCGGGCTGGGCGGGTAGAAATTCAGGCCGAGCAGGCCCGCCCCGGCCTCCGCCGCCGCCAGCGCATCCTCGAACGTGCGCACGCCGCAGACCTTCACCGCCACGCTCATGCCGGGCCTCGCGGCTGGCCGCTGAACGCGCGCACGCGGGAGGCAGTGTCGTCCGCCTGAACAAGCGCCTCGCCGACGAGCACGGCGTGCGCGCCCAGTTCGCCCATGCGGCGCACGTCGGCGGCCTGCTTGACCCCGCTCTCGGCCACGAACGTGACGCCGCCCGGCACGAGCGCGATCAGCCGCGCCGCCGTGTTGAGGTCCACGTCGAACGTGCGCAAATCGCGGTTGTTGACGCCCAGCAGGCGCGGCCCGGCGCGCAGCGCGCGCTCCAGCTCCGCCTCGTCGTGGACCTCGACCAGCGGCGTCATGCCCAGCTCGACGGCCAGCGCGTGAAGGTCGGCCAACTGAGCGTCGGCCAGCGCGGCGGTGATCAGCAGCACGGCATCCGCGCCCGCCGCCCGCGCCTCGTAGACCTGATAGGGGTCAACTAGAAAATCCTTGCGCAGCACGGGCACGCCGACCGCGTTCCGGGCCGCCGTCAGGTCATCGAGGCAGCCCTGAAAGAAGCGCGCGTCGGTCAGAACGGACACCGCCGCCGCGCCGTTGGCGGCGTAGAGCGCGGCCTGCGCCGCCGGGTCGAGCGCGGCGTTCAGCACGCCCCTGCTGGGCGAGGCCCGCTTGATCTCCGCGATCAGCGCGACGGTGTCGCGGCGCAGCGCGGCGATCATGTCACGCGGGGATGGGGCCGCGCCTGCCGCCTCGACCATCTTCGCCAGCGGCCTGCGCGCTTTGCGCTCCCCTACCTCGCGGACCGTGTTCGCCAGAATCCGGTCGAGGATGGTATCCGTGTGGACGAAGCGATCCGTCATGCTGCCATCCCCTGCGAGCGGCTGATGAGCGCGTCGAGCTTCGCCAGCGCCGCGCCGTCGTCGATCACCTGCCGGGCGAGTTCTGCGCCGCCGGGGAAGTCATCCGCCAGCCCGCCCACCATCAGCGCCGCCGCCGCGTTCAGCAGCACGACATCGCGCCGCGCGTCCCGAATCTCGCCATTCAGCACGCCGCGCAGGATGGCGGCGTTGGTCGCCGCGTCACCGCCCAGCAGGTCCGCGATGTTCGCGCCCTCGAAGCCGAGGCCGATGGGATCCAGCTCGTAGGTCTCGACGCCCCCGTCCCGGTAGTGGCTGACCGTGTTCGGCCCGGTCGTCGTGAGTTCGTCGAGACCGCCGTAGCCGTTCATAACCATCGCCGACTCCGCCCCCAGATCGCCCAGCTCGTGGGCCAGCATGTCCGTCAGGTCCGCCGCGAAGACGCCCATGATCTGCCGCCGCGCGCCCGCCGGGTTGGTCAGCGGGCCGAGGATGTTGAAGATGGTCCGCACGCCAAGCTGGCGGCGCGGCCCGATGGCGTATTTCATCGCCGGATGCAGCTTTGGCGCGAACAGGAAGCCGATGCCCACCGCGTCGATGCACTCCCCGACCTGCTCCGGCGTCAGGTCGAGGTTGACGCCCAGCTCGGCCAGCACGTCCGCGCTGCCGCACTGGCTGGTCGCCGCCCGGTTGCCGTGCTTGGCGACGGGCAGCCCCGCCCCCGCCGCGACGAAGGCCACCGTCGTGCTGATGTTGAACGTGCCGGACTTGTCGCCGCCCGTGCCGCAGGTGTCGATCAGATTGCCATCGCCGTTCGTCGGCACGCCGACCGCGTTGGCGCGCATCGCGCGGGCGCTGCCCGCGATCTCGTCCTTCGTCTCGCCCTTCATGCGCAGCGCCATCAGGTACGCGCCGATCTGCGCCTCGGTCGCCTCCCCGGCCATGATCTGGTTCATCACGCTCTCGGCCTCGTGGGCCTGAAGGTGGCCGAAGCGGCTCAGCACGTCGATGGCGCGCTGGATGTCTGTCGTCGTCATGATGCTTCCCCCGCGATGAGTGATGAGGCGGCCTGCGGCATGGGCTGCGCCGCATACCCGCCGCCGGATTCCATAAAGTTCTGCAAGATGCGCGGGCCGTGAGCCGTCAGGATGCTCTCCGGGTGGAACTGCACGCCGACGACCGGATATTCCCGGTGGCGCAGCGCCATGACCTCGCCCTCCACCGTCCGGGCGGTGACGGTCAGCGCGTCGGGCAGCGGCTCCTGCACGATCAGGCTGTGGTAGCGCGTCGCCTCGAACGGGTCGGGCACACCCGTGAACAGCGGATCGCCGTCGTGGTGGATCAGGCTCGTCTTGCCGTGCATCAGCCGCCCGGCCCCGGTGACGATTCCGCCGTAAGCCTGCCCGATGCACTGGTGGCCGAGGCACACACCGAGGATGGGCGTCGACGCGCCCATCTCCCGGATCACGTCCAGCGACACGCCGCCGTCGTCGGGCGTGCCCGGCCCCGGCGAAATCACGATGTGGCTCGGCCCCATCGCCCGAATCTCGTCCGGCGTGATGTGATCGTTGCGCGCCACGTGCAGGTCGGCCCCCAGCGCGCCCATCTGCTGGACGAGGTTGTAGGTAAAGCTGTCGTAGTTGTCGATGACCAGTATCATCCCATCCCCCTTTAGATAAACCCACCCTCGGCGCGGCGGATGGCGACCGCCAGCGCGCGCGCCTTGTTGACCGTCTCGTCATATTCGTGGGCCGGATCGCTGTCCGCGACGATGCCCGCCCCGGCCTGCACGTGGACCGTGTCGCCCGTCATGATCAGCGAGCGAATGGTGATGCAGGTGTCCATCGAGCCGTCGAAGCCGAAGTAGCCCACCGCGCCGCCGTATGGCCCCCGCCGCGTGCCTTCTAATTCCTCGATGATCTCCATCGCGCGGACCTTCGGCGCGCCGCTCAGCGTGCCCGCCGGGAACGTCGCGCGCAGCAGGTCGAAGGCGTCCATATCCGGCTTGATGCGCCCCTGCACCCGGCTGACGATGTGCATGACGTGCGAGTAGCGCTCGACGTACATCATGTCCGGGACCTCGACCGTGCCGTAGTCGCACACCCGGCCCAGATCGTTGCGCCCTAAATCGACCAGCATGACGTGCTCGGCGCGCTCCTTCGGGTCGGCCAGCAGTTCCGCCGCCAGCCGTTGATCCGCCGCCTCGTCGGCCCCGCGCGGGCGCGTCCCGGCGATGGGGTGCATCGTCGCGACGCCGTCCTCCAGCCGCACCATCATCTCCGGCGACGCGCCGACGATGCTGAAATCCTCACTGAAGCGCAGAAAGAACATGTACGGCGACGGGTTCAACATGCGCAGCGCCCGGTAAATGGCCAGCGGCGGGGCGCTGGTCCGGCGGCTGAAGCGCTGCGACAGCACGATCTGAAACGCATCCCCGGCGGTGATGTACTCCTTCGCCCGGCGGACGTTGGCCTCGAACCGCTCGCGGCTCATGTTCGAAGTCAGGTCGTCGTCCAGCGGGCGATCCGCCGCAAGGGGCGGAGGAACCGGCGTGCGCAGCGCCGCCACCACCCGGTCGATGCGGGCCAGCGCGTCGTCGTAGGCCGCGTCGGGGTCGCCGGTGTTGTGGGCGTTCGCCAGAATGATGAGCTGGTGCTTGACGTGGTCGAAGATGACGAGCGTGTCCGCGATGAAGAACGCCGCGTCGGGCAGGCCGTGCTCGTTGGCCGCCGTGTCTGGCAGGTCCTCGAAGTAGCGGACCACGTCGTAGCCTAGATAGCCCACCGCCCCGCCCACGAAGCGCGGCAGCCCCTCCACCGGCACGGGCTGCACGCGGTCGAGTTCCTCCTTCACCGCCGAGAGCGGGTCCTCGCCCGGCGCGAGCGGGCGCGTCTCCGTGACGCCGTCGAGCGCCCGCGTCACCGCGCCGTCCTGCACGGCGATCAGCCCGCGCGGATCGACGCCCAGAAACGAATAACGCCCGATCTGCTCGCCGCCCTCGACGCTTTCCAGCAAAAACGATGCCGAGCTGGCCTTCGCCAGCTTGAGGTACACGGATACCGGCGTTTCGAGGTCGGCCAGCAGGGTCCGGTAGACCGGGACGAGGTTGCCCCGCTCGAACAGGGCGCGCACCTCCGCCCGGCCCGGCTTCACGTCGAGATAGTCCATCGTGCGTGTCGCTGCCATCACTCCCCCTCCTGGTAACAAAAAAGCCCCTCCCGTCGCTCAAGGACGAGAAGGGTTTCCCGTGGTGCCACCTTGCTTAAGGCTGCCCCCACCGCCGGACGGCGGCAGGGCGGCCTCTCAAAAACAAAAAAACCCGGCGTGATGCACGCGGGTTCGAGAAGCCAGCCTCACTCAACAAGTACGGGCCGTATGGCCGATACTCCGCGCCCTGATAACGGTGGCGTTTCCGGCTCGGCTAGTAAGGGTAATCATCCAAAGGATGATACTATCCGTTCGCCTCGCGACTCCCCGGCCCATTCGACATCCGCGCACGTACCGTTCTCACAGTACCGCCGCTTTCGGCGGGAACGGCTCTCTAAACGCCGCCGGGATGTGTACTCTTCCGGTTCGGTGTCTTTTCATGTCTTCAGTTGTTGTGTGGAAAGGTATCACACTCTCGGCGTCCTGTCAAGGCTCGCACGGGCAATGCGTCCCGGCAAGACGGAATGCTCTAGAAGAGCGAGTGCCCCGTCAGGGACGCGAAAAGCTCCAGCGCGCGGATACCGGCGAGCGAGTTTCCGCCCGGCGTCAGGCCGGGCGACCAGACCACCACCGACGCATGGCCGGGCACGATGGCGACGATCCCCCCGCCGACGCCGCTTTTACCGGGCAGCCCGACCCGGTAGGCAAAGTCCCCGGCCTCGTCGTAGGTCCCGCAGGTCATCAACAGGGCGTTGACGCCTTTCGCCTGCTCCGGGCTGATGATCGGATCGTCATGCTGAGGTATACGCCCGCCGTTTGCCAGAAACAGGCTCGCGCGGGCGAGGTCCACACAACTCATCGCCAGCGAGCAGTGAGTGAAGTAGGCATCTAAGACGCTCGCCACCTCGCAGCGCAGGTTGCCGTAGCATTTCAGGAAGTTGGCGAGGGCCGCGTTGCGATGTCCGTGATCGGCCTCCGACCGGGCTACCTCATAGTCGTATTGAATATCGGGGTTGCCCGCCAGCATCCTCACAAATTCCAGCAGATAACGCTTCGCGTCGGCGGTGAACGACATGACGATGTCCGTCACGACAAACGCCCCGGAGTTAATGAACGGGTTGCGCGGGACGCCGTTCTCGTACTCAAGCTGCACGAGCGAGTTAAACGGTCTGCCCGACGGCTCACGCCCGACGCGCTCCCAGATCGCGTCCTCGGCGTGTTTCAGGGCGAGCGCAAACACGAATATCTTCGAGATGCTCTGGATGGAGAACCGCTCCCCGGCATCGCCGATCTGATAGAGGGACCCCTCAACCATCTGCACCGCCATGCCGAACTTATCGGCTGGCACGGATGCCAGCCGGGGGATATAGCTGGCGACAGGTCCCTGCCCGACGAGCGGTTGGACCTCGTCGTATATCTCGTCGAGGACAGACTGATACATGGTCGACCTCTCAGACCTGGTCCATCGCCAGCACGGCGTGCAGCAGCGTGTTCGCCCCGTTGATCACGTCCGCGTCGGTCGTGAACTCGCGTGGGTGGTGGCTGATTCCGTCGACGGATGGCACGAACAGCATGGCGGCAGGCGTGACGGCGCTGAGCGCCTGAGCGTCATGCCCGGCGAAGCTGATCAACCGTTGGTGCGACAACCCCAGCGTATCCGCCGCCCGCTCGATGGCCGTGACGACCTGTTCGGACATCGGCGCGGCAGTCACGCCGCCGATGTCGCTGGCCGTCAGGGTGAGGCCATATTTCCGGGCGGCCTCCTCCGCCAGCGCCAGCAGGGCCGCCTGCATGTCGTCCAGCAGGGCCTCCGAGCTGTGCCGGAACTCCAGCGCCAGCCGGACATCGCCGGGCACGATGTTGAACGCACCCGGTTCGAGCGCGATCTCCCCGCAGTTGACCACGCCGGGGTGGAAGTCCTCCATCACGAGCCGCCGGGCCTGCATGACGAACGACGCCGCGCCCCACAGCGCGTCGGCCCGATCCGCCATCGGCATCGTGCCCGCGTGGGCCGCCTGCCCGGCGAAATGCAGCCAGAACGAGCGGATGCCGACGATGGAGGTCACCACGCCGATGTCGATCCCGGCGCGCTCTAGCCGGGTGCCCTGCTCGATGTGAAGCTCGATGTAGCCCGCCAGCGATGCGGGATCGCGCCGCGCGCCGAGGATGCCGTCATACGTCAGGCCCAGCCGGGCCATGCCCTCCTCAAACGCACGGCCCCCGCCGCGTGGCGCGGCGAGGCCCTCACGGGTCAGCCCTCCAACCAGCGCCCGGCTGCCCATCAGGCCGAGGTGCGTGCCCTCCTCGTCCGTGAACGCGATGGCTTCGAGGTGGAACGGCAGATCGACTCCCGCCTCGCGCAGCGTCCTGACCGTCTCCAGCGCGGCCAGTGTACCCAGCGCGCCGTCGTACCGCCCGCCGTTGGGCACGGTGTCGAGGTGCGAGCCGATCAGCAAGGTCCGCGCGCCCTGATCCGCGCAGGGCAGCACCACCGACAGGTTGCCCGCGCCGTCCTCGTGCGGATCGAATCCGGCGTCGGCGGCCCGCTTGCGGAACCACTCGCGGCCTTCGGCGTCCGCCGCCGAGAGCGCCGGGCGGTGGACCCCGCCTTCCGCCGTTTTGCCGATCTGTGCGAGCGAGGTCAGGTCATCGAGCAGGCGTGCCGCGTTGACTTTCAGCATTATGTCTTCCGTTTTCCGGATCGAAGGAGAAAGGCCGTACCTGCCACGATCATATACGCGATGCCGCCCGCCGCCAGCACCGCCGTGAACCCGGCCCGGATCGCCAGCACGGAAGCGAAGATCGAGCCGATCACGGACGTGACCCCGTTGACCGCCCACGCGGCGGCGACGGCACGGCGACCCACATGCGCGATGGCCCGCAGCCCCAGCGGAAAGGGCATCCCAAGCAGGATGCCCAGCGGCGCAAGGCCGATCGCCGCCACCCCGACCCGCGCCGCCGGGTGCCCTGTTTCCAGATTCTGACTGAGGCCGGGCCACACGAGCGCCCAGATCACCAGCATCAGGACGACCCCGGCGGCGGGCCAGAGTATCAGTGAGGGGCGATCCTCCGGCCAGAGGCGGCCCGCAATCCCGCTGCCAATCCCGCCTCCGACCAGCAGCACGGCCAGCACCGTCGTGATGGCGAGCGTCGGGTGGCCGAGGAACAGCCGCATCTGCTGGATGACGGCGATCTCGACCATGATGAAGCCCAGCCCCAGCCCGGCGAAATAGAGCGGCGACCAGCGCCAGCGGCCCGGTCCCAGCCGCACGGGACCAGCCACCAGCAGGGCGACGCCCGCCAGCAGGACCGCCGCCGCGCCGTAGAACAGGGGCCGCAGCGCGCGCGGGATGCCGCGCTCGAACTGGTAGAAGAAGGGGCGATCGTCGGTGGTGGGCGAGAAGTCGTCCTCCAGCGGCGCGATCACCTCGTCGAACGTGGCGGCCCCCGATGCGACCTCGTCCAGCGGCGGTGACGCGACCAGCCCCGGCAGCAGCAGCGGTTGGAAATCAAGCCCCTGCGCGGTCTGCCCGACGGCCAGCGCTTCCTGCGGAGAATAAGCGGCGTTCCCGATCATGAGCAGCGGCACCGGGGGATCGGCGCGCGCGTCGAGCAGGATGATGAGATGCCCCAGCGCCTCCTGATCGGACAGGCCGCGCCGGTTGAACGCCTCCAGCGCGGTCGACACGGCGCGGGTCAGCGTCGGCTCGTCGTACAGCTTGACGACGAGCTGGCCGCCGGGCGTCAGGTGGGACAGGTAATCGTCGAACGCCTCGACGGTGTAGGCGGTGTTCTCGACCAGCGCGTAGCCGCCCCGCTCCGCCGCCAGCGTGACGACCTGCGACAGGAAGATCATGTTGACCTGCGCGTCGCTCCGGCGCAGGGCGCTGCGCCCCTCGCCGACGACCACCTGCACGCCGGGCTGATCGTACAGATCGCCGTTGTAGGCGGCGTGATCGCGCACCATCGCCACGCTGGCCGGGTTGACCTCGACCGCCGTGACCTCGCTCGCCCCACCCTGAAGGGCGAACCACACGTCCAGCCCGCCCCCCGGCCCGACGATGAACACGCGCTCCGGCCTCGCGGTGGCAAAGGGGAACAGGCCGATGTCCTCCCACAGAAATTCGTTGTTCTGCGCCGGGGGCATGATCGACCCGGCTGCGCCGTCCATGTACAGGCGGTAGGGGCCGCCGTCGCCCGGATCGATCAGATCGGTGCGGGCGAACGCATCCCACTGACTGTCGATGACCGCGCTGCCGGGGTTCGCCAGCGTTTCCGACACTGGCTTGTCCGTCGGCAGGTCGCGCAGCGGCACGTCGAGCCAGCCGAACGCGCCGTTGCCGATCAGGATGAGGGCGGCGATCCCGGTCAACAACAGCCCGGCTGCCGATGTCCTCACGGCGGGCAGCAGCAGCCCGGCAATCGCCAGCAGCGCGCCCGCCGCCAGCACGCCGTTCAGCCCGCCGAGCGCGTTCAGCACCGGGATCGCGAGCACCGCCCCTGCGCCTGCGCCGATCAGGTCGGCCCGGTAGAGGCGCGGACTGTCCGCCGGGGCGGCGGCGAACAGCGCCGTCAGCGACAGGCCCACCGCGAAATACGGCAGGGCCGCCAGAACGAACAGCGCCCGGTGCAGTGAGGGGGCGCTCACCGCCAGCGCGATCAGGGCCGCGCTGAGGCCACCCAGCCCCAGATAGAGCGGGACGCGCTCCGCGCGGCGCAGGCCATCGGACAGCGTGGCAGCGGCGGCCCCCAGCCCGATGCCGAGGATCGCCAGCGAGAGGATGCTGAACACCGCCGGGGGGTAGAACAGCACAGAGAACAGGCGCGTCAGGCTGATCTCAAGCAGCAGCCCGGCCAGCGAGATCAGCCCGATCCCGGCTGGCAGCCGGGCAGTGTTCAGGTGGTTGTCGGTTTGCATGTCCGGTTGTGAAATCCCTGCTAGGCCTGTTCTTCAACGAGGTGACAGGCGCACCAGTGGCCGAGGGCCACCTCGCGCAGTTCGGGGTCCTCCACGAAGCAGCGGTCGAAGGCCGCCGGGCAGCGCGTGTTGAAATTGCAGCCCTGCGGCGGGTTGGCCGGGCTGGGGATGTCGCCCTCAAGGATGATCTGCTCGCGCTGGCGCTCTTTTTTCGGGTCGGCCACCGGCACGGCGGAAAGAAGGGCCTGCGTGTACGGGTGCAGCGGCTCGCGGTAGAGCGTCTCGCGATCCGTCATCTCCGCGATCTTGCCCAGATACATCACCAC
>CAZWUX010000075.1:0-6946 GCA_964637665.1 uncultured Anaerolineae bacterium
GTCAACTGCACGATTTACTATCTTCAACTGCAAAAGAACAACCTGAAGCGAGCAGAGAAACGCTGAAACAATTACTTTTTCGAGGGACTTACCTTTTAATTGAGTTTTTGGGTGCTATCGATCCGAATAAGTTGAATAATTGAAGTATATCGAAAAAATCGTTCTGTAAAGAATGAGATCTAGAGTACCTAAACGCCACGCTCATGCCTTGGTTAGAATGACGCAGTAGGGAGTTACAAAATGATAAATTCCATCTCGGAGGTGGAACTTTTTCAGTCTTAGAACAACCTCACTACTACCACTTTTACTCCAATGCTCTTCTCACGCGATCCCCCAGTGTTGCCAGACAGTCGTGTGTTGAGGTACATCGACGGGGCCGGGGAGCGCATCGCAAGCTCGGCCTGCCGACCGTCGCAGGCGGCGATTCCCCCGCGCTGGCGGTTGAGCGGTTAATTCCCCATCACCGGAACGTCGAACACGAAGCGCGTCTCGTCGTCGCCAAGCTCCACGCGGATGCGCCCGCCGTGCATCTCCACGATCTGCCGGGCGATGGCAAGCCCCAGCCCCGCGCCGCCGCCGTCGCGCTGGCGCGCGGCGTCCGCCCGCCAGAAGCGCTCGAAGACGCGCTCGGCCTGCTCCGGGGTGAGGGTGCGCCCGCTGTTCGTCACCGTGAAGCGCACGTTCCCGCCAGCCCCCCCCACCGCCAGCCGGATCGCCCCGCCGGGCGACGTGTGGCGCAGCGCGTTCGACAGCAGATTGGCGAGCACCTGATGCAGGCGGTCGGAGTCCGCCCGGATTTTGGGCAGCGCATCTGGCGCGTCGAGCGCGAGCGTCAGCCCGGCGTCGGCGGCCAGCGGCTCGAACAGCGCCGCCGCGCGCTTCGCCAGCGATGCGGGGTCGACGGGCTGCATCTCCAGCGGCAGGTGGCCGGATTCGGCGCGGGTCAGCGTGTGCAGATCGTCGACGAGCCGGGTGAGGTGCAGGGTTTGCTCGTAGACGACGGCCACGTGGGCGGCGTCGGTGGGGTAGACGCCGTCGAGCATGGCCTGAAGCTGACCGCGCATCACGCTGATGGGCGTGCGAAGCTCGTGGGCCACGTCCGCCGTGAGGCGGCTGCGCTGCGCCTCCGCCTCGGCCAGCGCGCGCGACATGCTGTTGAACGAATCGGCCAGCGCGGTGACCTCGGCGGTGGTGCCGCCCACGTGGGCCTCGCGGCCAAGCTCCCCGCGCGCGACGGCCCCGGCGGCCTCGGTCAGGCGGCGGAGCGGGCGGACGAGCACCCGGCTGATCCACACGCCCAGCAGCAGGGCCACCCCGCCCGCAATGAGCGCGGCGACGATCAGCGTGCGGCGTATCCTCCGCAGGAAGGTCGAGGCCGCCGCGTTGAGCACGGCCTGCCCCGGTTGATCGACGAGCAGCCAGCCGACCGTCTCTCCCTCGTAGGTGATGGGCAGCGCGCGCCGCAGGTCGGCGGGATCGGCGGGTTGGTCGGCGCGATCCGGCGCGTTGCCGGTGACGTAGTTACCCGCTGCGTCGTAGAGGGTGACGTGCGGGCGGCCTGCTCCGGGCCCCTGTCCCTGTCCTTGCCCCTGCCCTGCCCCCGAACCGCGCCCGGCCCGTAGATCGACCGCCTCCTCGACGCCCGCCCATGACCCGTTGCGTGCGTAGGACAGCTCCAGCAGCGCGACGATCTGCTCGGTGGCGTCGCTGACGATGTAGCGGCGGAACCCCGTCTCGACCGCGCGGCTCATCACGACGCCGACGACGCCCAGCGCGACGGCGGCGACGAGCAAAAAAGCTACGGTGAGGCGCACCCATAATTTACGCATCGTGGCGCGCCATCCGGTAACCGACGCCGTACACGGTTTCGATGTACTGCGGGTTGCGCGGGTCATCCTCGATCTTGGCCCGCAGATTCTTCACATGCACGTCGATGGTGCGCTCGTAGGCGGCGTACGCCTCGCCCTGAACGTGGTCGAGAAGCTCCATGCGAGTGAAGACACGCCCCGGCTGGCTCATCAGCGCGGCGAGCAGGTCGAACTCGCTGGGGGTGAGGTCGAGGGGCTGATCATTCAGCGTCGCGCGGTAGGAGGTGCGGTTGAGTTCCAGCCCGCCGACGCGCAGCACGTCGCTCTCGCCGGACAGCTCGCCCTGCGTGCGGCGCAGCACGGCCCGGACGCGCGCCACCAGCTCGCGGGGGTTGAAGGGCTTCGGCACGTAGTCGTCCGCGCCAAGCTCAAGCCCGGCGATCTTGTCCGCGTCCTCGACGCGAGCGGTGAGCATGATGATCGGCACGCTGCTCTCGCGGCGGATCAGGCGGGTGGCCTCCCATCCGTCGAGTTCCGGCATCATGAGGTCCATCACGATCAGGTCGGGGTGCTCGTGGCGGTTGGCGAACAGCGCCTCGCGCCCGGTGCGGGCCGTCACGACCGTGTAGCCGGAATCCTCCAGATAGGCCCGCACGGTGTCGACCAGATTCGGCTCGTCGTCGACGACGAGGATTTTATGCGCCATCGTGTATCCTTCTCACAGTAAAGCCAGTCTCGCTCAGTGTACGGCATCCTACCGGAGTGCGCATCCCTGAGTGGCGCGCCGCGCCGGGAAGACGGTCTGTAGACGGATTATGCTCCGTGAACGGATTATGGCACACGATTGTGTGAAACTTGTGAAAGAAAACATATCCAAAAAAGAAACGCCCGGCGCGGGGCCGGGCGCATCAGCAGGATCGGGCAACCGTCAGGCCGGAACGATGGGGACGCAGATTTCCATCTGCTGGCTCGTCTCGTCCTGTGGGTCGAAATCCTCGCCGTAAAGCTCAAGCTCCGGGCCGTAGGCGCGCTTGTAGCCGGAGGTCGGCAGCCACTCGCCGTAAAACGTCTCGTAGGCCGTTTGCAGGGTGGGCAGCGTGCAGGTGAAGGTCGCGTAGGTTTGCTCCGGCACCTCGACGCTGCCCATGCCCTCCGGCACGCTCGCCGTGCGCTCGACGGCCATCCCGGCCATGTACTCGATCTCGCGCGTCTCCATGTCCATATCGGTCGTCAGGCCGTAGGCGTATTCGCCATCCGCCACGCCCTCGACCTCGCCCATCCGCTCGCCGAACTTCTGCCACAATGCGGGCAGCTCGCCGCCGGAGAAGGTTCCCCGGTGCTGCATCCCGACGACCCGGAACGCAGGCTTTTTAATGATCGTCGGCTCCATCAAATACCCCCGATGTACTATCCGGCCAGCAGGCCGGTAAGAACAATAAACGGCCAATTCCGCGCGCCGTTTCCATCCCCTATGATAGCACATTTGTTCTAGTCGGTCAATGTATGAACGCGAACGCACTACAGGTTTGGTTCACACTTCATCCAAATGGAGTGATGAATCTCCGCGCAATTGCTGAGGAATGTCGGGCACGCCGCCGGGGCATCTTCCCTTACAATGGAGTCAGGCCGTTATCCTCCACACCACACCTCGGCCCCAGCTTCCTCGCCTTTATGACGGCCTTCTTCATTTCCCACACCGGGAAGGAGTTCCTGTGGAACCTGAAACCATTACCCACGACGTTGTGATCATCGGCGCGGGGCTGGCTGGCTCCTGGGCGGCGCTGGCCGCCAGCCGGGAGGGCGTGCCCGACGTGGCTGTGATCTCGAAGATCCACCCGCTGCGGTCGCACAGCGGCGCGGCGCAGGGTGGGATCGCCGCCGCGCTGAATAACGTCCGCCCCGTAGCGGGCACCGGGCCGCGCGGACCGCTGGAGCAAATCCCGCCCGGCGATGAGCCGGTCGACAGCCTCGATCTGCACATGTTCGATACGATCAAAGGCTCCGACTGGCTGGGCGATCAGGACGCCATCTGGCTCATGGTGTCCGAAGCGCCGGGGATCATCATCGACTACGAGCACATGGGATGCGTCTTCAGCCGCACGCCGGACGGTCGCATCGCGCAGCGGCGTTTCGGCGGGCACAGCGCGCCGCGCGCCAACTACGCCGCCGACTTCACCGGGCACGTCTTGCTGCACACAATCCACGAACAGGCGCTCCGGCAGGGTGTGCGCTTCTATGAGGAATGGGTCGCGCTCGACCTGCTGGTTGAGGAGAACGTCTGCCGGGGCATCGTCGCGATGGAGGTGCTGACCGGGCAGATCGCCACGCTGCGCGCCAAAGCCGTCATGTTCGCAACGGGCGGCTACGGGCGGGCGTGGCAGATCACGTCGAACGCTTACGCCAACACCGGGGACGGCGTCGCCATCGCCTACAAGGCGGGCGTGCCGCTGATGGACATGGAGTTCGTGCAGTTCCACCCGACGGGCGTATATGGACACGGAATCCTGATGAGCGAGGCCTGCCGGGGCGAAGGCGGCTACCTGACCAACAGCGCGGGTGAGCGCTTCATGGAGAAATACGCGCCTGACCGTATGGAACTGGCCCCGCGTGACCTCGTGAGCCGGTCGGAGCAGACCGAGATCGACGAGGGGCGCGGGATCGGGCCGGACGGCAAGGGGCTGTACCTCGACATGCGGCACCTGGGGCGCGAGAAAATCTGCGAGCGGCTGCCGCAGGTGCGGGAGATCGCGCTCAACTTCGCGGGGGTGGACATCATCGACGAACCGGCTCCCATCCAGCCGACCGCACACTACAGCATGGGCGGCATCCCGACCGACAACGATGGGCGCGTGCTGGCGGATGCGAGCGGCGCGCTGATAGACGGCCTTTTCGCGGCAGGAGAATGCGCCTGTGTATCCGTTCACGGCGCGAACCGGCTCGGCACGAACTCGCTGCTGGAAGCGTCGGTCTTCGGGCGGCGGGCCGGGCGGGCCATCGCGGAATACGTGAAGGGCGGCGCGGCGCTCCAGCCCGTGACGGGCGATCCGGCGACGCGCCAGCGCGAGCGCATCCGGGGGATGCTCGACCGCGAGGGCACGGAGAACGTCGAGGCACTGGCGCAGACGCTCAAGCGGACGATGACCGATCAGGTCGGCATCTACCGCGATGAGACGCGGCTGGATTCGGCGCTGGGCACGATTCGCGACCTCCAGACGCAGTTCGAGCGCGCGAAGGTCGACGATAAATCCTCGCGCTTCAACACGGCGCTGGTCGCCGCGCTCGAAACCGAGAACCTGCTCACGTTCAGCGAGCTGATCGCGCTCGCCGCGCTCGACCGGACGGAGAGCCGGGGCGCGCACTTCCGCACCGATTACCCGAAGCGCGACGACGAGAACTGGCTGAAGCACACGCTGGTCCATCAGGACGCCGACGGCGCGCCGCGCCTGAGTTACAGGCCGGTGAATATCGACTGGGAACGCTACCCGCCGCAGGAGCGGAAATACTAACCGGAGGAACCATACGCGATGTCTGACAATGGTGCGCGGCGGGCGGCGGTTGTGCGCATCCAGCGCTTCAACCCCGACGCCGACCGGAAACCACACTGGCAAGAATTTCGCATCGAGATGACGCGCGGCATGACGATTCTCGACGCGCTGCACGCGATCAAAACTCAGCAGGACGGCAGCCTGACGTTCCGGCGCTCGTGCCGGCACGGCATCTGCGGAAGCTGCGCGATGAACGTCAACGGGCACAACCGGCTCGTCTGCGAGACGCCGCTCAAAGATCACCTCGACGGGCGGGGACGCATCACGATCCGGCCCCTGCCCTACCTGCCGATCATCAAAGACCTCGTCGTCGACCGCTCCTCGTTCTGGGAGCAGTACCGGCGGGTCAAACCCTGGCTCATCCCGCCGCCCAACGCGCCGGAAGGGGAGTTCCGGGTCAGCCCGGAGGAGGTCGCGGCGCTGCACGACGCCGAGAAGTGCATCATGTGCGGGGCCTGCTACTCGGCCTGCACCATCGTGGGGCTGAACAAGCAGTACATCGGCCCGCACGCGCTGCTCAAGGCGTTCCTGCGCGTGCTCGATCCGCGCGACAGCGCGCCCGGCGAGCGGCTGGCCGACGTTGACGGGGCCGACGGCGTGTTCCGCTGCCACACGATCTTCAACTGCATCGACGCCTGCCCCAAGCACCTCGACCCGACGTATGCCATCGAGACGCTGCGCAGCCTCGTCGGGCGGCGGCTGGCGTTCGAGGAGGCGCGCCGGGAGCGGCAGGGTACGCTCGATCAACCCATCCCACCGAAGGAGGCAGCCCATGTATAAAACCACCGGCTTCATCAGCTTCGCGCTGAGGCGCTTCACCGGGCTGGTGTTGACGCTGTACCTGTTCGTGCATATCTGGGTGATCGGCGCGGCCAACCAGGGCGGACCGGCCTTCAACCGCCGCATGGAGGCGTTCGGCTCCCCGGTGATGCACATTCTGGAGATTTTCCTGCTGGCGGCGGTCATCTATCACGGTTTCGACGGAATCCGGCTGCTGATCGTCAACTGGTTCAAGGTCACCGACCGGCGCAAGAGCATGTTCTACGCGGCGTTCGTCACGTCCGCCCTGCTGACCATCGTCGGCGGCGTGCCGATGCTGCTCTACGCGCTGAACATCGGAGGGTGAGGCGATGCAGACCTTTCGTATTCAACGATACACCGCCGTTGCGCTGCTCGTGTTCATGACGCTGCACATGGTCGTCGTCCACTACCCGCCGGGGCATCTCGACTTCACCCGCGTGCTCGACCGTTTAGCCAACCCGATCTGGAAGGTCATCGACATCGCCTTCCTGCTCACCGTGCTGGTCCATGCCGTGCTGGGCGCGTATGACGTGTTCGTCGACGTGGAGGGCATCGCCCGCTACAGGCGGGCGTTGGCCCTGCTGGGCGTCGCGGTCACGCTCGTGGCGTTCGTGTACGGGACGATCACCATACTGAGCTTCAACCCGGCTGCGGCGGCGATGGTTCCATAAGTCAGAGAAGAGAAGGAGCGCGGGAGAGGTGGGGGGGGGGGGGCCCCCCCCCCCCCCCCCCCGTTTTAAATAAAGACCGACAAATTTTGTGTTGCAAAAATTGGGGGGGGGGGGGGGGAAA
>CAZWUX010000075.1:6956-14866 GCA_964637665.1 uncultured Anaerolineae bacterium
GCGCGCGTGTTTGGTGGGGGGGTACCCCCCCCGCACCCCCGCGAGCTTTTAAAAAGCTCGACCAAAATTTTAGGGATTCCATATCTGCGCGTGGCGCGGATATCAATGGACGAATGGAGAAAGGAAAGCCATCTATGGCGGACTTCAACGAGCTTGATTTAACCGACGCTTTTGTCGAGTTGATCCGGCGGGCGGCGACCGACCTGCCGCCCGACATGGAGGGCGCGCTGCGCACCGCGAAGGGCCGCGAGGCGGAAGGCTCGGCGGCGGCGGGCGCGCTCGACACGATCATCGGGAACGTCGCGATGGCGCGTGAGGCGTCGACGCCCATCTGTCAGGACACGGGCACGCCGATCTTCACCGTCCACTACCCGGTGGGCGCATCCACCCGGCGGCTCGCGGCGCAGATTCGGGATGCGGCGCGCATCGCCACGCAGAGGTCTTATCTGCGACCCAACGCGGTCGATCCGCTGACCGGGAAAAACAGCGGCGATAACACGGGCGTCGACTACCCGACCGTGCACTTCCGCGAGTGGGACGAGCCGCACATCCGCGTGGATCTGCTGCTCAAGGGCGGCGGCTGCGAGAACGTCTCCGCGCAGTACAAGCTGCCCGACTCCCGGCTGAAGGCCGGGCGCGACCTCGACGGCGTGCGCAAGGTCGTGCTCGACTCGGTCTACCAGGCACAGGGCAAGGGCTGCGCGCCGGGCGTGCTGGGCGTCGCCATCGGCGGCGACCGGGGATCGTCCTACGTGAAGGCGAAGGAGCAGCTTCTCCGCCCGCTGGCGGATGAGAACCCGGAACCCGAACTCGCCGAACTGGAGGAAACGCTCTACGGGCAGGCGAACGCGCTCGGCATCGGGCCGATGGGCTTCGGCGGCCAGACGACGGTGCTCGGCGTGAAGGTCGGCCAGCAGCACCGGCTGCCCGCGTCATACTTCGTATCGATTGCCTACATGTGCTGGGCGAACCGCCGCGCCCGGATGGACGTTCAGCCCGGCGGGGAGGTGGATTATGCATCATAAACTGACGACGCCCATCTCTGAGGAGGCGATCCGCGCGCTGCACGTCGGCGACACGGTCAGCCTCAACGGCGTGATCGTCACCGGGCGCGACGCGGCGCACAAGTTCCTCGTCGAGCACTATATCCGCGCGGACGAGGTCGCGCCGGAGGACGCCGACCTGTACGAGACGCTCAAGGAGCTGCTCGGCGGGGGCGTGATCTACCACTGCGGCCCGGTCGTCGCGCAGGATGAGGATGGATCGTACCGCTTCGTCGCTGCCGGGCCGACGACGAGCATCCGCGAGGAGGTGTACCAGCCGGAGGTCATCGAGCACTTCGGGCTGCGCGGCGTGATCGGCAAGGGCGGCATGGCGGGCAACACGCTGGCCGCCTGCGAGGAGCACGGCGCGGCCTATCTGCACGCTATCGGCGGCGCGGCCACGCTGATCGCGCAGGCCGTCAAAGAGGTCGTCGACGTGCATAAGCTGGAGTTCGGCGTGCCGGAGGCGATGTGGGTGATCCGCGTGGAGGATTTCCCGCTGGTCGTGACGATGGATGCGCACGGCGAGAGCATCCACGATCGGGTTGAGGCGGAGTCCAGCGAAAAATTCGCAGCGCTCACCGGCATCTGAGCGCCTTTCACCCTGATAAGCTGAGGCTATGGGCGGCCTCCCCTGCGCGCGCAGGGGAGGCCGCGCTGCGTCTCAGACGCATACAGTGAATCTGTCCGCCGGGCTGCTATAATCAAAAGCGCCCCGCTGCGCTAATTTCGGGCCACAGCGGGATTCGGACGCTCAGGGGGAGAGGTGACAAAATGACACGGTCGATGCTGCGATGGGTTATTGCGATCCTGACGATTATCACTGCGCTGGTGCATCTGTTTCTCGGCATTTCGGGCATCGCCAACCCCCAGTTTAGCATGGGTGCGATGTCGTACATCTTCGTGCTAAACGGGCTGGGCTACCTCGGCCTGCTGGCCGCGCTGCTCGTGCGCGGGTTCCCGTTCTTCTCGACGCAGCCCGCTCTGACCCACTGGCTGTTCATCCTCTACACGGCGGTGACATTCGTGCTATACTTCGTCTTCAACGGCTTCTCATTCGGCCCGGCGGCGATCGTCGCCAAGCTGGCCGAACTGCTGCTGATCGTCGCGCTGTTCCTGCACATGGGCGCCGTCGAATAACACTGCAACATGCGCCGATCGGGGCAAGGCGTCACCCGGCGTGACCCTTGTCCCGGTTTGATGCGCCTCACGCCCGGAGAGAACCATGCCCCCTACCACCCTGCTGCTGCTCGACGTTGACAACGTGCTCGTCAATCCGCTCGGCTACCGGGAGGCGACCCGGCAGACGGCGGATCGCTTCATGCGGGCGCTGGGCCAGCCGTCGTTCGAACTGACGAACGGGGAGATCGAGCTGATGGAGGCGGCGGGCGTCACGAGCGAGTTCGAGATGATGCCGCTGTGGATCGGCACGGTGCTGGCCGAGGCCGTCGAGCAGCGCCCTGACCTCGCGCAGGATGGGGTCGATGCGGTGCTCGGCGCTGTGCGGACAGCCGGTCTGAGCTTGAGCCGTCCGGCGACGGCGTCCCTCGTGGATGCCGTGCGGGATGCGCTGGGGGATGGCGCGCGCCCGGCGGAGGTTGTCCTCAATCACCTGCGCGCGCACAGCGTCGAGGCCGCCCATCCGCTGATGGCCGAGCTGCTGACCGAGAATTATACGCCCGCCTCGCCGACGACGCGCGTTTTCCAGCACTACGTGCTGGGCAGCGAGCGCTACGAGCAGACCTACGGCCTGCCCGCCCGCTTCGAGGCGGAGAGCGCGCTGCTGGCTTACGACAGGCCGCTGCTGGACGGCGAGATGGCCGAGCGCCTGCTGGCCGGGGTCGCGGAAGGGGCGTTCCGCGCGGTGATCTACACGGCCCGACCCAGCCTGCCGCCCGTCGATGCGCCGGACGCCGATCCGGGCGGCTATCCGCCGGAGGCTGAGATGGCCGTCGAGATGGTCGGTCTGAGCGATCTGCCGCTGATCGCGGGGGGGCGCGTGATCTGGCTGGCCGAGCAGACCGGCAGGTATGTCGACGGCTTCATCAAGCCGTCGCCCGTGCAGGCGCTGGCTGCCATCGGCGCGGCGCTGTCGGGCGGGGAGGCCGCCGCGCTGCGGGCGGCGTATGCGCTGGCGGAGAACGGGGAACTCGTTCCGCCGCTCGACGGGCTGATCGGGGAGGGCGCGCACGTCACCGTGTTCGAGGATTCGCCGTCCGGTATTCACGCGGTGAGGAACGCTGTTGCGCTGCTGCGTGAAGCAGGGGCGAGCATCGCGTTTGAGGCGGTGGGGATCGCGCCGGAAGGCGTCAAACGGGATGCGCTGGCGGGGATCGTCAAACGGGTCGCGCCGGACATCAACACCGCGCTGGCGGCGTTTCTCTAGGCCCCGGCAGGCCCCATCCGGGGGCATCTCGGCGTGATGCGCGGAAACTGCCTTGTGGTATAATCTGCAAGACCAGCAACACCGACCAACCGTTACGACACATTGCCGCCAGCAACCGGGCGACGGGAGTGGATATGGTAAAGGTAGAAATCGACAGCATCCGCGTGAGCTTGATGTCACAGGATCGCGTCGTCGTCCTCAAGGACGTTGACTCGGAACGCTATTTGCCGATCTGGATCGGCGCGTTCGAGGCGGAAGCGATCCGCGTCGAGCTGCAAAACGTTCCCGTCACGCGCCCGCTCACCCACGACCTGCTCAAGTCGGTGATTCTTGAGCTGGGCGGCGAGGTCGAGCAGATCGTCGTGAGCGATCTACGCAACGACATCTTCTACGCGCGGATTTTCGTCAACACGAATGGCCGCACCATCGAGGTCGACTCGCGGCCCAGCGACGCCATTGCGCTGGGTGTGCGGTTGAAGGTCCCCATTTTCGTCGAGGAGACGGTGATGGACCGGGCCGCCATCGAGCCGGAGGAGGAGATCACCGCCGAGGCGGAGGCCGAGGAGCCGCGCGAGCTGACAGAGGGTGGAGACGCCCCCGACCCCGAAAACCTGAGCGCCTTCTCCGATTTTCTGGACTCTCTCGACATGGACCTTGAGGAAGAAGAAGACGAGGACGACGAGGAGGGCGACGATTAGCACAGAGACGCTGGCTGTCCGTTCCTGACCGCCTGCCCGGTGGCGGAACCCGGCTGCACCCTATCCCATCCGGCGGCTTGAGAACCCTGCCTGCTCCGTTTCCGCCGACGCCGTATCCGCCTGACCGGCGTTCTGACAGCTCAATAACCTGACGACCCGGCGGGGCTTCTGGCCCCGCTCCGTTATCTGTTCGGCGTGAAGCACCTCGCGCAGGCTCAACGAGGCCACACCAGAATGTCACAATCATCACCCGATTTGTATGCCGATCAGCTAGCCCCGCACAGCGTCGAGGCCGAGGAAGCCGTGCTCGGCGCGATCCTCATCAACCCCGAGGCGCTGTACGAGGTGCTGACCTTTCTGCACGCGGATGACTTCTTCATCGTCCGCCACCAGTGGATATGGGAAGCCGTGCTCGCGCTGCACGAGCGGGGCGACCCCATCGATTACCTGACCATCGTCAACGAGCTTGAGCAGGTCGGGCGGCTGGCCGACGTGGGCGGGGCGGCGTACATCCTCAGCTTGATCAACAAGACGCCCTCGGCGCTGAACGCGGAGGGGTACGGGCACATCGTCGAGCGGATGGGCATCCGCCGCCGGTTGATCGATGCGGCTGGCCGCATCGCGCGGGTCGCGCACTCCGAGGAAACGGACATCGACGACGTGGTGGGGCGCGCCGAACAGGCGATCTTCGAGGTGACGGAGCGCCGCCTGACGCGGGAACTCGTCCCGATCAAGGACGTGGCGAGCGATTATTTCGACCACGTCAGCCTGCTGGCCCGGCATCAGGAAGAGGTGATGGGCGTCCCGACCGGGTTCATGGACCTCGACCGGCTGCTGGGCGGGATGCAGAAATCGGACCTGCTGATCATCGCGGCCCGGCCCGGCATGGGCAAGTCGAGCTGGTTGAACAGCATCGTGCTCAACGCCGCCCGCAACCGGCAGCGCGTCGCGCTGTTCAGCCTGGAGATGGCGAACGAGCAGCTTGTGCAGCGCTTCATCAGCGCCGACACACGCATCCCGTCCCACAAACTGCGTGAGGGTCGGCTCGACGACCGGGACTGGGCGGCCTTCGTCGCCGCGACGCAGACCATCGGCGAGCTGCCGATCTTTCTGGACGACACGCCAGCCCTATCGACGCAAGAATTACGGACCAAAGCCCGGCGGCTGTACCTCGAATTCGGGCTGGACCTGATCGTGATCGACTACCTCCAGCTTATGACGACGCCCTTCCGCTCGGAGAACCGCGTTCAGGAGATATCGTATATCTCGCGCTCGCTGAAGCAGCTTGCCCGCGAGCTAAACGTGCCCGTCATCGCGGCGGCGCAGCTTTCGCGCGCGGTCGAGCAGCGCACGGACAAACGACCGATGCTCTCCGACCTGCGTGAGTCGGGCAGCATCGAGCAGGACTCCGACGTGGTGATGTTCATTTACCGGGATGCGTACTACAATCCTGAGACGCCGGAGGGCAACCGGACGGAAATCCAGATCGCCAAGCACCGCAACGGCCCGACGGGGGTCGTGCATCTCGTGTTTATTCCCGAACTGACCCAGTTCCAGAACGCGGCGGCGGTGAACGTCGATCTGGATAAAATCTAGCGCACAGCCACCAGCCGACAGGACACGCATCCATGCAGGGCTTCAACGGCTTTCCCCGGCGGGGACGCCTGACGAAAATTCCGGGCATGTTCTTCTCCGACGTGCTGCCGCACATCGACAGCCTGCCGGAGTTGAAGGTGACGCTGTACGCCATCTGGCGGCTCCAGCAGAAGGAGGGCAGCGCGCCCTTCCTGAAACGGCGCGAGATCGCCGCCGACGAGGCGTTCATGCGCGGGCTGGGCCCGCGTGAGGACGCCCGCGAGGAGGCGCTCGACGGCGGGCTGGAACGGGCCGCCGCGCGGGGCACGCTGCTGCACGTGCGCGTCGAGGAGGAGGGCGGCGACTGGGCGGAGGACCTCTACTTCGTGAACACGGCGCGCGGGCGGGCGGCGGTCGAGGCCATCGAGGAAGGGACGTGGCGGCCCTCGCTCGACCCGTCGGCTCCGGTGGACGTGAACGTCGAGCGCCCGAACATCTTCACGCTGTATGAACAGAACATCGGCCCGCTGACCCCGCTCATCGCGGACAGCCTGCGCGACCTCGAAGAGACCTATGCGCAGGGCTGGGTTGAGGAAGCCTTCCGCATCGCGGTGCAGCAGAATAAACGCTCGGTCGCCTATATCGAGGCGATCCTGCGCCGCTGGAAAGACGAGGGGCGCGACGATTCCGACAGGAGAGGGCAGGACTGGCGGTATTATTCTGACGGGCCATACGCCGACGACAGCGAGTATTGAGATGACTTATTCCGAGCGAAACTACGGTTCAGGCGACCCCGACTGCCCGATCTGTCACGGCGTGGGCTACATCCGCTACGACGTGCCGGAGGATCACCCCTACTTCGGGCGCGTGTTCGACTGCGAGTGCCGCCGATCACAGGTCGACGCGGAGCGGATCGCCTATCTGCGCCGTCTGGGCGGGCTGGAGGCGCTGGCGGATAAGACCTTCGACACGTTCAACCCGGAGGGCGTCCACGAAGGCCACCGCGCCAACCTGCGCATGGCCTACGAGCGGTGCGTGGCCTACGCCGACAACCCGGAGGGCTGGCTGCTCATCACGGGCGGGTACGGCTGCGGCAAGACGCACCTCGCGGCGGCCATCGCCAACACGCTCATCGCGCAGGATCGCCGGGTGCTGTTCGTCACCGCGCCCGACCTGCTCGACCATCTTCGCATGGGCTACGACCTCTCGCAGGAGGAAGGGGCGAGCTACAGCGCGCGCTTCGAGATGGTGCGCGACGTGCCGCTGCTCGTGCTGGATGACCTCGGCATCGAAAGCCCGACGGCATGGGCGCGCGAGAAGCTGTACCAGGTGCTCAACCACCGCTACAACGCCCGGCTGCCGACCGTGATCACGACCAACTACGACGTGGGCGAGCTTGAGATGCGGCTGCGCTCGCGGCTGAGCGATCTCGAGGTGACGCAGATGATCCCAATCACCGCGCCCGACTACCGCAAGGGCGGTGCGACGGACGCGGCGAACGAGGTCAGCGACCTCGACCTGTACGTGCACATGACGTTCGATACGTTCGACCTGCGGCGCGATCTCGCGCACGAGGAGCGGGACAGCCTGCGCTTCGTGCTGGAGTCGGCCACACGCTTCGCCGATAACCCGGAAGGCTGGCTCGTCTTTATGGGGCCTTACGGCTGTGGCAAGACGCACCTCGCGGCGGCCATCGCCAACAAGCGGGTCGAACAGGGCCGCGAAGCGCTGTTCATCACCGTGCCCAACCTGCTCGACCACCTGCGGTCGGCCTTCGCGCCCAACAGCCACATGTCGTACGACAAGCGCTTTCAGGAGGTGAAAACCGCCCGGCTGCTCGTCCTCGACGATCTGGGCACCGAATCGGCCACCCCCTGGGCGCGCGAAAAGCTGTACCAGCTGTTTAATCACCGTTACACTGCCCGGCTGCCGACCGTGATCACGACCGCCTACCGGCTCGACGAGCTGGACCCGCGCCTCGCCACCCGGCTGCGCGATCACCGGCTCTGCCGGAATATCCTGATCAAAGCCCCGGCCTATCAGGGCGAGCGGCCACGCTCCGGTTGAGGGGAGCGCCTCGCGTAAGCGCGGTTCAGACGTTTCACAGCGGTCAGCGGCGAGACGAAAAAAAAGACCCCGGCATCACGCCGGGGCATAGGCATCAAGTTTAGCAAAAAGGGCAAACTCAGGGAGAATAGTTGTACCAGC
>CAZWUX010000076.1:0-14847 GCA_964637665.1 uncultured Anaerolineae bacterium
CCCGGCGCTCAGGCGCTCGGCATCCACATGGAGGGGCCCTGGTTCGCGCCGAACCGGTCCGGCATGGCCGATCCGTCCCTGTTCTACCCGCTGACCTGTGAGGACATCGAGGATTTTCAGCAGGTGGCGAACGGCCTGATCCGCATGGCGACCTTCGCGCCGGAGCAGGGAGACGCGCTCGACGCGATCCCCTGCCTGCTCCGGCTGGGCATCATCCCGACGATGGGCCACACCGACGCCGACTACGACACGATCCACCGGGCGGTGGCGCTCGGCCTCAACCACGCCACGCACACCTACAACGCCATGCGCGGCCTGCACCACCGCGAGCCGGGCGCGCTGGGCGCGGCCCTCGACCATGACGAGATCATCGCGCAGCTGATTGCCGACGGCCACCACGTCCACCCTGCCGCCATGCGCCTGCTGATCCGCGCGAAGGGCATCGCCCGCACCTGTCTGGTCAGCGACGCGACGCCGCCCGCCGCCGCGCCGCCCGGCGAATACGACTGGGGCGGCTACACGCTCTACCACAACGGCGAGACCTCGCGGCTCGCCAACGGCACGCTGGCCGGATCGGTGACGCTCGTCAACCGGATGCTGCGCGTGCTCGTGGAGCAGGTCGGGCTGGCCTTTCGGGATGCGCTGCGCACCGCGACCGAGGTCCCGGCGGACCTGCTCGGCGTGCGCAAGGGGCGGCTGAGTCCCGGCTGTGACGCGGACATCGTCGTGCTGGGCGACGACTACCGACCCTCCCTGACCCTGATCGGCGGGCGGCAGGTGTTCCCGGCCAGTCAGTAAGGCCGGGCCGCACCGGGCGGCGGTGAAACGTCTGGACAATGTAACGAGGGGGTGGGTAAATGCCTCAGGGGGTCGACATCGTCACCCATACGGCGCCGACCATGCTTTTTATCGGGGTCACGACCGGCGGGTCGAGCATCAACCGGTTATTCCCGCTGTGGGCGGATATCCTCGGCCTGGGGGACGCTCGGCTGGTTGGGATCGACCTGCCGCTGAGTGCGCCTGCTGAGGATTACCGGGCGGTGGTGAGGCAGATCGAAGGCGATCCGCTGACGCTCGGCGGGCTGATCACCACCCATAAAATCGACCTGTATAACGCAGCGCACGGCCTGTTCGACGAGATCGACCGCTACGCCCGGCTGTGCGGGGAGATCGCCTGCATCTCCAAACGCGCGGGGCGGCTGATCGGCGGGGCGGTGGACCCCATCACCGCCGGGCAGTCCATCGACGCCATCGTGGGGGCGGGCTACTGGGCGCGGACCGGGGCGGACGTGCTGTGCCTCGGCGCGGGGGGCGCGGGCGCGGCCATCCTGACGACCCTCACCACGCGCCGCGCGGAGGGGGATCGCCCGCGCCGCCTGCTGTTCGTCGACATCGACCCGGTGCGGCTGGCGCACCTGCGCGGCATCGCGGCGAAGCTGCCTGAGCACGGCGTGGCGCTGGAATTTATCCACAACGAGTCGGCGGCGGCGAACGACCGCCTGATGGCGGACCTGCCGCCCGGCTCGATGGTCATCAACGCGACGGGCATGGGCAAGGACCGGCCCGGCTCGCCCATCACGGACGAGGGGCGCTTCCCGCAGAATGGGGTCGCGTGGGAGCTGAATTATCGCGGTCCGCGCGGCTTTTTGCAGCAGGCCTGCGCGCAGGCCGCCGACCGTAATCTGACCGTTGAGGATGGCTGGTATTACTTCCTCGTCGGCTGGGCGGCCATCATCGGGGAAATTTTCGACGTGAGCGTCACCCCGCCGCTGTTCGAGCGCATGGCGCAGGCGGCGGAGACGATCCGGTAACACGACTGGAGAACATCAATGGCAGACATGACACCCCGCGAGCGGGTTGCGACCGCGCTCGATCATCAAGAGCCGGACCGCGTGCCGACCGCCCTCGGCGGCGGCCCCTACGGCATCGTCGACGAGCTTTACTTCAAGCTGCTGGACGTGTTCGATCTGGGTGAGCCGGTCGAGCAGTTCCGCACCGGGCATAATATCACCTATCTGGATGACCGCGTGTTCGAGCGGCTGGGCGTGGATACGCGCTACGTGTGGCCCGGCGCGTCGCCCAGCAGCCCACACACCCCCACCGATGACCCCAACGTCTTCCTCGACGGCTACGGCCAGCCCTGGAAACAGGCCTTCCCCTACTGGTACGCGACGGACGGTATCCTCGCCGGAAAGGGCGTGGACGACATCGACGCGCTCGTCCACTGGCCCGACCCCACCGATCCGCGCTGGACGGCAGGCGTCCGCGAGCGCGCCCGGTTCCTGAAGGAGGAGACGGATTATTACGTCATCGCCCGCATGGTGACCTCGCACGGGCCGTATATGACCTCCGCCCACCTGCGCGGCACGCAGAACTTCCTGATCGACCTGGGGCTGAATGAGGATTTCGTGGCGGCGCTCGTCGAGCGCGTCACCGACAGCATGGCCGGGATGCTCAGGGGCTATATGGAAGCCTGCGGCGACTACGTCGATATGGTCGAGCTGCCGGGCGACGACTACGCCAGCAACACCAACCTGATCATGTCGCCGCGCACCTTCCGTAAGTTCTTCAAGCCCGCGCTGGCGCGGCTGGTCGCCGTCGTCAAGGAGGCGCGGAGTGACATCAAGGTGATGCTGCACAGCGACGGCCTGATCCAGACACTGCTGCCGGACTTCATCGAGCTGGGGGTCGACGCCATCCACCCGCTTGAGCCGCTGGAGGCGCTGGACCAAGCGCAAGTCAAGGCCGAGTACGGTGATAAGCTGGCCTTCGTGGGCGGCATCGACATCTCACACGCCATGCCCGGCTCGCAGGGAGACGTGATCGACGAAGTGAAGCGGCGCATCGGCCAGCTCGCGCCGGGCGGCGGCTATATCCTCGCCCCGTCCAACCACCTGCAATCCGACGTGCCGCCGGAGAACGTCATCACCCTGTTCGAGGCGGCCCGTAAATACGGCCAATATCCGCTGAAGTAGCGTGGGGCCTGACTGAAACCGTCACAGCGTTGATGTCTGACCGGGCACCCCCGGTTTATTTATCAGGAGAATCGCAAATGAGCCAGCTAAGTCACCGTGAGCGCGTACAGCTTGCCTTCGACCATCAGGAGCCGGACCGCGTGCCGATGGACCTGATGGGCAACGCGAGCATGATCCTCGACGCAACCTATTTCAAGCTGAGGGACTACCTCGGCATCGAGGGCGACATCGAGCCGATCCGCAAAGGTTCCACCGCCAACTACTATGACACGCGCATCCTAGAGCGCTTCGACATCGACTTCCGCCGCCTGTTCCTGCCCACGACGCCCGGCGACAAGTTCACCACCCTCGACGACGGCACGTTCGTCGGCCCCTGGGGCGTCAAGTGGAGCAAAACCGGCATCTACGTCAACTACGTCGGCGCGCCGCTGGCCGATGCGAGCATCGACGAGGTGGCCGCCTACGAGTGGCCCGATCCGCGCGATCTGTGGCACACCGACGGGCTGGCCGAGCAGGCCAAACACCTCTACGAGACGACCGACTACGCGCTGGTGGCCCGCAACCCGCTGACGTGGGGCTTCCTCGACCGGGGGAGCAACCTGCGGGGCATGGAGCAGTTCATGATCGACCTCGCCATGCGCCCCGAAATCGTGCATCTGATCGTGCAGGGCACGCTGGAAATCTACAAGCAGGTCTACGACATGTTCCTGCAAGCGGTCGGTCCGTACGTCACGATGATCGAATACGGCGACGACCTCGGCGCGCAGAATAACCTGCTCATCTCGCCTGCCTCCTACCGCGAGTTCATCAAGCCCGCGCAGAAGGAGCTGTTCGACCTGATCCACGACCGCGCGCCTAACGCCCGCATCTTCATGCACTCCGACGGCGCGCTGCGCAAGATCATCCCCGACCTGATCGAGGCGGGCGTCGACGTGCTGAACCCCGTCCAGCCATCGGCGAAGGGCATGGAGTCGGAGGCGCTCAAGCGCGATTTCGGCGACCGGCTGGTCTTTCACGGGGCGGTCGACCAGAAACCGCAGGAGGGCACGGAGGAGGAAATCCGCGCCGAGGTGCGCCGCCGCATCGACGCGCTGGCCCCCGGCGGCGGCTACGTGCTGGCCCCGTGCAACGTCATCGTCGAGCCGCCGGTTGAGAACATCGTCGCCATGTTCGACGAGGCACGAACGTACGGACAGTACCCCATCGGCGGCGAGAAGTGACCTATCTCCAGATCGCGCTGGACGGCACGCTCGACGCCAGTCTGCGATTGTTGGGTCAGGTGGATCGCTATGTCGACGTGGTCGAGATCGGCACACCGCTCGTGATCCGCGAGGGGATGTTGGCCGCCCGCACGCTGCGCGATGCGTTCCCGCAGGCCGCCCTGTTAGCCGACCTCAAGATCGTGGACGCAGGGGAGGCAGAAGCCGCCATCGCGTTCGAGGCGGGCTGCCGGTGGGTCACGGTGCTGGGCATCGCCCCCGATGCGACGATCAGCGGCGCGGTGACGGCGGCGAAGGCGGCGGGCGGGTACGTGCTGGCCGACCTGATGCAGGTAGCCGACCCGGAAGAGCGCGGGCGCGCCCTGCTCGACCTCGGCTGCCATGCGCTGTGCGTGCATACCGCCTACGACCTGCAAGCGGGCGGGGGGAGTCCGCTGGAGGACCTGGCCGCGCTGCGGGCCGCCCTGCCCCGCGCGCCGCTGGCCGTCGCCGGGGGGATCGGGCCAGACACCATCGACGACATCCTGACCTATGCGCCGCACACCGTGATCGTCGGCGGGGCCATCACCCGCGCCGCCGATCCCACCGGGGCGGCCCGGCAGTTGAGCGAACGGATCAGAGGACGATGAGCGACTACCACACAATCATCGATACGATGCTGGCCGAGGCGGCGGACACGCTGCACGCGGTCGACGCGGCGGAGCTAACCGCGCTGCGCCGCGCGCTGCGGGATGCGCCGCGCGTCTTCACCGCCGGGCGCGGGCGCTCCGGCCTGCACATGCGGGCCTTCGCGATGCGGTTGATGCACCTGGGGATGGCCGTCCACGTCGTCGACGAGGTGACGACCCCCGCCATCCGGGCGGGCGATCTGCTGGTGATCGGCTCCGGTTCCGGGCGGACCGCTTCTCCGGTCCGCTACGCCCGGACCGCGAAAGACGTTGGCGCGCGGGTCGCGCTGATCACGGCGGCGGAGTCGTCGCCGCTGGGCGACGTGGCGGATGTCGCCGTGCATCTGGCCGCCCCGACGCCGAAAATCGCGGGGTCCGATCTTTCCACGTCGATCCAGCCGATGGGGTCGCGCTTCGAGATGAGTCTGGGCATCCTGCTCGACGCGCTCGTGCTGCTGCTGATGGACGACCTCGACGCCGACGCCGGGGAGATGTTCGCCCGCCACGCCAACCTCGAATAACGGCCCGGATACCCGGCGCGCCTCACAACTGGCCGTACATCTGCCCCCACATGCGGCGGTACAGTCCACCGGGCCGGGCCAGCAGATCGGCGTGCGTCCCCCGCTCGACGATCCGCCCTCCGTCCAGCACGAGGACCGTATCGAACGCATCCATGTGTGTCAGCCGGTGCGTGATCAGCATCATGCCCCGCCGCCGGGGGATGCGAAGCAGCGTGTCGATCACCGCCCGCTCGTTGGCCGCGTCGAGGTGGGCAGTCGGCTCGTCGAGCAGCAGAATCGGCGCGCCGGTGAGCAGGGCGCGCGCCAGCGCCAACCGCTGGCGCTCCCCGCCGCTTAACTTGGCCCCGTGTTCGCCGATCTGTGTGTCGTAACCATCGGGCAGCGCGGCGATGAAATCGTGGATTTGCGCCTGCTGGCAGGCCGCGCGCAGGTCGTCCTCGCCTGCGCCGGGGTCCGCGATCAGCAGGTTCTCGCGGATCGTGGCGTTGAACAGATAGGCGCGCTGCGGCATCACGCCGAACCAGCCGCGCACGGCCTCCGGCGGAACCTCGCGGACATCCCGCCCGCCGACCGTGATCGTCCCCGGCGGCGCGTCCCAGAAACGCAGCAGCAGATTGACCAGCGTGCTTTTTCCGGCCCCGCTCGGTCCGACCACCGCCACACGCTGGCCGGGGGCCAGCGACAGGTCGACCTCGCGCAGGGCGGGCGGATCGTCCGGGCCGTATGAGAAGGTCAGGCCGTCGATGCGCAGATCGTACGCCCCCGGGGCGGGGATAGACTCCGCACCGACGGGCGTCTCCGGGACGGCTGGCTCCGCGTCCAGCACCTCGAACAGGCGGCGGGCAGACGCGCGGACCGCGCCCAGGCTGCGGGCCGCTTCCGGCAGAGGGGTGATCGCCTCAAAGCTGGCGGCGACCCCCAGCACGACCGCCGCGAGGCCCACGCCGTTCACGCGCGGAATGGCGGCGGCCAGCACGGCGACCATCGCCCCGCCGCTGACGAGGATCATCAACCCCTCC
Source organism: uncultured Anaerolineae bacterium (assembly GCA_964637665.1). Lineage (GTDB taxonomy): Bacteria > Chloroflexota > Anaerolineae > Aggregatilineales > UBA3940 > CAZWUX01. Next base: position 6,404 of record CAZWUX010000076.1, read on the forward strand.
TGTGCGGCGTCGACCCGTGATAAAACGGTCTGCTGCCGGGCAAGGCGGGCGCTGAGGGCGCGCACCCGGTCGAGATAGCGATCCCCGGCGTCGTAGGCCAGCAGATCGCCCATCCCCTGAATCCCGGCGACGAGCGCCGCGTTCAGTTCGGCCCGCCCGGCCAGCGCCTCGCGCCCGGCGCGGTCCGCCAGCCGCCCGACGAGCAGCGGCACGCCCGCGCCGCCCGCCACGTAGAACGCCAGCAGGGGCGGGGCCAGGGCGGGCGCGAACAGCCCGGCGAAGACGAGCATCGCCGCCCCGGTCAGCAGCGCGACGAGCGGCGGGCCGATCACGCGCATGTAGAGGTTTTGCAGCTCGTCCACGTCGCCCAGCATCCGGGCCAGCAGATCGCCGCTGGCGTGCCCGGCCAGCGCCGCCGGGGCGAGCGGCTCCAGCCGCTCGTAGAACCACACGCGCAGCCTGCGCAGCAGCCGGAACGTCGCGCTGTGGCTCGTCAGGCGCTCGGCGTAGCGGAACGCCCCACGCGCGATGCCGAAGAAACGCACGCCGACGATGGCGACCTGAAGCGCGGCGATGGAGGGGTGCAGCGCGGCGGCGGCGATCAGCCACGCGCCGGTCGCCATCAGGCCGACGCTGCTGCCCACCGTCAGGAAGCCCAGCAGCCCGGCCAGCGTCATCCACCCCCAGAAGGGCCGGGCGAGGATCAGCAGGCGGCGCAGATCGCGCGGCTGGCTCATCGCGCGCCCTCCGCCGCGCCGATCAGCCCGGCGAACGCGCCGCCCGCCGCTCGGAGATCGCCCGGCGCGCCGCGCTCAACGATCCGCCCCCCGTCGAGCACCAGCACGCGGTCGGCGTGCTCGACCGTCGCGAGGTGGTGGGCGATGATCAGACCGGTGCGGCCCGCCGTCAGCCGCCGGATCGTCGCGGTGAGGCGGGCCTGCTGCACCGGGTCGAGGTGGGTGGTCGCCTCATCGAGGATGATAAGCGGGGCATCGACCAGAAAGGCGCGCGCCAGCGCCAATCGCTGGGCCTGCCCGCCGCTGAGCCGCACGCCGCCCTCGCCAACCGGCGTGGCATAGCCGTGTGGCAGGGTGGCGATGGTGTCGTGCAGATCGGCGAGGCGGGCGGCCTGCTCGACCTCACGATCTGACGCTGCGGGGCATCCCAAGCGGATGTTGTCGGCGATTGTCCCGGCGAACAGCGCCGGGGACTGCGGAACCCACGCCACCTGTCGCCGCCACACGGCGGGCGGCACGGCCTCCAGCGGGGTATTCCCTACCATGATGCGCCCCCCATCCGGCACGGCGAAGCCCAGCAGGAGGCGGGCGACGGTCGACTTGCCGCCGCCGCTCGGCCCGACGAGCGCCAGCGTCTCACCCGGCGCGAGGTCGAACGTGACGCCGTCGAGCGCAACGCGCCTGTCAGGGTGGCTCGTCACCCCCGTGAAGCGGATCACGTCCCGGCTGAGGTCGGGCGCGGGGATGGGCGGCGCGTCGCCCCCCGATATACTCGCCGGGGCGGTGTGCAGGATGCCGAAAATGCGCCCGGCGGCGTCCGCGCCCTCCGCCGCCGCGTGGAAACTCGTCCCCAGCGCACGCATCGGCAGGTAGAACTCCGGCGCGAGCACCAGCACGAACAGCGCCTGCTGGAAGGCGAGCCGCCCGGCCAGCAGCCGCAGCCCGATCTCGACCGCGACGACGGCGGTGCTGATCGTGCCGATCATCTCCAGCGCGAAGGCCGATATGAAGGCCACCCGCAGCACGCCCATCGTCGTCTCGCGGAAGCGCTCGCTGACCGCCCCGATGATGGCGATCTGCTCCTTGCTGCGGCCAAACAGCTTGAGCGTGGGAAGGCCCTGCACCACGTCGAGGAAGTGCGCGCTGAGGCGGCTCAGGGTGCGCCACCGCTGCCGGGATATCCCTTTAGCGAGGTTGCCGATCAGGATCATGAACAGCGGGATCAGCGGCCCGGTGATCAGCAGCACCGCCGCCGAGAGTGGGTCGATGGGAAACACGGCCAGCAGGATCGCGGCTGGCACGATGGCAGCCAGCGCCAGCCGGGGCAAATACTGGCGGAAAGTCGCATCCAGCGCCTCGACGCCCTCCGTCAGCGTCGTGGTCAGCTCGCCGGTGCGCTCGCCGCCCGCGTAGGATGGCCCCAGTGCCAGCAGATGCTCAGCCAGCCGGGTCCGCAGGTCGTGCTTGATGCGGATCGCCAGCCGCCCCGCTGCCGTCCGCGCCCCGGTCGTCACCGCCGCGCGGGCGGCGATGACGGCCAGCAGCCACCACAGCAGCGGGCCGACCTCCGCCAGCAGGCGGCCCTGCAAAAACACGCCGTCGATCACCCCAGCCAGCAGCCACGCCTGCGCAACCAGCAGCCCGCCAGCCGCCGATCCTAACCCGATGGTCAGGATCAGCAGCCCGCGGGCCTGGAGCGCCTCGGCAAGCAGCTGCCTGTTAAACGTCATCGTTCTGAGGATGCCGGGTGCGGCGACGGCCTCAGTATTCCAGATGGTGATCCTTCATCACGCGCCCCCGGAACGTGTAGTAGGACCATCCCTGGTAGAGCAGCACGATGGGGATAAAAATGGCGGCCACGATCGTCATCGCCCTGAGCGTGTACGGGCTGGACGACGCGTTGTGGATCGTCAGGGACCAGTCGGGGTTCAGGCTGCTGACCATCACGCGCGGGTACAGCCCCCGGAACACGGTGATGACGGTCATGACGATCGCCAGCCCGGTCGAGACGAATGCCCAGCCGTGCCGCCGGGCACGCACCAGCACGCCCGCCGCGATCAGCGCCACACCCGCGCCGAGGGCCGTCAGGCCGGGGTTGACGCCCAGCCGGGAGAACAGATCGGTATAGAAGTAGCTGAGCACGACCAGCAGCACGACGATGCCCAGCGTCGGCCACGACAGGGTGCGAGCCACGTTGTGCGCCCGCTCCGCGATCGCGGGATCGGCCTTCATCGACAGGTAGATCGCCCCGTGCAGCGTGAAAACGCTCAGCGTCACCAGCCCGCCGATCACGGTGTACAGGCTCAGCAGCGAGAAGAAGTTGCCCGTGAACTGGAAGTCGGCGTCGATGGGCACGCCCTTGAGCAAATTGGCGACGGCCACGCCCCACAGCAGGGCCGGGATCGCGCTCCCGGCGAAGATGGCCCAGTCCCAGAAATTGCGCCAGCGCGGGTCGTCCGTCTTGCTGCGGAACTCGAAGCCGACCCCGCGCACCATCAGCGCGAACAGCATCAGCACCAGCGCGAGGTAAAAACCGCTGAACAGCGTCGCGTACCACTCCGGGAAGGCGGCGAACATCGCGCCCCCGGCGGTGATCACCCACACTTCGTTGCCGTCCCAGAAGGGGCCAATCGTATTGATGATCGCGCGGCGTTCGGTGTCGTCCTTGCCCAGAAAGGGCAGCAGGATGCCGACACCGTAGTCGAAGCCCTCCAGAAAGAAGAAGCCGATAAACAGCACGGCGATCAATATGAACCAGACGGTGTTGAGTGTGATACTCATCTTTGGCTGCTCCTGTTATTTAGCCGGGGCCTGAACCAGCAGATTGTCCGATTCGCCGGGTCCATCATCCGGGCTTGAGGCGGCGTCCGGGTGAGCGTGCTTGTGCAGCAGGTACGTGTCGGCGGCCATCAGGCCCCCGATGACCAGCGTGAAGCCGAGCAGCGAGAACAACAGGCTCCCGGTGGACACGTTAGGTGAGATGGCGTCGTCGACCTTCATTAGCCCGAACACGATCCAGGGCTGGCGGCCTAATTCGGTCAGCAGCCAGCCGCTCGTGTTCGCGATGTAGGGCAGAAACAGCGCCAGCGTCAGCGCGCCCAGAAAACGGCGCTTGACCTCGAAGTTCTCGGCGATCACATAGAAAATCGCGAGGACGGCCAGCGCCAGCATCAGGAAGCCCGCGCCGACCATGATGCGGAACGACCAGTAGCTCAGCGCCACAGGTGGCACGTAGTTGCCCGGCCCGTATTCCTGCACGTACTGCGCCTGGAGTTCCTGGATACCCTTGATGTCGCAGGTGAGGTTGTTGCAGGCCAGCAGGCTCAGCAGGCGCGGGATGCGGATCGCGAATACGTCCTCCCGTTTGGCCTCGTTGCCGATGGTGAACAGCGACATCGACGCCGGGCCGTTGTTCTCCCACAGGGCCTCGGTCGCAGCCATCTTCATCGGCTGCGTCTGGACCATGTGCTGGGCCTGGCTGTGCCCTACGACGATCACGGCCAGCGCCGCCATGACGGCCATGATGGCCCCCAGCATGAACGAGCGTCGCATCATCTCGCGCCCGGCCTCGTCGTCCTCCGGGCGGCGCAGCAAGTGCCACGCGCTGATGCCCAGCACGAAGAAACTGCCCGTCGTCAGCCCGGCGGTGAACACGTGCGGGAACTGCACCCATACGTGCGGATTAAACAGCAGGTCGAAGAAGTTCGTCAGCTCCGCCCGGCCATTGTTAATCACGTAGCCGACCGGCTCCTGCATGAAGCTGTTGGCGATCAGAATCCACAGAGCGGACAGGTTCGCGCCGATAGCCACCAGCCAGATCGTCGCGAGGTGCACCCGTTTGGGCACCCGCTCCCAGCCAAAAATCCAGACGCCCAGCATCGTCGACTCGAGGAAAAAGGCCAGCAGCGCCTCGATCGCCAGTGGTACGCCGAAGATGTCCCCCGTGAAGCGGGAGTACTCCGACCAGTTCATGCCAAACTGGAATTCCATGACGATGCCGGTGACGACGCCCAGCGCGAAGTTGATCAAAAACAGCTTGCCCCAGAACTTCGTCATCCGCTTGTAGACATCCTGCCCGGTCGAGACATAGGCCGTCTGCATGATGGCGACCAGCACCGACAGCCCCAGCGTCAGCGGCACGAAAAAGAAGTGATACACGGTCGTGACCGTAAACTGGAGCCGCGCCAGCAGCACGGTGTCCATTCGCTACCCTCCTCACTATTGTGTTGTGAAACAACTCACGGTTATAGATAAAGACGCTCGTAATCATGCTATTTGGTTAAGATCACAGCGGCCCGCCGAAGCGGGCTGCGGGCAAACCTGCGGTTTGCTTATGATTCCATCAGAGCATAGCTCTGATGGAATCATCGGAATTGAATGGCATCACGTCAGCGCCACCTCTCCAGCACGTAGGGGATAGCCACCGCAGGCTCCCGGCCCGCCGCCAGCTCTCTGGCCTCCGTCACGAGCCCCTCCAGCGTCGCGGCTTTCAATTCGGCCATGACCATCGATTGCAGCCGCCCCCAGAACAGGTGGGCCGGACACGTCCCATCGCGCGGGCACTCGTTGGGACGCAGCAAGCAGGCGTTCAGGCACAGCGGCCCGTCGACGGCTTCCAGAATCGCCAACAGGTTGATCGCGGCGGGCGGCTGGGCCAGCGCGATCCCCCCGCCCGGCCCCTTGTAGGTGATGACCAATCCGGCCTTCGCCAGGTCGGCCACGATCTTGTGCAGGAAGGCTTTGGATACCCCGGCGCGCTCGGTCAGCTCGGCAGCGGGCAGCGCGCGCTCCCCGTCGTGCAGCCCCAGTTCCAGCATGATTCGAACGGCGTAGTCGACCCGACGTGAGATTTGAAGCACGGCGGCGGTGTCCTTTAACTTCCTTTGTCGAGTGATTTAGTCAACTACTCGTATAATAGGGTGATGTTCGAGCCAGGCTGAAGTGTCAAACGTCACAGGCTGTTTGTTACATTTTTCCCAAAGCTTGATGGGCGCATCGTGGCCCGCCGACATCTGTGCCTGAACTGCCCCGGCTGTATACCGGCTCGTCATCGAAAAATACGGCGGATAAAATCTGCGAAAAACGATATCAGTGTTGGTGGCACATTCACACCGGGCTTATCTACCGGATTCATGACAATCTACACCGAAATTAGGAGAAGTTGCTCTATCTTCCATACAAATGGTGACATAAACTGCAATTCGGGGAACCTTGAGCAAGCATAAAGCTCGTACATCCGGGGGGATGCTGCAAATGAATTCTTCGTCTAAACGGCCCGAATTTGTCATTCTAGTATTGCTCCTTCTTCCGCTGCTATTAAGTGCCTGCAATAGTTCAGGCACCCCGCTAGCGCCGACTCCTACAGCCGAATCAGCACAGCAGCCGACGGAGACCTCTGAAGAAGTCGTGCTGACAATGGGATCGTGGCGCCCGGACGACGTGGAACAGATGAACCGGATTCTCGCCGAGTTCCACCGGCAGCATCCCAATATCACCATTCAATATAAGCCGACCAGCCCACCTGAATATAACGCCGTCCTGGAAGCCCAGTTGGAGAATGGCAACGCGCCCGATCTGTTCTATCTTCGTTCATTTGCCGTGTCGCAAGACCTGTATCAGCGAGGATATATCGAGCCGCTGGACAGCCTGCCCGGATTAACCGATCAGTTTGAGCAGGCAATGCTCCTGCCCTGGACGGGCGAGGACGGCACGGTGTACGGCGTCCCATTCATCGCGACCTCGCATGGTATCTATTACAATGCTGATCTCTTTGGCAGCCTCGACCTGGAAGTGCCCGAAACGTGGGAAGATCTGTTGGAGGCCGCCGACATCATTAAGGAAAACGGCTATACCCCCTTCGCCAACGCCTCCGGCGATAGCTGGACGATGGCCGAGCTTGTGTTTATGAATCTGGCACCGACGTTCATCGGTGGTCGCGAAGGGCGGATGGCGTACCTGTCAGGCCAGCGGTGCTTTAACGATGACCACATCGTCGCGACCTTCGATGCGGTTAGACAAATCGCGCCTTACCTGCCAGATAACCAGAATCTACTCACCTACTCCGACAGCCTGCAACTCTTTTTGCAGGGCGAAGCGGCGATGTGGTTGGGCGGGTCGTGGGATATCGCGTTCTTCGAGGCGGAGCAGCCTGACTTTGACTGGAGCGTGTTTGTCATCCCGCCGCCTGCCGGGCAGCCGCGATACGTCACATTCCAGCTGGATGCCGGGATGGGGCTGAACGCCGCATCCAACCATAAAGAAGAAGCCATGCTGTTTCTGGAGTGGATGACGACGCCTGAGTTTGGGGAAATGTTAGGCAATGAACTGCCGGGATTCTTCCCCATGCATACGCAGGCACCCGAACTTGCCAACCCGCAGGCTAACACATTTTTGGAATTGAGCAGCGCCTATGAGACCGACATACGCTTCACGTGGGAAGACCTCATGGAAGGCTCACCCAGCGCGTACACGCTGGTCGAGGACGGCACGATGGCCGTCGTCTCCGGGGAGCTGACGCCTCAGCAGGCTGCTGACCAACTTCAGACCGGGCTGGCGGAATGGTTCGAACCCGCGCAATCGTGTGGTGAGTAAGGGGAAGGTTATGCTCAGTTTCTTCCGGCAGCGGGTGGGGGCCAAGCTTATCCTCATCTATGCCGTTGCGCTGCTGCTCATGGTGACGATTGCCTTTGTCGCCGTTGTTCGCCTCAATCAGATCAGTTCTACGGTCAGCGAGCTAACCGACACGCTCGCCGTCGAAAAGGGGTTGGCGCAGGAGTTAGTCAGCCAGACATGGCTGGTGCGCTTCTACGCAAACAGATACGTACAGACGCAAAATCAGTCCGATCTGGATAATTTCTATACCGAGTACGATCAACTGGAGAATTTGCTCGCGCAGGCGGATCAGATAACCACTAACCCGGAACGGCAGCAAAAACTGGAAAGCATCAGGGCATCCGTCCGGGAGTATGGCAATGCGTTTGAACAGGTAACCCAGCTTATCAAGAGACGCCAGACGATCCAGTCCAACATTCTGGATGTGAACAGCCTCATCGTCGAGAACGAGCTAACGGCGCTGCGGATCAGTCTCAACAACTCAAACGAACCGCAGGTATTTCTCGCGCTCGGTAACATCCAGAGCGGCTTCGAGAAAATGCGGCTGAACGTCGTCAACTATCTGGCGACCAACGACGAAGGCTACGTCGTCCTGTTTAACAGTAGCTACCAGGATACCACTTCGGCCCTCCGCAGCCTAGAATCGACGTTGACCACCTCGCAAAGCCAGGGCGTCATCGATGCTGAGGAGGCGATTCAGGCATACTATGAAGGCTTCCAGGATATCCAGTCGGATAACGTCCAGCTTAAACAGCTTTTTTCTGACCAGCTAGAGGTGCTGGAACCACAGATCACCCTGGCCGCACAGGAGATCGTCACCAGCGTAGAGCAGGAACTCACGGCAAAGAATGAATCGTCGCGCAGGCTGGTCGCCGGCACACGCATTGTCATAGGCGCAACGACCCTCAGTGCCATCCTGGTGGTACTGGGGCTGGGGTTCGTTTTATCCCGCCAGATTACAGCCCCCCTGCAGCGGGTCATGCAAACCTCCCAGCAGATCGCCGATGTCGATCTGCAAGCGCTGACCACACAGCTGGAGAAGCTCGCCAGGGGAGATTTGAATCTCAACCTCGACGTTTCTGCCGAACCCCTGAT
>CAZWUX010000077.1:0-14780 GCA_964637665.1 uncultured Anaerolineae bacterium
GAAGCCCCCTGCACCCCGTTCAGGTGTGCGGCGCGATGCGCCGCACACGGGGTAGGAGAATAACCCTGTTTTTCCGCCATCTGAATTGACATCCACCCCCGACCGGGGTTATACTCTGTCACGATGAGACAAGAAACCGTGCGCGTGCATCACCATCATCACCATGCGAGCATCCGCGGGCAGGTGGCCCGGCGGCGGTGATGCGTGCGTCCTGACAGTGTCCGTAAAGGACACCCTAGCGCGGCAGAGCAGGCCCCCCGGTTCCACCGGGGGGCTTTTTTGTTTGCCAAACACCAGTTTGCTAGCACCGGAAGGAAAAACACCCGTATGACACCAGCATCACCGAAAGTTCGCATCGCGCTGCCCAGCAAAGGCCGCATGGAGGGCGAGACGCTCGACTTCCTGGCCGGGGCCGGGCTGCGCGTCAACAAGCTGAACCCGCGCCAGTACAGCGCGTCGATCCCGGCGCTGCCGGACGCGCTCGTGTTGTTCCAGCGCGCCCCGGACATCCCGCGCAGTGTGTCCGCCGGGGATATGGACCTCGGCCTCACCGGTTATGACACGGTAGCGGAGGCGCTGGGCGATGATATGGATGGTGTGGTCGTGATCCACGAGGCGCTGGGCTACGGGGGATGCCGCCTCGTGGTGGCCGTCCCCGATGACTGGGATGACGTGAATGACCTCGACGGGCTGCGCGAGCGGGTGCGGGCCGAGGGTGGGCTGAAGATCGCGACGAAGCACGTCAACGCGGCGGGGCGTTTCCTCGCGGCGCACGACCTCGACGAGGTGCGCGTCGTCCGGGCGGATGGCGCGCTGGAGGCCGCGCCTGCCGTCGGATATGCGGACTTCATCGCGGACATTACCTCGACCGGGACGACGCTGCGGGACAATCACCTCAAGGAGCTGGACGACGGGACCATCGTCGACTCGCAGGCGGTGTTGATCGGCAACCGCGCCGCGCTCGAATCGCGCCCGGAGGTGCTGGCGCTGGCCCGCGAGCTGCTGGAGTACATCGAGGCGCACCTGCGGGCGAGCGGGCAGCATATGGTCTTCGCCAACATGCGCGGCGAGTCGCCGGAGGCCGTCGCGGAGCGCATCTTCACCCAGACGGACCTCGGCGGTTTGCAGGGTCCGACCATTTCCCCGGTCGTCGCCCGGAACCCGGAGGGCAGCAATTGGTGGGCGGTCAACATCGTCGTGCCGTCGGCCCGGCTGTACGAGGCCATCCGGCAGATCCGGGGCGTCGGGGGCAGCGGCGTGATCGTCACCCCGGCAACCTATATTTTCGAGGAGCGGCCCGCCCGCTACCACCGCCTGCTCGAAACGCTGGGCAGGGCGGATGAGGATTGAGCGGGCAGAAAGGACGCGCACAGGTGACAGACCTCTTTCCCATTTATTCGCTTGATGAGGCGCGCGGCGGGATTCTGCGCCGCGTGCCGCCGGATGAGTTCGACGTGACGGCGGGCGTGCTGGACGGCATCGAAGCGCGGTTCGGCGAGCGCCTGACGCCTGAGCAGGCGGTCCGCCGCGTGGTGGGCGACGTGCGGGCGCGCGGCGACGCGGCGCTGCGCGATTGGACGGCCCGCATCGATGGGGTGACGCTTGACACGCTGGCCGCATCGCCGGGCGAGATCGCCGCCGCCGTCGAGACGACGCCGCAGGACGTGCTCGACGCGCTGGAATTGGCCGCCGAGCGCATCGCGGATTTTCACCGCAGGCAGGCGTATGATTCGTGGCTCAACCGCGACGAGGACGGCACGCTCGGCCAGCTCGTGCGTCCTATCGACCGGGTGGGCGTTTACGTCCCCGGTGGCACGGCCCCGCTGCCGTCCTCGCTGTTGATGAGCGCCATCCCGGCGCAGGTGGCGGGCGTGGGAGAGGTCGTCGCCTGCACGCCGCCCGGCCCCGGCGGCGCACTGCCCGACGTGATCCTCGCGGCGGCGCACGTCGTGGGCGTCGAGCGCGTCTACCGGCTGGGTGGGGCGCAGGCCATCGCGGCGATGGCCTATGGCACGGAGAGCGTGCCGCGCGTCGACAAGGTGGTGGGGCCGGGCAACCTGTTCGTGACGCTCGCCAAGCGTGAGGTGTTTGGCGCGGTGGGGATCGACGGGCTGCTGGGGCCGACCGAGACGATGGTCATCGCGGATGAGACGGCGAACCCCGCCGCCGTCGCCGCCGATCTGCTGGCGCAGGCCGAGCACGACGTGCTGGCGCAGGCGGTGCTCGTCACGCCGAGCCGCGAGGTGGCGGAGGCGGTGGCGGCGCAGATCGGGGGGCAGGTCGAGGCGCTGTCGCGGGCGGAGATCATCGTCCAATCGCTGCGGCACGCCGGGGGCGCGGTCGTCGTGCGCGACCTCACGGAGGCGTTCGAGGTCGCCAACGCCTACGCCGCCGAGCACCTCCAGCTCTCGATCCGCGATCCGCAGGCATGGTTGGGCGCGATCCGGCACGCCGGGGCGGTGTTCCTCGGCGAATCGTCGTGCGAGGTGCTGGGCGATTACGTCGCCGGACCGAGCCACTCCCTGCCGACGAGCGGCACCGCGCGCTTCTCGTCGGGCATCAACACCCTCGACTTCATCAAGGTGACGAGCGTGATCGGCCTCAACGCGGACGCCGCTGCCCGGCTGGGCGAGGCTGCCGCGACGCTGGCCCGCGCCGAGGCGCTGACCGCGCACGCCGCCGCCGCCGAGAAAAGGACAAGGCCCGATGCCTGATCGACCCGCCGTCGAGGCGCTGATCCGCCCCGACATCCGCGACATGGAACCCTACACGCCGATTCTGCCGTTCGAGGTGCTGAGCGAGCAGCTTGGCCGCCGCCCCGCCGACATCGTCAAGCTGGATGCCAACGAGAACCCCTATGGACCGTCGCCGAAGGCGCTCGACGCGCTGGCCGACCTGCTGGCCGTCGCCTCGATCTACCCCGACCCGGAGGCGCGGAAACTGCGCGCCGGATTGGCGGATTACACCGGGGTCGGGGCGGAACATATCCTGGCCGGGGCGGGCGCGGATGAGCTGATCGACCTCGTGATGCGTTTGTTCGTGCGTCCGGGCGACGCCGTGATCAACTGCCCGCCGACCTTCGGCATGTACTCGTTCGACGCCACATTGAACGGCGCGCGCGTCGTCAGCGTTTCCCGCCGCCCGGACTTCTCGCTCGACGTGGGCGCAGTCGAAAAGGCCGTTTTACAGGATCAGGCGAAGCTGCTGTTCCTGTGCTCGCCCAACAACCCGGATGGAAGTCTGCTGCCGCCGGATACGCTCGACCGCCTGCTGGAGTTGCCCGCCGTCGTCGTGCTGGACGAGGCGTATATCGAGTTCGCGGAAGCGGAGTCGGCGGCCCGGCGCGTGCCCGATATACCGAATCTCGTCGTGCTGCGGACCTTCAGCAAGTGGGCAGGGCTGGCCGGGCTGCGCGTCGGCTACGGCGTGTTTCCGGGCTGGATGATGGGCCACCTGTGGAAGATCAAGCAGCCGTATAACGTCAACGTGGCCGCCGGGGCTGCTGCGCGCGCCTCGCTGGACGACCTCGACGTGCTGCTGGACAACGTGACGCGCATCGTCGCGGAGCGGGCACGCCTGTTCGATGCCCTGAGCGCGATCCCATTCCTTGAGCCGTATCCCAGCCGGGCGAACTTCGTCCTGTGCCGCGTCGGGGGCGGGGTGGATGCCGCCGCGCTCAAGCGGCGGCTGGCGGAGGAGGCCGGAATCCTGATCCGCTATTTCGATAAGCCGGGGCTGCGCGACCACGTCCGTTTCTCGGTCGGCAAGCCCGGCCACACCGACAGGCTGTCCGCCGTGCTACAAGCGATGGCGGAGGAATAGAATGAGCACAGACACATCCACCAGAAGGAGCCAACCATGACCGACCGCCGCGCGACCGTCGTGCGCGATACGAATGAGACGCAGATCGAATTGACGCTGGCCCTCGATGGGACGGGGCAGGCGGACATCGACACGGGCGTGGGGTTCTTCGACCACATGCTGCACCACGTCGCCGTGCACGGGCTGTTCGACCTGTCGGTGAAGGCGACAGGGGATTTGCACGTCGACGCGCACCACACCGTCGAGGACGTGGCTATCGCGCTGGGGCGCGCGCTGCGCGAGGCGCTGGGCGACCGGCGGGGCATCGTGCGCATGGGTGAGGCGACCGTGCCGATGGATGAGGCGCTGGCGCGTGTCGTCGTCGACCTCAGCGGGCGGCCCTATGCCGTGTTCGGCTGCGAATTTGACGCGCCGTCGCTGGGTGGGATGCCGTCGGCGCTCGTCCAGCACGTGTTCGAGTCGCTGGCCTTCAACGGTCTACTGAACCTGCACGCGCACGCGCTCTATGGACGCGATGACCACCACAAGGCCGAGGCCCTTTTTAAGGCGCTGGGGCGCGCGCTGGACACCGCCACCCGACTCGATCCCCGGCGGGGCGGCGTGCCGAGCACAAAGGGCACGCTCACCGGATGAGCGAAACCGCCCCGCCACCTGAGATACCCTATCCCATTTCGTACTGGGTCGAACCTAGCAGGCTGCTCGCCGGGGAGTATCCCATCATCCTGCCGGGGCGGGCCGAGGACTACGCTCAGCCCTACGATGACGGCGAGCGCCTGCGCCGTTTGCTCGGCGTGGCGGGCGTGACGGTTTTCCTCGACCTGACGGAGGACGGCGAGCTGCCCCCTTACCTCCCTCGTCTGCGGGCGGAGGCCGCATCGCTCGGCCAGCCTGTGGAGCACATCCGCTTCCCCATACAGAATTGGACGGTGCCGCCGGTCGACCTGCTGAATGGTGCGCTCGACACGCTCGACGGGGCGCTGGCACGCGGCAAAACGGCCCTCGTCCATTGCAGGGCAGGCGTCGGGCGGACCGGGACCGTCGTCGGCGCGTATCTCGTGCGGCACGGCCTGACGGGCGCGGATGCGCTGGACCGCATCGCGGCCCTGCGTGCGGCGGTCCCCGACGGCCACCCGTCGCCGCTCAGGGAGGGGCAGCGCGCGCTGGTCCGCCGCTGGGCGGAACTCGACGCGCGGCTGGTGGATAGCAAAACGGATGAGGTCTGAGGACCGGAGGAGACATCATGATCGCCATCGTGGATTATGGGGCGGGCAACCTGCGCAGTGTCACAAATGCTTTCAATCATCTTGGCGCGGACGTGCAAACCGTCGATTCGCCGGATGGGCTGGCAGGTGCGGATAAAGTTGTGCTGCCCGGCGTCGGCGCGTTCGGGGCCGGGATGCGTCAGCTGCGTAACGCCGGGTTCATCGGCCCGCTCAAGGAAATTGCCGACGCCGGGACGCCGCTGATCGGCATCTGTCTGGGCTTGCAGTATTTGTTCGAGTGGAGTGATGAGATGGGCCGCCACGAGGGTTTAGGTCTGCTGCCCGGCTATGTGACGCGCTTCCCCGACACCGCCGGGCTGAAGGTCCCCCACATGGGCTGGAACGCGCTGAACAAAAAACGCGACCATCCGCTGCTGGACGGGGTTCCCGACGGCGGCTATGCCTACTTCGTGCACTCCTACTACGCCCAACCCGCCGATCCCGCCGACGTGCTGGCTCAGACGGAGTACGGGATCGCCTTTGCCTCGGTCGTGGGGCGGGGGAACGTGTTCGGCATCCAGCCCCACCCGGAGAAAAGCCAGTCGGTCGGGCTGCGGGTGCTCAAGAACTTCGTCGAGATGGAGGCCGCGTCATGATCGTCTATCCGGCCATCGACGTGCGAAAGGGGCGGGTCGTCCGGCTGCGGCAGGGCGATCCGTCGCAGGAGACGGTCTACGGGGATGACCCCGCCGCCGTCGCCGCCCGCTGGCGGGATGCGGGCGCGGCGTGGCTGCACGTTGTAAACCTCGACGGCACGCTGGGCGAGGCCGCGCTGAGTCTCGACGCGCTGCGTGGGATCGCCGCCGTCGGCCTTCCGGTGCAGTTCGGGGGCGGGCTGCGGACGCTCGACGATGCGGCGAACGCGCTGGACGCGGGGGCGGCGCGGGTGATCCTCGGCACGGCAGCCGTCCAGAATCCCGACCTGGCGGGGGAGGCCGCCCGTCGCTTCGGTGCGGAGCGGGTCGCGGTGGCGCTCGACGCGCGGGGTGGGCAGGTCGCCACGCACGGCTGGCAGGAGGCCAGCGCGTGGACGCCCGCCGCGCTGGGGAAACGCTTCGCGGACCTCGGCGTGCGCCACGCGCTCTACACCGACATCAGCCGCGACGGCGAATTGCAGGGCGTGAACGTCGCGGCGACGGCGGCGCTGGCCCGCGAGACGGGGCTAAGCGTCATCGCGTCGGGCGGCGTCGCCTCGCTGGAGGACGTGCGCGCCCTCCGCGCGGAGCGCCCGGACATCGCCGGGGTTGTGATCGGCAAGGCGCTCTATACGGGCGCGATTAACCTGCCTGACGCACTGCGCATCGCGCGCGGGGAGATAACGTAAATGGCGATCTATGAACGTCCGGCTGAGCTGCTTCAGCGGTTGATCCGGTTCGATACGACGAATCCGCCCGGCAACGAGGGGCCGTGCATCCGCTATGCGCGTGACCTGCTGGCGGAGGCCGGGATCGAGTCGACGCTGCTGGGCCTCACCGACGAGCGGCCCAACCTCATCGCCCGGCTGAAGGGGCGCGGCGACTCGCCGCCACTGCTGCTCTACGGCCACGTCGACGTGGTGACGACGGCGGGCCAGCAGTGGACGCACCCGCCGTTCGCGGGTGAGATCGTGGACGGCTACCTGTGGGGCCGGGGGACCATCGACATGAAGGGCGGCGTGACGATGTTCCTCTCCGCCTTCCTGCGCGCCCACGCGGAGGGGGCTGACCTGCCCGGCGACGTGATCCTCGTCCTGCTGGCCGACGAGGAAAATGAGGGGGTGTACGGAGCCAAGTACCTCGCCGAGCAGCACCCCGGCCTGTTCGAGGGCGTGCGCTACGCGCTGGGCGAGTTCGGGGGCTTCCCGATGGGACTTGCGGGCCAGACCTTCTACCCGATCATGGTCTCAGAGAAGCAGTGCTGCTGGCTGAAGGCGACGGTTCACGGCCCCGGCGGCCACGCCTCGATGCCGATTCACGGCGGCGCGATGGCGAAGCTGGCCGGGATGCTGCGCCGCCTCGACCGGCGGCTGCCGGTGCACGTCACGCCGCCTGCCCGCGTGATGATCGAGGCGATGGCCGACCACCTGCCGTTCCCGAAGGGACTCGCGCTGCGCGGCCTGCTGATCCCGCCGCTGACCAACCCGATCCTCGACGCGCTGGGCGAGGAAGGCCGCCTGCTCGACGCGCTGCTGCACAACACCGTCAGCCCGACGGTGCTGCGCGGCGGGAACAAGACGAACGTCATCCCGTCTGAGGTCACGGTCGAGATCGACGGACGCATCCTGCCGGGCTTCGGCCCCGACGACCTGTTCCGCGAGATGCGGGCTGCGCTCGGCCCGCTGGCGGATGACGTGACGTTCGACGTGTCGAGCTTCGACCCCGGACCCGGCAACATCGACATGGCGCTGTTCGACACGCTGGCCGACATCCTGCACACCGCCGATCCGGCGGGCATCCCCATCCCGTACATGCTGGCGGGCGTCACCGATGGGCGGATTTTCGCGCAGATCGGCATCCAGACCTACGGCTTCACGCCGATGAAGCTGCCGCCTGACTTCTCGTTCACGGAGCTGATCCACGCGGCGGATGAGCGGATTCCGGTGGAGGCGGTGGGGTGGGGGGCGGATCGCGTTTATGAGGCGTTACTTAGATTCTAGCTGTTCGCAGTCTGTCGGCGGTTAGTCTGTCAGTCTTTCAGTCGGTCAGTCTCTCAGCCAATCAGGCTTCAGCCGGTCAGTGAAAGGGCCGTGCTGGCAGGAGCAATAATGCAAGATTTCAGGCAGTTGCAGGTCTGGCAAAAATCCCATGCGCTCACGCTCGACATCTACCGGGCAACGGTCAACCTTCCCAGAGAGGAACTGTACGGCCTGACGAGCCAGATTCGCCGGGCCGCCAGTTCGATCCCGGCGAATATCGCGGAAGGCTGTGGCCGGAACGGCGATGCAGAGCTGAAGCGATTCCTCCAGATCGCAATGGGGTCGGCCAGCGAGTTGGAATATCACCTGCTGCTGGCACGCGATCTGTCCTATCTGGAGGATGCAGACTACGAACGACTTAACCGGGCGACCGTCGAGGTAAAAAAGATGCTCGCCTCGTTCATCCGAAGCCTGCGCCCTCCCGGCCAACTCTGCCGGAGCGGCAACTGACAGACTGAACGACTGATAGACTGACTGACTGTTCACCGGAGGTGAACCATGCTAGCCAAACGAATCATTCCCTGCCTCGACGTGCACGACGGGCGCGTGGTCAAGGGCGTCAACTTCGTCAATCTGCGCGATGCGGGGGACCCCGTCGAGCACGCCCGCGTGTACGACGCCGAGGGCGCGGACGAGCTGATCTTCCTCGACATCACCGCCACGCACGAGGGCCGCGAGACGATGCTGGGCGTCGTGCGGCGCGTGGCCGACGCGATCTTCATCCCGTTCGGCGTGGGGGGTGGGCTGCGGACCGTCGACGACATCCGCGACACGCTGCTGGCGGGCGCGGACAAGACGACCATCAACAGCGCCGCCGTGCGCACCCCCGACCTGATCGCCGAGGGGGCGCGGCGCTTCGGCAGCCAGTGCATCGTCGTCGCCATCGACGCGAAGTGGACGGGCGAGCGGTACGAGGTCTACGTCAGCGGGGGGCGCATCCCGACCGGGCTGGACGCCATCGAGTGGGCGAAGGAGGTCGAGGAGCGTGGGGGCGGTGAGATCATGCTCACCAGCATGGATCGCGATGGCACGCAGGAAGGGTATGAGCTGGAACTGACCCGCCGCGTAGCTGATGCGGTGTCCATCCCCGTGATCGCCTCCGGTGGGGCGGGGGAGCTGCGCCACTTCCGCGAGGCGCTGACAGACGGCGGAGCGGACGCCGCACTGGCGGCCAGCCTGTTTCACTTTCGGGACCTGAGCGTGCGGCAGGTGAAAGACTACCTGCGGGCGGAAGGGGTGCGCATCCGCCCGGTGGAGGAGGTTCCGCTTGGTTGAGGCAAGCGCGATCCAATGGGATCAAAACGGGCTGGTTCCGGCCATCGTGCAGGATGCGGACACCGGGCAGGTACTCATGCTGGCTTACATGAACGCCGAGTCGCTGCGGCTGACGCTCGACACGGGCCAGACGCATTTCTGGAGCCGCAGCCGCCGGGAATTGTGGCATAAGGGCGCGACGAGCGGCAATATGCAGGATGTCGTCGCGGTGCGCGTCGACTGTGACGCCGACACGCTGCTGGTCACGGTCCGACCGGCTGGCCCGGCCTGCCATACCGGCGAGGTATCGTGCTTCTACCGCGCCGTCGAGAGTGAATTCACCGATCAACTGACAGAGTAAAGGTGCGCGTACTGCTATGGATATGCTCGACCGCGTGTTTGCGGTGATCGAAGACCGGAAGGCCCATCCGAAGGAAGGGTCTTACACGAATGCCCTGCTCGACGCCGGCGAGGACGAGATCCTCAAGAAGATCGGCGAGGAAGCCGTCGAGATCATCGTCGCCGCCAAAGGGCAGGGCGACGATCGGCTGGTGAGCGAGCTGGCCGATCTCACCTATCACTGTCTGGTGCTGCTCGCCGCACGCGGGCTGTCGCCGGACCACATCTCTGCTGAACTCGAAAGGCGGTATACACCATGACCATCAGGCGGGCGTTGTTAAGCGTATCGGACAAGGTCGGGCTGGCCGAATTTGCGCGCGGGCTGGCCGCGGAAGGCGTCGACCTCGTCGCCAGCGGCGGCACGGCGCGCGCGCTGGCGGAGGCCGGGCTGGCCGTGACCTCGGTCGAGACGCTGACCGGGCTGGCCCCGGTGCTGGACGGGCGCGTCAAGACGCTGCACCCGGCGATCCACGCCGGGATTCTCGCGCGGGACACGGATGAGGATCGCGCGGCGCTGGCGGAAAACGGCTGGGAGCCGATTGATCTCGTCGTCGTTAACCTCTACCCGTTCGTGGAAACCGTCGCCACGCCGGACGTGACGCAGGCGGAAGCCGTCGAGCAGATCGACATCGGCGGCGTGGCCCTGATCCGGGCGGCGGCCAAGAACTTCGCGCGCGTGGCGGTCGTCGTCGACCCCGCCGATTATGACCGGGTGCTGGAAGCCGTTCGGCAGGGTGGGAACGTGCCGCCCAGCACCCGCCGCGAATTAGCAGAGAAGGCGTTTGCGACGACGGCGGCCTATGACACGAACATCACCCAGTATCTGCTCCAGCTCGACGAGAAGACGCTGCCGCCCGGCCTCGCCATCACCCTGCCGCAGGCCCAGACGCTCCGCTATGGCGAAAATCCGCACCAGCAGGCCGCGCTTTATGCGCCACCGGGCGTCGGGCCGCTCGGCGGGGAGCTGCTTCAGGGCAAGCCGCTGTCTTACAACAACCTGCTCGATATCGACGCCGCATGGGCAGCGGCGGAGAGTTTTGGTGATACGGCTGTCGTCGTCGTCAAGCATCTCAGCCCGTGCGGCATCGCCGTGAATCCCGACCTTGCGGAGGCGTTTCGCCGCGCCCTCGCATCAGACCCCGTCTCGGCGTTCGGCGGCGTCGTCGCGTCGAATCGCCCCTTCGATGGCCCGACCGCTGAGGCGCTGGGTGACCTGTTCGTGGAGGCCGTCGCCGCGCCGTCCTTCACCGCCGAGGCGCTCGACGTGCTGGCGAGCCGCCCAAACTGCCGCCTGCTCCGGATGAAGGTCATGCCCGCGCCCGGCTTCACCCTGCGCAGCGTGCGCGCCGGGCTGCTGGCCCAGACGCCGGACCCCGGAGACGACGCCCAGTGGAAGATCGTCACCGAGCGCGCGCCGAACGACGAGGAGCGCGCCGCGCTGGAATTTGCGTGGCAGGCCGTGATGCACGTCAAGTCGAACGCCATCGTGCTGGCGAAAGACGGTGCGACGGTCGGGGTGGGCGGCGGGCTGCCCAGCCGCGTCGATGCCGCGCGCCTCGCCATCGAAAAGGCGGGCGATGAGGCGCCCGGCTCGGTCATGGCGTCGGATGCGTTCTTCCCCTTCCCGGATGGGCTGGAAGTCGCCGCCGAGGCCGGGGTGACGGCGGTCGTGGAACCGGGCGGGTCGATCCGTGATGAGGCTGTGATCGACGCTGCCAACAAACTCGGCCTCGCGATGTGCTTCACGGGGGTCCGCCACTTCAAGCACTGAGTCTTCTGCGTATTGACGCAAAAAACGCCGGGCCGGGGATCGTCTCCCCTGTGCCCGGCGTTTTGTTTCCGGTTGGGATATTTTTGGGCCGCTATTCGCCGTGCCCGCCGTGTACGCCCATCTCCGGGCTTTGCATCTTCGGGGGTTCGTCCCGGCGGGGTGGGATGTTCGGCACGTACCCGCCGGTCGGATCGATCGGCGGCTCGTCGGCGGCTGAAACCGCCGCCTCGTCGTCCACATCCTCTTCGTGACGTTCCGCCAACCACTGGTCGAGCAGCATCAGCACGACGCCGAGGGTGATGGCGTGGTCGGCGAAGTTCGAGATGTTCGCCAGGTTCGGCGATATCTGGACGTGGACGTAGTCGATGACGTGGTCGAATCGCAGCCGGTCGATGGCGTTGCTCAGCGCGCCGCCGCTCACCAGCGCGATGCCGATCCGCGTCAGCGTCGCATGGACGGGCAGTTTCGGGTAGGTGATCACGAACGCCCCGACGGTCACGATCGCCAGCACGAGAAATACCTCGGACGCCAGTGGGAAGATGCCGAACGCCGCGCCCGTGTTCAGGCTGCGCGTCACCCGGACGTAGTCGCCGAGTGCGTCGATGGGGACCCACGACTCGCCGAGCGCGAGGTGACGCATCACCCACCACTTCGCCCCCTGATCCGCAGCGAGCACCAGCCCGGCCACGCCCACCAGCAGCGCCCAGCGTCGAATGACCTTGGACATAACAACGCGCCTCACACGACTTCGTTAACCGGAGAGATGATAGCCCGACCGGGTGCGATTCGCCAACCATCCGGCGGTTTGTCTGCTCACCGACCATTTATCGCACTATAATAAGGGCATAGCTGACCGGTTCCCCACAACAGGAGCATCGCCGAATGACCACCGAGTCCAGTTCTGAAACCAAACTCCAGTGGATAGAGGATGAGATCACCTCGCTCAGAGAGCAGGGCCTCTACACAAACATCCGCACCATCGAAAGCCCGATGGCGGGCTGGGTTACGATTGACGGGCGGCGCGTGCTGAACTTCTGCGCCAACAACTATCTGGGCCTCGCCAACCACCCCCGGCTGCGCGGGGCCGCGATTGAGGCCATCGAGGCCTATGGAGTCGGGCCGGGCGCGGTCCGCACCATCGCCGGGACGATGTCCCTGCACACGCAGCTCGAAGAACGCCTTGCGACGTTTAAGGGAGTCGAGGCGGCCATCACTTTTCAGAGCGGCTTCAACGCCAACCTGGGGACCATCCCGGCGCTGGTGGGCCGGGGTGATGTGATTTTCTCCGACCGCCTGAACCACGCCAGCATTATCGACGGCTGCCGCCTGTCGCGCGCGGACATCGTCGCCTACGAGCACGCCAGCCCCGATGCGCTACGTGAGGTCATCGCCGGGACGGAGGTCACGGGCCGGGCGCTGATCGTGACCGACGGCGTGTTCAGCATGGATGGTGATATCGCGCCGCTGCCCGCGCTGTACGAGATCGCGCAGGAGCAGGGCTTCCTGCTCATGGTGGACGACGCGCACGGCGAGGGCGTGCTGGGGCGCGGCGGGCGCGGCATCGTGGATCATTTCGGGCTGCACGGCAAGGTCGATGTCGAGGTTGGCACGATGTCGAAGGCGTTCGGCGTGATGGGCGGCGTCGTCGCCGGGAAGCGCGTCATCGTCGAATGGCTGCGCCAGAGGGCACGGCCCTTCCTGTTCTCGTCGGCGATGACCGTGCCGGACGTGGCGGCCTGCCTGGAAGCAGTCGATCTGCTGGAGGAGAGCACCGAGCTGGTCGACAGGCTGTGGGCAAACGCCGCCACGTTCAAGGAAGGCATGAACGCCCTCGGCTTCGATACCGGCCACACTGAGACGCCCATCGTGCCCGTCATGCTGGGGGATGCCAACCTCGCGCAGACGTTCAGCCGCCGCCTGTTCGAGGAAGGTGTATTCGCGATGGCGATCGGCTTCCCGACCGTCCCGCGCGGCGCGGCCCGCATCCGGGTGATGAACACGGCGGCCCACAGCGAGGACGATCTCAAACAGGGCCTCGCCGCGTTCGAGAAGGTAGGCCGTGAACTGGGCGTCATCGACTGATCGACGCGCCCCCATCCGAATCAAACAGGGCGCGATCCGTTGATCGCGCCCTGCTGTTTTCCTGTGCTCCCGCTTAGAAGCCGAGGTAGCTCGTCGGATTGTCGGGAACGTGGTTCCAGCGCATCTCGAAGTGCAGGTGCGCGCCGCTTGAGTTGCCGGTCGAGCCGACCTGCCCGACGTAGCCGCCGCGCCCCACGAACTGGCCGCAGCCGGCCCCGGTGGCGCTCAGGTGGGCGTAGTAGGTCGTCCAGCCGTTGCCGTGATCGAGCACGACCAGCACGCCGTAGCCCCAGCTTGCGTCGACCCAGCCGGAGAAGATGACCACGCCCGCGTCCGCCGCCGTGACCGGCGTTCCGACCGGTGCTCCGAGGTCAACGCCGGAGTGGCCGGGGTAGAATGGCTGGGTGAAGGAATACGCCCCTTGAATCGGGCGCGCCCAGGCGCCCGTACCACCCGACCCGACGATGCCTGACGCGCACGATCCGGCCATGCCGGGCATGAACGAGCGGGTCACGACGCCGGTCTCCGCGTCGACCGTCTCCTGCACCGGTGGACGCCAGTCTGCGAACTGCCCGACCCCGCCGGGCACGACGATACGCATCCCCCACGGCGGCGTGTCGGCGGGTGTGTAGTCGGCAAGCTCGTTGTACTCGGACGTGAGGATCGATTCGACATCGACCTCGTATTCGTCGGCGATCCACTGGAGGGTGTGCGAGCCATCCGCCTTATAATACACGCCATCCACAGGCATGATATACAGATCCATGCCCGGCGTCAGCATGTGGACATCCCCCTGAAGCGTGTCGGCGTTGGACCAGAAGATCGTCGTGCGGTCCAGGTTGAAGGCCAGGGCGATAGTCGTCAGCGTGTCGCCCGGCTGTACGGTGTAGACGACGACCTCGTCGCGCGGGCGGTCGGGGATGATGGTGTAAGGCTCGAACTCGCGCCGCAGGTTGCTGGCGAAAATGACCTCTTCCCCCGTGCTGAGCGTCATCGGATCGTCGGCGGCAAACAGCGGTCCCTGCTCCCCACCCGCGCCCTCGCGCCCGCTCAGCAGCGCGCGTGCCGGGCCGAACGCGGCCAGCGCCACCCCGATGACCGCCACGCCGATGGCGATGGGCGTCAGGTGGCGCTCCACGAAGCGCCCTGCCGTATGGAAGGGCGATGCCAGCTTGAAGGGTTCGTCCGGGTGGTGACCCATAGACCATCCTCGGATTAAATCGGCCTGCGATGCGCCTGTTACCGGGCCGCCAGCAGTTCGGCGTCGGCACGTTGCGCCCGGCGATGCGCGCACCGGGCACCAATGGTAGCGCGCCGGATGGGGAGCGTCAAGGAGAGGGGGAGTCCCGTTCGGAGAGCGTCAGGTGGCCGCCTAGAACTCGCCAGTTTAGCCCGCAGTTGGTATAATCAGGCCCGTGCCGGGGGGACCCGGCATGTAGAAGCCCCCATAGCTCAGAGGATAGAGCGCGGCCCTCCGGAGGCTGAGGCCCAGGTTCGAGTCCTGGTGGGGGTATTA
>CAZWUX010000078.1:0-14778 GCA_964637665.1 uncultured Anaerolineae bacterium
GATTTTCCCGCGCCCCCGGCTTTATGGAAGTGTTTATGCCGTCTCCGGGACGGCCATCAGGTCGTCGATGGCGGCCTTGACGCGCTTCACGCTCTCCGGGTGGCGCAGCACGACGATGTCCGCGCCCGATTCGAGCAGCGTGATCGCCGTCAGCGTCTCCCAGTTGATGGAGCGCTGTTCCCAGTCGCCCCACTCGGTGGGCACGCCTTCCCCGACCTTCGATTCCTTCGTCTTCCACGTCTCGAAGCCGGGCGTGACGACCATCGGAAGCTGCGTCATGGCGTCACCCTGAAGCGCCGCGATGCGCAGCCGCTCCATCACCGAATAACCGTACTCGATGCCGTAGCCCAGCGCACCCGTCGTCGGGTCCATCACGATGCGGTCGGCGGGCAGGCCCATGTCGGTGATGAGGATGTTAAGCTGCTTGGCGAGATTCACGTCCATCGCCGTGCGCGCGCTCACGAGGTGATCGTTGGCGAGCGCCGCCGCGACGATGGTCCGGTAATTCTTGTCCTCGCAGATGCCGAGCACGACGCGCTCGCCCTTCGCCGCTTCCGCGACGGGCACGATGATCGCATTGTCGACCTCAGCCTGTCCGGGGCCGAAGAACATGAACGGCAGGCCGGTGGCCCCCAGCGCCTTCTCTGTGACCTCCGCAGCGTGCTCCGGCGTGATCTCCTCGCCATCCGCATCCGTCAGGTTGAACATCAACTGGATGAGGTCCGCCCCGGCTTCCTCGGCGGCCTTCGCCCACGCGGCAGGGTCGTCCATCACGTCGCCCCACACCTCGTGCAGCAGCGGTGACCAGTCATCCGGGCGGTGGTCCTTGATCTCAAGCGCCACGACCGGTCGATGCGGCGTCGTGCTCTCGAAGTGCAAGAAGGGCAGGGCCGTCTCGCCGCCGACGGTGACGGTCGAGGTGCGGGTTCCGCCCTCCTCCGCCGTCGCGCCGATGGTGATCGTGCGGACCGCGCCCGACCATTTATCTTTCGGTATCTCGACTGCCATACGGGTTACTCCTGATCCGGTAGATTCAATGCACGCCTTGCGGCGTCCTGCTTTTTCCTGAATGTGTCGAGCGGCGCTTCTCGCTCGGCGTCGATGCCTAAATCGCGCAGATCGCCCTCCCCCTGCGCGGCGAGGTGCCGCAGAATGTGCGTGTAAGATAGGGCCGCCGCCGGGTAAACGATCCCGTTGGCATTGTGCATCAAAAACACGATGCGCAGGCCCATGTCCTGCATCAACGACGCTGCCGCCTGGAGCGGGATGTCCGGCGGCAGTTCCGGCACGCCTTCGCGCATCACGTCCCCGGCGGTGAGCGCATCGGCGCGCGGATGTCCATACCCGCGCACGAGTTCATCCCGCGTGACGACGCCAACTCCGTGCCCTTCGTCGTCGATCACGACGACGCCCTCCACGTCCTTATTCAGCATCAGCCGGGTGACATCGCGGAGCGGCGCGTCGGGCGGCACGGTCAGCACCCCGACCGTCATCAGGTCGCGCACGAGCCGGGGGGATGATTCGGAATCGTCGATCATAAGTGCTTCTTTGACATGAATACAGGGGATGGGCAGGCTGCGCCCATCCCCTGCCTGATTTCGTCTTCGTTAGAAGATCGGGTCCATCACCAGCGCGGGATGGTTGTGCTCCTCAAGGTAGGCCAGCAGTTCGTCGACGGTCGTCGCGTTGCGCTCATCCGCGATCCGGTTGATCAGGTCCGGGTCGCCCTCCCGCTCCGCGACGGCCTGGAACTCCGCCGCCATCGACTCTTTCAGGAAGCTCGACATCCACACGACGCGCTTGAAGCCGCCGTCCGCCGAGATGAACTTGGGGCTGATGAGGTAGAACTTGCCGACGCCCATCACACCCGGCGTCTGCAAGCCGCCGCCCGCCATGCCCGCCAGCGTCGAGAACGTCATACCGGAGGGCGTCATCGACGGGTCCTCGCGGCTGACGACCATCACGCCGTTCGATTCGGGGATGAGCATGACGATGCACTCGAAGCAGCCGCAGGCCGTCATCGGGTTCTCCATGATGGAGTACATCGTCACCGTCTCGACCGTGCCGTGCGACGCCTGCTGGGCGTAGTTGTTGATGCCCTCCCAGTAGCCCTTCTCGAAGTCGACCATATGACCGAGTTGGATGGGCTGGTTGGGTCCGGTCGGGTTGATGCTGTACGACGCCTTGCAGTCCAGCCAGTTATACGCCCCGCACAGCCCCAGCCGCTCCGGGCTGACGATGCACACGTGGTTCGGCGCGAACGACTGGCACAGCGTGCAGGAGTAGAACTCATCCACCGCATCATCCGTCAGGTCGGCCAGACGGCGGTTGCGGAAGTCATACGCCTCGCGCGCCACCTCCAGCCACTCCGCGAACGGCTCCGGATCGGTGTAGATCGTGACCTGCACCTTGTCGACGATGGCCCCGAACTCACTGTGGAAGCGGGCGTGTAGAATCTTGCCGAAGTGCTCCAGATTGAAGCCCTTATCAGCGGCCCCATGCGAGATGCGGATCCATGCGATGTCGCGCTGGCCAATGTGCTGCACGCCCGATGCGCCGTTCACGAAGTAGTGAATCTGGCGTTCGAGCACCGGCTC
Source organism: uncultured Anaerolineae bacterium (assembly GCA_964637665.1). Classification (GTDB taxonomy): domain Bacteria; phylum Chloroflexota; class Anaerolineae; order Aggregatilineales; family UBA3940; genus CAZWUX01. The sequence continues at coordinate 2,598 of CAZWUX010000078.1, forward strand.
GAAGTCCTCCTGCATCTCGCGCCCGGCCACCTTGACGACGATGCCCATGTCCATCGCGCTGCCGGGCTCAAGCTCGTCGAAGCCGGGGCCGACGACCTTCACCTGCCCGTCGACGACCTCGTCCAGTTCGGCCATACGCAGGAATTCGTAGGCCCGCGACTTCTTGCCGCCGAACTCGATGCGCATGTCCGCCCGGCGCACGACCTCGCCCTCGAAGGCGGAGCCGTAGGGAACCGGCACCGGCACGTCCGCGATCTTGACTTTGACGCCGCGCACCTCGATGCACTTCTGCACGAGCCGTTCGGCCCGATCCAGATCGTCTGCACCCTCGATGGTGTCGAACGGCATACTCACGACGTGTTCATAGGTCGTGATGCCCGTCGGCAGAATCTCCGGGATCACCGTATCAGCGATCACCGGGAAGCCAAAGTTGATGGCCCCTGCTGCCGCCGCATACTTCAGATCGTCCACCTCACCGAGGGCCAGCACGAAGGCGAAGACGCGGTCCTTGTTGTACATCAGGATGTCGCGCGCCATGCCGCCCTTCATGCCGCCGAAGGTCAGCGCCGAGCGGGCGGCGAACCCCAGCGCGTAGATCGCGCTGATGGTGTCCGTCCCGAACGGCACGGTGTACGTGTCATAACCCAGCTCAACACCCTCTTCCATGAGCTGGTGGATGATGCTGCGCCCATTGACGTTGCCGCTGAGGAAGGTCAGGATGTTGCGCCTCTGAAGCTCGCGCACGATCTTGACCGCAACCTCATTCGACTTCGCTGCGCCGACGATAGCCGCGAAGCCCGGCATACGCCCGTCGACGAGCTGGATGCCCCACGAGCGGAGCTGGATGTCGTCGATGGCCCCATTCAGGTGGCCGTCGAGGCCGTCGCCGCCCGAACCGTTGCCGTTCCCGTTCGGGTTGGTGAAGGCCGTTCCGCCCGCCAGTGTGAAGCCGGGCATCGGCTCCGGCTGGAGGCCATACAGGTAGCGGATCGCCTCGATGACCTCGGCGGCGATCAGCGTCGCCATGCCGCCGTCAAGCGTCTCTCCGAGGTAAGGCGTCCAGTGACGCTCGGACGGCACCGGGTGAAGCAGCCGCCGGGCGTGATTCATGACTTCAGGTAGCTGGCCGAGCGTCTCGATCTCCAACCCCGTCATCCCGAAGATGGTCGGCAGATAGTATGCCGTGTTCGGGAATCCGATGGGCGTTTCCGGCCCCTTCTCGGTGAGGGCCTTGTCGAGCATCCGCTCGGCTTCCGTTACGAGCGCATTCGCGCCGCGAATGGCCCGTGTCGCGATGTAGCGTGACATATTGGGCGACCCTCCTATTTAGCCGGAGCGCCGTACAGAGCCTTGCGACGCTCTGCCAGCGGTAGGTCTTCTAATTCGCGCATCCGGGCATCCCCACTCTCACCGAATTTCTCCGGGTCGTAAGCGGGCAGACCGAGATCAGCGCGTTTTTTGTCGATGTGTTCCAGCGTGAGGCGGACTGTCTCGTCGATGTCCTGGATGAACTCCAGCTTGCCGCCGTACAGTTCTTCCCACCCACTGCTGATGTACTCACGGACCAGCGTGCTGTCTGAGACGCGATCCGCCATCCCTTCGACGGGGTTGGCCCCGCCCATGATGACGTACGCGCCCGACGCGACGCAGTATGTCGCGATGGACAGCGCCTTCTCACTCATCCACTCCGGCGCGAGGCCGACGGCGGGTATCTGGTCGATGTCATCGCCCAGACCACCTTCCGCCGCCACCTGCGTCAGCACGGTCAGGATGCGCGAGTTGTCCACGCACGACCCCATGTGCAGCACCGGCGGGATGCCGACCGTCTCCAGAATCTCGCGCAGGCCGGGGCCGACCTTGTCCAGCGCCTCGCCGAGCAGATAGCCCTTCTTGGCGCTGGCGATGGCCCCACAGCCCGTTTCGACGATCAGCACGTCCTGCTTGAGCAGCTCCTCGGTGAGGATCGTGTGCGCGGCATCGTGCTGGTAGCGCGGGTTGTTGCAGCCGACGATGGCCGCCACACCCCGGATGCGCCCCGACATGATCGCGTCGTTCAGCGGGCGGAACGAGCTGCGGTACGACCCGCCCAGCATGTAGTTAATGTACTCGTGCGAGAAGCCCGGTACGAGGTCTTCACGGTCCTCCGGGATTTCCGTCTCACCCCGGTTGGCGTAGTTGTCGATCGCCACCCTGAGGATGTCCTTGGCGACCGACAGCGCGCGGTGTTCGTCGAACTCGATGTGCGTCGCACCCTTGATCTTGACTTTGGGCGAGGTGGTGATGATCTGCGTGTGGAAGTTCTCGGCCAGCTTGACGAGCGCCTGCATGATGCACTGCACGTCGACGACCATCGCCTCGACGGCCCCGGTCAGGATGGCGAGTTCCTGCTGGAGGAAGTTGCCCGCCGCCGGGATGCCCTGCCGCATCAGGATTTCATTGGCCGTGCAGCAGATGCCCGACAGGTTGACGCCCTTCGCGCCCGCCGCCTTCGCGTATTCGATGATCTCCGGGTCCTGCGAGGCCGCGACGATCATCTCGCTGAGCGTCGGTTCGTGCCCATGCACGACGACGTTCACGTAGTCGTCCTTCAGCACGCCGAGGTTGGCCTGCCCCAGCACCGGGGCGGGCGTGCCGAACAGGATGTCCGAGATATCCGTCGCGATCAGGCTGCCGCCCCACCCATCCCCGATGGCGGTTCGCACCGCGTGTTGCAGGATGTGCGCGGGTTCCTGATCGTCTCCGATGTGCGTCCGGTGCAGCGCCTCGACCACCTCACGGTCGACGCCGCGCGGCATGACGCCCGCTTCGCGCCAGAGTTCTTGCCGCTTCTTCGGCGCGCGTTTGGTCAGCACGACCTCACCGCGCTGCTGCCCGAACTGCGCGATGTACAGGTCCGCCAGATCATTCGCGATCTCCGACGGGCTGCGCCCCTCGATGGGGATGTCATAATTCGCCGCCACCACGCGCAGCTTCGCCACGTCGCGGATCACATAGCCCTCGGCCTCGTTGTTGGCGACGGCCTTCAGGATGAACGCCATGTCGCGCCCATGATCGGAGTGGGCTGCCGCCCCGGCGGCGATGGCCCGGATCAGGTTGCGGGCCTGGATCGTGTCGATCGTCGCCCCACAGATTCCGGTCGAGCCATCCTTCGTCAACCGGCACGGCCCCATGCCGCACAGCTTGCAGCACATGCCCGCCGAGCCGATGTTGCAGGCCGGGAGCGCGTCCGCGCGGCTGAAGGCCGTCCCGATGCCGAGCGACTCGGCGCGGATCAGCATTTGCTGTGCCGCAGGGTCGACGCTTTGTTCTTCAGGAGTGCGTTTTTTCGCCATTATGCCTCTTCCTCATCCAGGACGACGGTCGGGACCGGGACGGTTCCCATGCCGGGGCAGGGCCACAGCGGGCGCCCGGCGTACGGAACCTCGTGTGCGAAGCTGACGGTGCTGCCTGTCGCCGCATAAGCCGCGCTCTGGCGGAAGGCCGAGCGGTCGCCGTTCTCTACCGCCTCGGTGGCCGGGAGACCGGTTTCGAGCGGCATGTCAAGCTCACCCAGGTAGCCTGCCTCCCCCAACCGAGCTTCGAGCGCATCGGCGGCGACCTGCGACGGGTCGAATGTGACCTCGACGACGTGGAAGGCGCTGCTGGCGTAAACCTCCGCCACACCTTCTATTTCCAGCAGGATGCGCCGTACTTCGATGACATGGTGATCTCCGTACATCGCCGGGAGATCGAACGTTACGGTTTCCATAGACACCTGCCTTTGGGTAACTTTTTCCCTGCTTGCTGGTGGACGGTGGTATGTGTGCTCCCGGAAATCGGCAGACGCGGCTCACCGCGTCGTGCGGCGGGCTGCCTGCTCGTTTCCGATGTTTCAGACCGGATCGTATAGAATTGAGGCTGCTGAGAATGCCCGGAGCCGAACATCGGCTATCTGCCGTTAAGTCAGGGCAGCGGTTGTTGTCGACGCGAAAGGGAATAAAGTCGTGTGGCTCGGCATTCCAACTCAGCCCGTTTCGTACAACGAACGGCCAGTGTCTTTTCAGGTGAAGTGTACGTTATCGAGAGGGGAGTTTATAGTATCGGCTGTCACCATTCGTGCCGATTTTTGTCATCTAAAATGCTGGTTTATCTGATAAACCCTATATTTTTACCGATTTTAGGTGAAAAATAACCCGCAAAGCGTGGATTCGAGCGCGCGATCTGGCGATCCCGCGCCCGGCGCACCCACTGTCGGCGGCATAAAAAGCGCCCCTCCACCGCATCGGCAGAGGGGCGGATCGTGCTGCGTGGGCCAGACTGTTAAACCGGCGGCGGACGGCGCGGCAGGGCGGCTACGCCTCCCGCACCGCTTCGAGCGCGGCCAGCACGTCGGCGCGCGCCACCCCCGTCTTGATGACCGGCCTGCCTGTGTCTTCGAGCAGCACGAACCGCGACTCTCCTGCGCGCCACTTTTTATCCACCTGCATCGCCTCCCACACGCGCTCCGGCGCGAACCCCCTGTAACGGGTGGGCAGGTTCCACGCCTCGAGGATCGATTCGACCCGCTCGATCAACATCTCATCACACAGCCCCAACCGCGCTGAGAGGCGGACCGCTGCCACCGTGCCCACTGCAACGGCCTGCCCATGTTTGAGCGCATACCCGCTCAACACCTCCAGCGCGTGCCCGAAGGTGTGCCCCAGGTTGAGCACCGCCCTCACGCCCTGCTCCGTGCGGTCCTGCCCCACGATCTTGACCTTCACCCCCGCCGCCCGCGCGATGGCCGCTGTGTCGGGCGGATCGCCCTCCCCCACTACCTCGAGCAGGTCCGGCGCGCCGATCAACCCATGCTTGATCAACTCCGCCATGCCACACTCATACTCGACGACCGGCAGCGTATCGAGCGCCGTCACGTCCGCATACACCCCCAGCGGATCGTAGAACGCCCCGGCCAGATTCTTCCCCTGCGGTAGGTCGACGCCCGTCTTGCCCCCAATGCTCGCATCCACCATCGCCAGCAGCGTCGTCGGGGCCTGCACGAGCGGCGCGCCCCGCATGAACGTCGCCGCCGCGAAGCCCGCCATATCGCCGATCACACCCCCACCCAGCCCGACGATCAACGTCCCCCGGTCCGCCCCTGCCGCCAGCAAGGCGTCGTAGATCAGCCGCAGGCTGTCGAGCGTCTTATATTCCTCCCCATCCGGCAGCGCGATCAACGCGCTTCCGGGGATTCGCGCCGCAAGCGCCTCCCCATACAACGGCCCGACCGTGTCATTGGTGACGATGGCGACCCCGGAGAAATGCCCCTCATCCACGAAGCGCGGCAGCGCCCCCGCCAGCAGCCCTTCCCCGATGACGACGGGGTACGTCACCCCGCACGCGCCCTCTACCGTGAGTGTTCTGACTTCCACAGCGCGACGACCTCCTCCACTACGTCGCCGGGCGTGCGCCCGGTCGTGTCAATCTGATGGGGCAGCGAGGCATAATGCTCCGCCCGCGCCCTGTACAACCGCTCTGCTTCCGCGCGGTCCTCAAACAGGGGCCGCCCCCTGCCCCGCCCGACGCGCCGCGCCACCGCCTCGAACGTCGCGTTCAGGCACACGACGAGGCCGCTCGCCTCGAACGCCGCCCGCGTCTCCCCGTCGAGCAGCGCCCCGCCCCCCACTGCGACGACCTGCCCGCCCTGCCCCGCGATCCGCTGGCACACCGCCGCCTCCATCCGTCTGAAGGCCGCCTCCCCCTCCTCCTCGAAGATCGCGGCGATGGGCCTCCCGGCCTCCCGCACGATGGCGGCGTCCGTGTCCACGAACGCCATCCCCAGCCGCCTGCTCGCGATCCACCCGACGGTCGATTTACCGGTCCCCATGAACCCGGCCAACACGAGATTGGGGATCGCGCTCACGCCGGGGCGTCCGTATCGCCGTCAGCGCCGTACCCGAATCGCCACGTCTGGTCGTCCATCGGCAAATCATCTAAGTGGGCGCGGCGCAGACCGTCAAACCGGGGCCTCATTTCGTCCAGCGAATCCCCCCCCAGCTTCTCGATCAACGCATCGGCCAGCACGAAGGCGACCATCGCCTCCCCCACGACGGCGGCGCGCGGCACCGCGCAGTAATCCGACCGTTCGTAGATCGCCCCCGTCGGCTCTCCCGTCGCGAGGTCGACGGTCGGCAGCGGGTTGATGGTCGTGCTGATCGGCTTCATCGCCGCCCGCACGACGACCGGCTGCCCCGTCGTGATGCCCCCCTCGAAGCCCCCTGCCCGGTTCGTCGGGCGTGTGAGGCTGCCGTCGTCCCGCCGCCGGATCGCATCGTGGACGGCAGTTCCCGGTTTAGCTGCATTGTCGAACGCCGGGCCGATCTCCACCCCCTTGATCGCCTGGATGCTGCTCACCGCCCCCATCAACCGCGCGTCCAGCCTCCGGTCGAAATGGACGTGGCTGCCCAGCCCCGGCGGCACGCCCAGCGCCACGACCTCGAACACGCCTCCCACCGTGTCTTTGGCCTGTATCGCCTCTCTGATGCGCTCCCTCATCCGCTCCGAGCCAGCCGGATCGGGGCAGCGGACCTCGCTCTCCGCCGCCGCCTGAAAGCGCGCCTCATACTCCCTCAGCGGCGGATCGACCAGCAGCCCCGCCTCCACGCCCCCGATCATCGTGACGTACGACCCGATCGTGACGCCGAACTCCTCCAGCAGCCTGCGGCAGATCGCCCCCACCGCGACCCGCGCCGCCGTCTCCCGCGCCGAGGCCCGTTCCAGGCTGAGCCGCAGGTCGCGGTAGCCGTACTTCACCGCCCCCGTCAGGTCGGCGTGGCCGGGGCGCGGCACGGTGAACGGCTCGATGTCCTTCTCCCGCCAGTTGCGCCAATCCCGGTTGGCGACGGTCAGCGCGATGGGCGCGCCCGTCGTGCGCCCTCCCATCACCCCTCCTGTGATGCGCGCCCTGTCCCGCTCGATCTGCATCCTCCCCCCGCGCCCATACCCCTTCTGCCGGCGCGCCATGTCCTCTGCGAGGTCATCTTCCGCCAGCGGCAGCCCCGCGACCATGCCCTCCAGAATGGCCGTCAACTCCGGCCCATGCGATTCCCCTGCGGTCAGGTATCTAAGCATCTGAATCCGATCCCATCTCGGCCTGCATTTCTTCCTTCCGTTCGGCTGGCTCCGGCGGCGCGGTCAGCGCCGGGACGCGCCATCTCAGGATAAGGCCCGCCGCCGCCATCACACCCGCCACGAGGGCCCACGCGAGGATCAACCCGGCGTGGTACTGCCCGATGATGCCCACCGCCCACAACACGATCGGCGCGACGAACAGCACCGCCGCCAGCAGCCCCGCGATAACCATGACGACTGCCGCGCGCCCCACCACCCCGCCGGGCAGCGCCAGCGCGCTCGCGACGGCAGCGGCCAGCGCCAGCAGCCCGGCCACCAGCGCGATCCCGTACAGCACGATGGCGAGGTAGTTCCCCCCATGCCAGCTGATGGCCGGGGCCGTCGCCGAGAGCACGAGCAGCAGGTTCAACGCCAGCACGACCATAAAAAACAGCCAGCCGCGTCTGCCGCGCGTCAGCAGGAACGCCCCCACCGCCAGCAGCGGCGCGGCGAGCGCCGACAGGATGAACCACGTTTCCCCCTCCCCCGGCACGACGCCCCCCACGTACAGCGCCAGCAGCGCCGCTCCCAGCAGCGGCATGGCCGCCGCCGCGCCCAGCCTTCTGGGCTGCGCGAACAGCGGCGCGCCCGCCGCCGTGACGACGCCGAACAACAGCGCCAGCACGATCTCCCCGCCCAGCAGCCCCCCGACTTCCCCCGGCGTGTCGATCACGACCCGCGCGTAAGGGCCGATATCAACCCACCGCCACATGCCATCAGGCGTGCGGATCAGCCCACCGTCGTGTCCCATCGCGACGACGAGATTCCCGGTCGGATCGTGTATCACGGCGTCGAGCGGCCCCGTCTCGGCCCCGGCGGGCCGCGTGCGCTCGTAATACGCCGTCCGGGCCTGCACGCCCGACAGGCTGAACTCCCTCACCCACGTCTCCCCACCATCATCCGATCGGAAGATCGCCCGCCCCCGGTCGAAGCGGTAAACCACGTCGGGGGTTGTTGGATCGGCCAGCGTCCAGCTTGCCTCGGTGTGGATCGTGCAGCTTTCCGACGCTACCTGATGCTCCAGATCGAGCGGCTCCCACGTCAGCCCACCATCCTCACTCACGTATTCCTCAGTGTGGATGTAAGGGCTGGTCGCGAGGATCATCCCATTCTCTCCCACGACGAAGCACGCGATCCCCGGCTGCGGCGGCCCCGAATTGGCGAGGCTCGCCGCGATCCCCACCGCAAGCAGCGGCCACGCCGTCGGCCTCCCCTCACGCGGCATCCACGCACCCATCCGCCACACCCACCACCCCGCGCCCAGCGCGGGCAGCATCAGCAGGTCGGTGGGGTCCATGACGAGCGCCGCCGGGCGGCCCATGACCGCACTCAATGTGATGATGATCTCCCTGTTCACGACCGGGATCGTGTTCCCCAGCGCATAGATGGCGCCCACCATCCCGAAGGCCAGAGCGCCACACCACGCCGTCCGGTTCCTCAGCCGCCGGGGCAGCAGGACGGCCAGCACCGCCGCCACGATCAACGGCGCGAAGATCAACCACGCCACATCACCCAGCTTGCCCGTCCACGGGCCGGGCCAGTTGCGCCTCAGGACGTGGTCGTTGACGAGCAGCAGCGCCAGCGCGCCCACCACCAGCGGGTGGGCCAGCCCACCGAGCGCCCGCTGGAGCGCATCATTCGGATGCGGGGATGTTTCCCTCATTAACGGTGACAGCTTACGTGAGTGCATCGGTCCCTCCGAATACGCGGCAGGGGATCAAACGGCCCTCGGAAAAAGGTCAGGACCAGGCCAGCCGCCCCGCCCCCACCCACCGCCTGACGGGGCCAGCGCAGCGGTTCACAGCGGCCAGACGATCGGCACGAGCAGGATCGCGATCAGATAGATCACGACCGTCAGCGGCAGGCCCGCCTTCACGAAGTCGAGGAAGCGGTAGCGCCCCGGCCCGTAGACCATCAGGCAGGCCGGTTCGAGCGGCGTCAGGAACGACGTGCTGGCCGCGACCGCGATCATCATCGCGAATGTGCGCGGATTGTAACCGAGCTGGGCCGCCGACTGGATCGCGACCGGGAACACGACGGCGGCAGCCGCCTGATTCGACATCGGCTGTGTGAGCAGCACCGTCAGCGCGAAAAACGCGGTGAGCAGCCAGCGCGGGTCCGCCGCCCCCAGCGCGGCGACCGTATGGTTGGCTAAAAACTCGGCGGTCCCTGTGACTTCCATCGCCGTGCCCACGCCCAGCATACACCCGATCAGGATCAACACTTTCCACTGCACCTGCTGGTAGGCTTCCTCCGGCGTGATGCAGCGCGTGACGAACACGAGCACCGCCCCGCCCAGCATCGCGACCGCCAGCGGCACGACGTTGAACGTCGTCAACAGCAGCGCCGCGCCGAAGATCGCGATGGCGATGGTCCGCTGCCGCCGCGACACGCGCCGCCGCTCGACCCGGCCCAGCACGCGGAAGGCGGCGGCCTCATTCAGCGCGCGGATTTTGTCACGCGCGCCCTGCACGAGCAGGATGTCCCCCACCCTCAGCCGGATGTCCCCTAACTTCTGGTGGATGGTCTCGCCGTGCCTGTCGATGCCGAGCACCTGCAAGCCGTAGCGGTCGCGGAAGCGATGCTCCTTCATCGTCTTGCCGATGGCGAGCGACCCCGGCAGCACGAGCAGTTCCGCCATCTCGACCTCATCCGTGTCGAGCGCCGGGTCGGAGAACTTGTAATTGGCCTCCAGCGTTAACCCCTCTAAATCCGCCGCCTTGAGCACCTGCTCCCGCCTGCCCTCCACCAGCAGCACGTCGCCCTCGCGCATTTCGGTCCGGGCGGTGGGCGAGATGTCACGCATCTTACCCCGGATGACCTGAAGCACGACGAGGTCGAAGTCACGCCCCAGCCGGGCGTCCTGAAGCGTCTTGCCCGCCAGCGCCGAGCCGGGCGGAACGAGCAAATCGGCCAGGTAAAGGTCACTGCCCAGCTCATCGGCCAGCTCCTCCGCCGGTCTGGTCTCCGGCACGAGCGCCGGGCCGAAGGCCAGCATGTACGCCAGCCCCACGATCAAGATCGGCAGGCCGACCGGGGCCAGCTCGAACATGCCCATCGGCTCCATGTCGAGACCCATCATCAGGCCATTGACGACGAGGTTGGTCGACGTGCTGATCAGCGTCACCGAGCTGGCGAGGATCGCGGCGAAGGCGAGCGGCATCAGCAGCCGCGACGCGCTGATCTTCGCCCTCCGCGAGATGCTCAGCACGATGGGCACCGTGAAGGCCGTCGACGCCGTATTACCCATAAACGAGCTGAGGATGGCGACCGCCGTCATGATCATCAGCGTCAGGCGGTTGGGGCGGGTCGACTCATCATTCCCCCGCTCGATGATCTGCCCGACGGCGTCCGCCACCCCGGTTTTCGTCATCGCCGTCGTCAGGATCAGCAGGCCGAGCATCGCCAGCACGGTGCTGCTCCCAAACCCCTCGAACGCGATCTCGACCGGCAGCAGCCCGGTCACGACGAGGGCCAGCAGCAGGCTCAGGCTGACGACCTCGACTGCAATCCACTCGAAGGAAAACAGGACCAGCGCCACGAGCAGCAGCGCCAGCAGCAGGATCATCTGGGCGGTCAACGGCGTTCCATTTCCGGTTCGGTGTACGTTAGCAGCCGCTAAACATGGCACGCGGGCCGGCTCCCCCACCGGGGATCACCGGCCCGCCCTATCGATTTCTATGTCACTCCACCCGCACGAGGTGGTATTTTTTCTTACCCTTGCGCAGCACGACGATGCGCCCCTCGATCGCGTCGTCGAGCGTCACCATCGCGGCGGTGTCCTCGACGCGCTCGTTGTTGAGGTACATCCCGCCGCCCTCCACCAGCTTGCGGATCTGCCCTTTCGAGCGGTCCAACCCTGCCTCGGCGGCGAGGTCGACGTAGAGCATCCCCTCCCCGGCCAGCCGATCGCGCGTCACGGCGCTCGACTGCACCTCCGCGAACACGTCCTCAAGCTCCCGCGCGCTCAACCCCTCCAGGTCACCATCCCCAAACAGGGCCTCCGTCGCGTGCTCAGCCCGCGCCAGCGCCTCTGGCCCATGCACCATCCGCGTCACTTCCTCCGCCAGCCGCCTCTGGGCAGCCCGCAGATGCGGCTCCTCCCGGATCGCACGCTCATACTCCGCGATCTCATCCGGGCCGAGCAGCGTGAACGACTTGAGGTACTGGATCGCATCGTCATCCGCCGTGTTGAGCCAGAACTGGTAAAAGCGGAACGGCGACGTGCGTTCCGGGTCGAGCCACACCGCCCCGGCCTCCGTCTTGCCGAACTTGACCCCACTGGCCGTCGTGACGAGCGGCACGGTCACCGCGTGGGCGCTTCCCCCCTCCACCCTGCGGATCAGCTCCGCCCCTGCGGTGATGTTCCCCCACTGGTCAGAGCCGCCCATCTGGAACGTGCAGCCCTCGGTGCGGTACAGCGTCAGGAAGTCGTAAGACTGGAGCAGCATGTAGCTGAACTCCGTGAACGAGATGCCTTCCTCACTCGTCAACCGCGACTTCACCGAGTCCTTCGCCAGCATGTAATTCACGGTGAAGTGCTTCCCAATATCCCGCAAAAAAGCGATCAGGTTGAGCGGGCGCAGCCAGTCCGCATTGTTGACCATCAACGCGGGGTTACCCTCCCGGTCGAAGTCGAGGAAGTGCGCCATCTGCTCCCGGATCGCCGCCAGGTTGTGGTCGAGCTGCTCGACGGTGAGAAGCTGGCGCTCTGTGGCCTTACCACTCGGATCGCCGATCATGCCCGTGCCGCCGCCCATCAGCGCGATGGGCGTGTGCCCGTGCCGCTGGAGATGGACGAGCACCATCACCGGCAGCAGCGAGCCGACGTGCAGACTGTCGGCGGTCGGGTCAAAGCCGATGTACGCCGTGACCTTCTCTTTCTTGAGCGCCTCTTCCGCGCCCTCCGTCATGTCATACAGCAGCCCTCGCCACCGGAGTTCTTCCACGAAATCGGCGGCGGTCGTCGTTACAGCATCCGTCATGCGGGGTAGCTCTCCTTCTCTCTCAGTAAATCTGTGTTACCTTTGCGAGAACCCCCTCCATCTTCGCT
>CAZWUX010000079.1:0-14688 GCA_964637665.1 uncultured Anaerolineae bacterium
CTGATCACTCGGCGGCCAGATGGCGGCGGCAGAACTCCAGACTGGCCGCCAGATTGCGGCGCAGGCGGCGCTCGTTCGAGAAGCTCAACGCCGCGGGATGTAGTTCGAGGCTGATCGCCGCCGCGTAGCCGTCAGCGGCCAGCGCCCGTAGAAATTCCCCCAGGTCCAGACTACCCCGATGTGGCAGACGATGCTCCCGCCCGTCGAAGTTGCTCAGGTGGACGTGCGCGACGCGCTCCCCAGCCGCGCGGTAGGCAGCCAGCGGATCGATGCCAAACGTCGCCCAGTGGGTCGTGTCGAGCGTCAGGTACTGGTGAACCCCGGCCCACGCTGCGATGTCATTCCACCACACCGGGTTCTCCTGCCACGCCCAATCGATCCGTGGCATATTCTCTATCGCGATCCTGACCGGCGTCCCGCGCTGGGTTTTTGCGAGGCCGTCGTTTTCCATCCAATCCTTGACCGGAGCGAACGGGTTACCCCAGGGCAGGGTAAGCCGCCGCCTGTCCACCCGCACCATCAGCCGCCCAACCTTCATCGGGAGGTGGACGACCAGCACGCCCGCGCCCAACTTCTCGGCCAGCTTCAGCGAGTGCTTCACCCGATCCAGCTCATCGGATATATCCGACCAGCCCATCATCGAGGGGCTGAACGGCGTATGCACGGCGCGGATCGGTTGGCCGGACTGCCGGGCCAGCCGAGCCAGATATGACGGGTCACGTGTGCTCCAGCGATCGTCACACATGACCTCGACGCCGTCGAATCCGGCCTCGGCAGCCAGCTCGAAACAGCGGGTTACGTCCAGCGGGTAGAGCGATCCGGTCGAAAAGATGATCGGCGGCTGGCGACTCATGCGGTGCATTCCTTCTCTGCAAGCATTTCACCAACTCTAGCCGCGATCCGGCTTCCGGGCCAGATGCAACTCGACGGGCCTTTGGCTCGTACTAAATGGTAGCATTGACACACCAAGAAGCTGTCTGTATAATTTTTAGCGTTATATTAATTTATTTATGTTTAGACTTAAATATATTGATGGTTGATAAATCAAAGTTAAAGGCAGACTATGAAAAACCAGTCTGAAGCCGCTAACCGCCCGCTCGGCCCGTTCCTGACCATCTGGACCGGGCAGGTCTTTTCGCTGCTCGGCAGCAACCTCGTGCAGTTCGCGCTGATCTGGTGGCTGACACAGGAAACGGGCTCGGCGACAGTGCTTGCCATCGCGTCGATGATGGCCTTCCTGCCGCAGATATTCTTAAGCCCGTTCGCGGGCGCGCTGGTCGATCGGTGGAGCCGTCGCACGGTCATGATCGCCGCCGACGGGATGATCGCGCTGGCGACTCTCGCGCTGGCGGGTTTGTTCGCGTTGGACATCGTCGCCGTCTGGCACATCTACGCGCTGATGTTCGTGCGGTCGCTGGGCACGGCCTTCCACTGGCCCGCCATGCAGGCCTCGACCTCGCTGATGGTGCCGGAGAAGCATCTGGCCCGCATCGCGGGGCTGAATCAGGCGTTGGAGGGCGCGGCGCTGATCGTCGGGCCGCCGCTGGGCGCTCTGCTGCTCGATCTGCTGCCCATGCAGGGTGTGCTGGCCGTCGACATCGTGACGGCGCTGATCGCGATCACCCCGCTGCTGTTCATCGCCGTGCCTCAGCCTGAGCAGGCCGCCCGTGAGGACGCCCCGGTTATCCGCTCGGTCCTGAGCGACATGCGCGACGGGTTCCAGTACGTGTGGAGCTGGCCGGGGATGGTGGCGCTGATCGGGATCACGGTCGTGTTGAAGCTGGCGATGACGCCAGCCTTCTCACTGATCCCCCTACTCGTGAACCAGCACTTCGGCGGTGATGCAGCGCAGTACAGCCTGGTCGAGGTCGCCATCGGCATCGGGCTGGTGACGGGCGGCGTCGTACTGAGCGCGTGGGGCGGCTTCCGGCGTAAGATCATCACGACGCTGAGCGGTGTCGCGATTCTGGGGATGAGCTTTCTGGCGCTGGGGATGCTGCCGGGCGGGCTGTTCCAGCCCGCCGTCGGTGCGGCGTTCATCATGGGGCTGTCGATCCCGCTCATCGACGGGCCGTTTATGGCGATCATCCAGAGTTCCGCCGCACCGGAAATGCAGGGCCGGGTGTTTACACTGGTAGGCAGCCTGCTCTCAGCCAGCTCGCCGATCGCACTGGCCGCCGCCGGGCCAGTGGCGGACTGGCTGGGTTTGCAGGTATGGTATCTGGCCGCCGGGATCATGTGCCTGCTGGCCGGGATCGCCGGGATCGCCATGCCAGCGCTGGTCAACATCGAGCAGAATGCCAGCGACGGGCAGACCACCTTCGATGCCTCGCTGGGGGCAGAGGCCTCTGCCCGCTGAAAGAGACGAGCAGTGAAAGAACATCGCACCACGAACGATGCGGCAATCGTGGAGGCGCGGCGGGGCGAGTACGTCATCAGTACGGACCCCGCCCGCCTCGACGTGGACGCCATCCACGACTATCTAGCCAACCACTCATACTGGGCGCAGGGTCGACCGCGTGAGGTCGTCGCCCGCTCGATCAACCACTCGCTGTGTTTGGGCATTTACCGGGATGCAGAGCAGGTCGGCTTTGCGCGTATCGTCACGGACTACGCCACGCAGGCCAATCTGGTCGACGTGTTCGTGCTTGAGCCGCACCGGGGCCGCGGGCTGGGCAAATGGCTCGTCGAGACGGCGCTGGCACACCCCGCGCTCGAAGCCGTCGGGAAGTGGCGGCTGAACACACGCGACGCTCACGGCCTGTACAGCCGGTACGGCTTCGAGCCGATCGCTGAGCCTGAAAATGCGATGATCCGCCGTTAGCACGCTCATCCCCCGATATTGTCCCTGTCAATTGCCCCCTCAATGACTCTGTCGAGCCAACCGGCAGGTATCTATAATTAGTCCGTATGGTGGACCAAATACCATCACTGGGAGGTGTACGGCTGGCGGGCAGGTTCCTTGCTCGCGACCATTTCCACCCATTTCATCGGTTTGACGCGATACTGTGAGATCATTAGAATATTAGTATCTAAGGGTTGACTCGCTATTCGTTTTTCTGTACAATCGATGCAAATTAGTTGGTTGATTCAACAAACAAGCTCCCGTCCGGGAGCTTTCTCCACCCTTTCACTAAGAGTCGTGTTTCTTCACCTGCCTCGGTACCGGGAAACTCGTCGTTAGCCAGATGTGTCTGCTAAGTTAGCTGTACAAATGTCATCGGCAGTCTACACAATAAGCCGAGCCATCAATGACACAACAGGCACGCCCTCGGACAGGCGATCAGGCGCTCGTACGGGAGATCAACCTCTCGTTGATAATGAACGAACTTCGCGAGGCGGCTCCCATCTCGCGGGCGACGCTGGCTGAGATCACCGGGCTGAACAAGACAACCGTATCCAGCCTGGTACACGAGCTGATTCAGCACCAGTACGTCCATGAAGTCGGCTACGACACCTCCGGCTTGGGCCGCCCTGCCATGCTGCTGGAGCTAAACCCGGATGCCGGGTGTATTTTGAGCGCCGAGATCGGCGTCGACTTCATCTCCGTTATTCGGACGAACTTCTCAGCCGAGGTCACATGGCGCCGCAAAGTCGACATCCAGGATACCAGCCAACCCACAATGATCGAGCGTGTGCTGGCTTTGTTATATGAGGCCCTCGAAGGAGACGGCGCATCTAGTGCGAACCTGCTGGGGCTGACGCTAGGCGTACCGGGACTGGTCGACTATCAGGCCGGAAGCCTGCTCTTCGCGCCCAACCTCGGTTGGCACAATGTGCCGTTTGGTGAGATATTAGGTAAAGTCTTCGACACACGGATCATCGTCGACAACGAGGCCAACCTCGCCGCGCTGGGTGAACACTACTTTGGCGCGGCACAGGGCTATAACGACGCCCTTTACATCAGCGTAGGGGTAGGTCTGGGGGGCGGTATCATCCGCAACGGGCAGGTGTATCGCGGCAAGGCGGGCCTTGCCGGTGAATTCGGACACATGACCGCACAGCCCGATGGGCTGCCCTGCAAATGCGGCAGCAACGGATGCTGGGAGACGCTTGTCAGCCAGAATGCGCTGTTCCGCCTCGCACAAGAGGCCATCGAGAATGGCGAACCCAGCCAGTTAAGCGATCGAACAAACGGCGATCTGTCCCAGCTAACGGTCAGCATACTCGTTGAGGCGGCCCGCGAAGGCGACCGTGTGGCGCGGCAGGCCCTCGAACAGGTGGGCAGCCACCTCGGTATCGGGATCGCATCCCTGATCAACGCATTCGACCCGGAACTGGTCGTGTTTGGCGGCATTCTGAGCGAGGCAGCCGAGTTTCTGCTGCCGGTCGTCGAGGAAGAGATTAAACAGCGGACGCTCGTCCGCAGGACATACCCAACTGAAGTGATCGTTGCACATCACGGTAATGATGCCTGCGTGATGGGGGGCATCGCCACGATACTCCAGGCTATTCTTTCCACCCCGAGCCATACCGCCCGCCAACAAAAGCTGAATAACCGTGTTACGTGACTGTGCGCAATAGTGAACCATCA
Source organism: uncultured Anaerolineae bacterium (assembly GCA_964637665.1). GTDB lineage: Bacteria > Chloroflexota > Anaerolineae > Aggregatilineales > UBA3940 > CAZWUX01. The sequence continues at coordinate 4,535 of CAZWUX010000079.1, forward strand.
AAGGAGGTGCACCGGCGCAAGTTCCCTCGTACACTCTGAGAGACGGACACATTCCAGAACTTTACAAAGGGGAGAAAGCTGAAGATGCGTAACAAGTTCATATCTATCCTTGTCCTGCTCCTGGCCGCGTTTATCCTTGCCGCCTGTGGTGGCGCCCCGGCGGCTGAGGAACCCGCCGCCGAGGAGCCGGCGGCTGAAGAACCCGCTGCCGAAGAGCCAGCAGCGGAAGAACCCGCCGCCGGTGGAGTTACTGAGCTGAGCATTCTGTGGGCGCAGTGGGACCCGGCTGACTATCTCCAGCAGATCGGGGATATGTACGAAGAAGAGACCGGCATTGCCGTGAACGTCGTCCAGGAGCCCTGGGACTCGTTCCAGACACGGTTCTTCACTGAGATGGCCGCGGGCGGCGACGCCTGGGATCTGGTCGTCGGTGACAGCCAGTGGCTGGGTGACGGCTCGCAGAACGGTCACTACATGGAAATCACCGATTTCCTGAACGAGACCGGTATCGCGGACACGGTGACCCCTGCCACGATGACCTACTACGGCGAGTATCCGGCTGGCTCTGGCCGCTACTGGGCATACCCGACCGAGGGTGACGCCGACGGCTGGGCTTACCGAAAGGACCTGTTCGAAAATCCGGATGAGATGGCTGCGTTCGAAGATGAATACGGCTATCCGCTGGCAGTGCCCGAAACCTACGAACAAATGATGGACATCGCGCAGTTCTTCACCCGCCCGGATGAGGGCCTGTACGGTGTGGCTATCTACGGGCAGAACGGCTATGACTCGATGGTCATGGGTGTTGAGAACACCATGTTCGCCTGGGGCGCTGACTGGAAGGACGACAGCAACAACGTCGACGGCATCGTTAACAGCGAGCGCGCTGTCGAAGCCCTGCAGGCCTACAAAGACCTGACCGACTGCTGCCAGCCTCCGGGTATGGCGAGCGCCTTCTTCAACGAGACCAACGACGCCTTCATCAGCGGCCAGTCCGTGATGGCGATGAACTTCTTCGCCTTCTTCCCGGCGTTGGCTAACCCGGAAGTCAACCCCTACGCTGACAGCACCGGCTTCTTCGCCAACCCGGCAGGCCCTTACGGGGACCGCGGCGCGGCGCTGGGCGGCCAGGGCATGACGGTCGTCAACTACATCAGTGACGAGCGCAAGCAAGCTGCGCTGGACTTCATCGAGTGGTTCGCGCAGGAAGAAATCCAGACCGAATGGGCAGCGTTGGGTGGCTACACCTGCAACGCCAACGTCCTGCAATCTGACGTCTTCCTGAACGCCGCTCCCTTCAACCCGGCCTTCGCCGAGACGATGACCATCGTCAAGGACTTCTGGAACGTGCCGGTCTACGACCCGCTTCTGCAGGCCGCCAACCGTGAATTCGGGGCCTTCGTCATCGAGGGTCAGGGCACTGCTCAGGAGACGATGGACAACGTCGCCGCCGAGCATACCACTATCCTGCAAGAGGCTGGTTTGCTCGAATAGCTGCACACGATCTCGCGCTGGCGTGAGCCTCTCTGCCGCCAGTTGTAGCTAAAAACCCACGGAGAGGCGGCGAAGGGCCGCCTCTCCACCGGGAATCACAGTGATTATGAAAAGAGACGACATATGTCCTCTGTCAACCTATCAGCCCCATCCGGGAGGAGCAGAAACCGGCTAAGCGACCGGGCCATCCAAAACTTGTTTATCTGGCCTACGCTGGTCCTGCTCATCTTGATGAACGTCTTCCCGCTCTTCTACAGCCTGTACCTGAGCTTCACCGACTACTCCGCAATTGGCCGGACTGCCCCGACCTGGATTGGCTTCGCGAACTTCGTCGAAGTGCTCAACAGCGAGCCGCTGTGGGAATACTTTGCCACGACGGGCCGCTTCGCCCTGGTGACCGTCGGCCTGCAAACGCTGGTCGGCTTTGGCCTCGCCATGCTGGTCCGCGAGAAATTCACTGGAAGCGGGATCGTGACCACCCTGATCCTGATTCCCATGATGCTCTCGCCGGTCGTCGTCGGATTATTCTGGAAGCTGATGTTCAACCCCACCTTCGGCTATCTCAATTTCCTGCTGGGCCTGACCGACCCGACCATCGCCCCCGACTGGCTGGCCAGCCGCATCGGAAGAGAGCCGATGCCAGGGCTGGCACTATGGGCTGTCGCCCTGGTCGACGTGTGGATGTGGAGCCCCTTCGTCATGCTGCTGGCGCTGTCGGGGCTGAAAGCCATCCCGGATTATCTGTATGAAGCAGCGGCCATCGACCGCGCCAGCCCCTGGTTCCAGTTCTGGCGCATCACCCTGCCCCAGGTGGCCCCGCTGCTGCTGATCGCCGTGCTGTTCCGGACCATCGAAGCCTTCAAAGCCTTCGACCTAGTGATGGGCATGACCGGCGGTGGGCCCGGCATCCAGACCGAGGTGATCGCCGTCAACCTATACCGGCGGGCGTTCACCGAATGGGATACCGGTCTGTCCAGTGCGCTGGCCTACATCATCCTGATCATCATCATCGCGATCAGCAACCTCTACATTAAGTACTTGAACCAGATGAGGGAAGGTTAATCATGGCAACCTTCGAAGAAACTGGCCCGCGCGCCCCGGTCACGATCAGCACCCGGGTCGACAGAATTCGTCCGGCAGCCCGTCTGGGCCGCACCCTGCGTGCGATTCTCTTCGTCATCATCACGCTGATCATGCTGATTCCGGTGCTGGCGATGGGCATTACCGCCTTCAAGTCCCGCAATGCCGTGGTGTCGGTCCCCCCCAGCCTGGTTCCGGTCCCGGATGGTGACGAAGAGCGCGTTGCCGCCAATGAACACTGGCGCGAAACCCGGGAATCGAGCTTCGCCCGGCACTTTTTCACCCCGACGCTCGAAGGCTTCGTCTTCCTGCTGACCGAACGTGCCCAGGTTGGCCAGGCTCGCGCTGCCGAGCTGCAAGAACTAAGATCCGAGGGCAGCCTGCCGCTAGCCGAGCGCATCGCGCTGGGCGCCGGGCAGGAAGTTCTGGGACCGAGCGAATACGTCTTCCGCCTGCGCAACTCGCTCATCATCGGCGGGGTATCGACGATTGCATCCGTCGTGCTGGGGTTGTTTGCAGCCTACGCGTTCAGCCGCTTCAACATCCGCGGCGAGAACGACTTGCTCTTTTTCATTTTGAGCACGCGCATGCTGCCGCCGGTGGTGGTCACCATCCCGCTCTTCCTGATGTACCGCCAGCTCGGCCTGCACGACACACACATTGGCATGATCCTGTTGTACACGGCCTTCAACCTGTCGCTGTCCGTGTGGTTGCTCAAGGGCTTCATCGACGAAATCCCCAAGGAGTATGAAGAGGCAGCGCTGGTTGACGGCTACTCGCGCTTGCAGGCTTTCTTCCGGGTGGTGCTCCCGCAGGCCGTGGGCGGCATCGCCGCCACGACGGTCTTCTGCCTGATTTTCGCTTGGAACGAATACGCCTTCGCCCTGATGCTCACCAGTGAAGTCGCACGGACCGCGCCGCCGAGCATCGCGACCATGCTGGGACGCGGCGGCATCGAGTGGTCGGCTATTGCAGCGGGCAGCCTCGGCTTCCTGATCCCGGTGGTCATCGTCACCTTTGCCCTGCGCAATTACCTGCTGCGCGGCGTGACCTTCGGGGCCATTCGCCAGTAGCGAGCGCGATCCTGCCGCTGGCTTCTTAACACCGTGACACACTTTAGTATCGGACTGAACTATGGCTACAATTGAACTCCGCCAGGTCGAAAAGAAGTTCGGCGATCTCCACGCGGTCAAGCCGATGGACCTCACCATCTATGACAAGGAGTTCGTGGTGCTGTTGGGGCCGTCTGGCTGTGGCAAGACGACAACGCTGCGCATGATCTCCGGGCTGGAGACGGTCAGCGGAGGATCGATCTACCTTGACGACCGCAACGTGACGTGGCTGCATCCCAGCCAACGTGACATCGCGTTCGTCTTCCAGCTGTTCGCGCTATACCCGCACATGACGGCGCGGCAAAACATCATCTTCCCGCTCCAGGCGCAGGGCATAGAGCAGGACGTGATCGACCAGCGGTTCGAGGATGTCGTCAACCTGCTGCGCATCCACCGGATTCTCGACGTGCGGCCCGGCAAGCTGAGCGGCGGCGACCGCCAGCGCGTGGCGCTGGCGCGGGCGCTCGTCCGGCGGCCTGCGGCCTTCCTGATGGACGAGCCGCTAGGCGCGCTCGACGCCGAGTTCCGGGAGAGCATGCGGGCGGAGATCAAGCAGCTTCACATCGACCAGCATGCGACGATGGTCTACGTCACGCACGATCAGGTCGAGGCGATGACGATGGGCGACCGCATCGTGGTCATGTCCGACGCCGAGATCCAGCAGGTCGGCACACCCGGAGAGGTGTACTACTCGCCCGCCAACCTGTTCGTCGCACGCTTCATCGGCAGCCCTGGCATGAACCTCGTGGGCGGGCATCTGGCAAACGGCGACATCGTCATGCCGGGGGAAGCAAACCGGCACAGCATCGGCGAGAGATGGAGAGGGCCGCTCTACGACGCGCTGGGCGGCGACGATGAGTTGATCGTCGGCTTTCGCCCGGAGGCAGCCCACATCAGCGACGAAGGTGAGCTGGTCGGCAAGGTCTACGCATCGGATATGCACGGCGCTTACACGATGCTCCACGTCAACATGAACGAGGAAGACATCATCCACATTCGGAGCGACCGTCGCAACCTCATCCCGATCGGGACGCAGGTCCGTTTTGACCTCGACCCGGACATGGTGCGGTTCTTCGATCCAAAAAACGAGCACGCCATCATCCCGGAGGTGGCCCGATGACCAACGTCGAACTGCGCAACATCACCAAAGATTTCCCAGGTGTCCGGGCGCTGGACAATGTGTCCTTTGACATCGAGGATGGCGAGTTCTTCGTACTGCTCGGCCCGACCGGCGCGGGCAAGACGACCACCCTGCGCATCATCGCCGGGCTGGAGCAGCAGGATGAGGGTGAGGTGTACTTCGACGGGCAGCCGCTAGGCTACATGACGCCTGCAGAGCGTGACGTGGCCTTCGTCTTTCAGCAGTACTCGCTTTACCCGACGCTGACAGTGTATGACAACCTCGCGTTTCCGCTGCGCTCGCCGCTGCGGAAGCTGCCGGAAGCGGAGATCGACCAGCAGGTGAAGGACGCCGCCCAAAAGCTGCGCATCGGCCACCTGCTCGACCGCAAGACGGCCAATCTATCGGGCGGCGAGATGCAGCGCGTCTCTATCGGGCGGGCCATCGTTCGCCAACCGCGCATTTTCCTGATGGACGAGCCGCTGTCGAACCTCGACGCCAAGCTCCGCGAGTCGCTGCGCATCGAGCTTCAGCACCTTCAGAAGACACAGGGGTCGACGACGCTGTTCGTCACGCACGATCAGATCGAGGCGCTGACGATGGCCGATCGCATCGGCGTGCTGGATGAGGGCAACCTGATTCAGGTCGGAACGCCGGAGGACATCTACGACCGCCCGGCGACGACGTTCGTCGCCCAGCTTGTCGGGACGCCACGCATCAACCTGTTCGAGAGCGTCCGCGAGAACGGGACGATCTACGTCAAAGAAAGCGAGCTGCACCTGCCCTCCCCGCCGATTCAGGCGGATTGTCATGACTTCCTGCTCGGCATCCGCCCGGAGGATGTTACCCCGGACGGCGCGGGTGAGTTCACCGGCGAGTTGATCCTCACGGAGCCGCTCGGCGTCGAGACGGTGCTGCACATCGACGTTGGTGGGCAGCGTTTGCTGAGCCTGATCCCCGGCATGACGGGGTTCAAGATAGGCGACGTGGTCCGGTTTAACATCGTTCACGAGCGGCTGCACTGCTTCGACCTCAAAGGACAGCGCATCCCATCGTGAACCAGTTCCTAATCACGCAGAAATCCGGAACTTCTTAAAAATGATCCTTCCGATTTTCCTGTAAGGAGCATACAATGAAATATGGGGTAAACGCCTGGGTCTGGACCGCGCCGGTCACTACCGACAAGCTGCGCGAGATAGCCCCTAAAGTGGCGGAAATAGGATTTGACGTGATCGAGCTGCCGCTGGAGAATCTCGACGATCTGGACCACAGCACGGCGCGCCAGATCATCGAGGATCAGGGTCTCGGCGTGAGCGCGTGCGCGGCGATGGGACCCGACCGCGACCTGATCCACCCCGACGCCGCGATACGCCAGTCGGGCATGGCGTACATCAAGGATTCGATCGACGCCTGTGAGGCGCTCGGCGTGACGAACTTCGTCGGCCCGATTTACGCGGCTGTGGGCCGGACGTGGAAGCAGACGCCGGACGAGCGCGCGAAGGACCTCGACCTGCTGGTAGACAACCTGACCGAACTGTCAGACTACGCCGAAGCTCACGGCGTGGTGCTCGGCCTCGAACCGCTTAACCGCTTCGAGACGAGCTTCATCAACATCGCGGATCAGGTGATCGAGGTCGTGGACCGGGTGGACAGCCCGGCCTGCGGAATCATGCTCGACACTTTCCATATGAATATCGAGGAAAAAAACCTCGGCGATGCCATTCGCGCGGCGGGCGACCGGCTGGTCCAGCTTCACGCCTGTGAGAACGACCGGGGCGCGCCCGGCTCCGGCAACGTGACGTGGGACGCCGTCGCCGCAGGGCTCAAGGACATCGGTTATGATGGGCCGGTCGTGATCGAGTCGTTCACACCGGAGGTGGAGAGCATCTCCCGCGCGGCAGCCATCTGGCGGCCTCTCGCGCCGTCACCTGAGGCCCTTGCCAGCGACGGCCTGGCGTTTCTCAAAAATCTTCTTGGCTGATACGACGCCACGGCGTCGAAATTTCGCTGTTAATCACACTTTACAGCAAAAGGAGAGGATACGAATGGCACGACCAATTACGCTCTTTACCGGCCAGTGGGCGGATCTCACTCTGGAAGAGCTTGCTAAAAAGGTCAGCGATTGGGGATTCGACGGCCTTGAGCTGGCCTGCTGGGGCGACCACTTCGAGGTTGATAAGGCGCTCGAAGATGACAGCTACGTCCAGTCCCGCTGGGATATTCTGAACAAATACGGACTCAAGTGCTGGGCGATCAGCACGCACCTCGTAGGCCAGTGCGTGGCCGATGACCCGATCGACGAGCGGCACAAGTCCGTGCTGCCGCCCCGGCTGTGGGGCGACGGCGATCCGGAAGGCGTCCGCCAGCGTGCGGCGGAGGAGGTCAAAAACACGGCCATCGCCGCGAAGAAATTCGGCGTCGATGTCGTCAACGGCTTCACGGGCAGCAAGGTGTGGAAGAACCTCTACTTCTTCCCGCCCACCACGCAGGACATGATCGAGGCGGGCTATAAGGATTTCGCCGAGCGCTGGACGCCCATCATGGACGTATTCGAGGAGAACGGCGTCAAATTCGGGCTGGAAGTCCATCCCACCGAGATCGCCTACGACCTCATCACCGCCGCCCGCGCGCTGGAGGCCATCGACAACCACCCGGCCTTCGGCTTCAACTTCGACCCCAGCCACTTCATCCACCAGTTCATCGACCCGGTGGAGTTCATCGACGAATTCGGCGACCGCATCTGGCACGTTCACGTCAAGGACTCGCGCGTGCAGCTCACCGGGCGGAACAGCATCCTTGGCTCGCACCTCGACTTCGGCGACAGCCGCCGGGGCTGGGACTTCGTCTCGCCGGGGCGCGGCGACGTGGAATGGGACCCCATCATCCGGGCGCTGAACCGCATCGGCTACGACGGCCCACTCTCCATCGAGTGGGAGGACACGGGCATGGACCGCGAGTACGGCGCGCCTGAGGCGCTGGAGATGATCCGGGGGCAGGACTTCACACCCTCCAGCGTCGCGTTCGACGCCGCTTTCGCATCAGACGACGACTAGCACACGGTTGACAATCGGCGGGTGGCCGGGGTGCGCGCCAAGAGCTGTGCATCCCCCTACCCCATCACCTGAAATCCCGCTACGTGCATGTATCGAAAGGGGAAAGACAAGCAATGTCAGAGAAGGACACGGGTTTCACGACGCAGGCGGGCGCCAAAGCCGAAGGCGAAGCGCCGCACATCGGCGTCGGGATGCTGGGTTATGCCTTCATGGGCAAAGCGCACACGAACGCGTACAAAACGCTGCCCTACATGATGTACCCGCCGGTGGCGATCCCGGACCTCACCGCGATTTGCGGGCGTGATGAGAGCAGCGTCGCAGAAGCCGCCCGCCGCTATGGATATCAGAAGTACTACACGGACTGGCGTGCCATGCTGGAGGACGACGCCGTCCAGCTTTTCGATAACGGCGGCCCGAATGACACCCATGCTGAACCCTGCATCGTGGCAGCCGAGGCGGGCAAGCACATCCTGTGCGAGAAGCCCCTCGCCCGGACCGCAGAAGAGGCCAAGACGATGCTCGACGCGGTGGAGAAGGCGGGAGTCAAGCACATGGTCGCCTTCAACTACCGCTTTGTCCCGGCCATCCGCCAGATCAAGAACCTGCTGGACAGCGGCAAGCTGGGCACGATCTATCACTGGCGGGCGGTCTACTTGCAGGAGTGGATCCTGCCGCACTACGGCACGCCTAAAATCTGGCGGCTCGACAAGAAAGTGGCCGGAAGCGGCGCCATCGGCGACCTGGGCGCGCACATCATCGACCTGGCACACTACCTGATCGGCGGCGTCAAGAGCCTCAAGGCGTATACGAAGACCTTCATCAAGGAGCGCCCGCTGGTCGACAACCCGAACGAGATGGGTGAGGTCGACGTGGACGATGCCTTCGTCGCCGCCTGTGAGTTCGAGAACGGCGCGCTGGGCACCTTCGAGGCCACACGCTTCGCCGCCGGGCGGAAGAACTACAACTGCTTCGAGATCAACGCCGAGCACGGCAGCATCCGCTTCAACCTTGAGCGGCTGAACGAATTCGACATCTACTGGGTCGACCCGGAAGTCAAGGAGACGGAAGGCTGGACGAACGTCATGGCGACCGAAGGCTACCATCCCTGGATCGAGAACTGGTGGCCGCAGGGGCACATCATCGGCTGGGAGCACACGTTCGTCCATGAGATCGACCATCTGCTGAACGCCATTGTCAACGACGCGGACGTGGCGCCGCACGGCGCGACGTTCGAGGACGGCTACCGGGCCAACGTCATCGGCGACGCCATCGTGAAGTCCGCCGAGACGGGCCATCAGGTCGACATCGCATACTGAGTTGTCTCACACGGTAGGATGGGCGGGGCCGACTCGCCCATCCTGGCCGTTCACGAACACGAACGCCGGGCGCAGCCCGGCCAGCCAAGGAGTGGCTATGGAAAAGCGACGCCTCCACGTTCCGATCGGCCTTCCCATCGCGGGGGTCATCCTGCTGATCGTGGGCAACGTTCTGGGACCGATCATCCAGAACAATTTCTCCGAGCAGACGCTGGCACGGAACACGATCCTGAACGGCTTCCCGTTTATCCTGATCTTTGTCTCCATCATCCTGTTCTTTATATCGGCCATCTGGCTGCTCGCCAGCGTGCTGAACAAAAACGTCCCGATGCGGATTTACAAGCCTGTCGAGACGATTATCATCGCCGGGATCGTTCTCGGGATTATCGGAATGTTTCAGCCCTGGCTGCTCATCCTTTACCGTCTCGGCTTCCGCCTGCTGCTCGCGTCCACCATCGCATTCATGGTGTGGAGTCACATCATTCCGAAAGGCAAACGGCCTTTGGGTGAGATGTCGACGGCCTCCATCAGCGATCGCGACATGACGGCGGGAAGCTAGGCTTACCCGGCCCGGTCAAGTACATTACCTGTCATATAGCCAAGCTGATTTGGAAGGAACACATGTCTGATCGTTACGAACCCAGGCCAGAAGATAAATTCACGTTCGGGTTGTGGACCGTCGGCAACATCGGGCGGGACCCATTCGGCGGACCGGTGCGTTCGATGCGCTCACCAGTCGACCTTGTCCACCTGTTGGCAGAGGCCGGCGCGTACGGCGTGAACCTGCACGACAACGACCTCGTCCCTATCGACGCGACGCCCGCCGAGCGGGACCAGATCGTCACCGACTTCAAGCAGGCGCTCGACGAAACGGGGCTGGTCGTGCCGATGGCAACGACGAACCTGTTCTATGATCCGGCGTTTAAGGACGGCGCGTTCACGGCGAACGATCCGAAGGTCCGCGCCTACGCGCTGCAAA
>CAZWUX010000080.1:0-14679 GCA_964637665.1 uncultured Anaerolineae bacterium
CTGAGCAGGCCGAGAAGTACCCCGGCCAGCTCTCCGGTGGGCAGCCGCAGCGCGTGGCGATCGCCCGCGCGCTGGCCATGGAGCCCAAGATCATGCTCTTCGACGAGCCGACCTCCGCGCTCGACCCGGAGATGATCAAAGAGGTGCTGGACGTGATGAAAGAGCTGGCGCACTCCGGCATGACGATGCTGGTCGTCACGCACGAGATGGGCTTCGCCCGCGAGGTGGCCGACCGCGTGCTGCTGTTCGACTACGGGGAGATCGTCGAGCAGGGGACGCCCGAACACTTCTTCACCAACCCGGAACACGAACGCACGAAGCTGTTCCTCTCGCAAATTCTCTAGCGCCCCCCTGACTGAAGTCTGTAACGCCGCTGACTTTCGTCGTCATCCCGGATCGGCGTCGTAAAAGCGGCTGGGAAACCCTCTTAGACGCTCAATTTGCCGACCCCCGCCGGGCGGATGTTCGCCCAAATCTAAAATTCGGCTTGCCCGGTTCAGGATTATTAGTATCCTCTTTATATAAATATGCCTCATCCTGCTGACTTCTATACGCGCGGCTGTGGTCGAGGGGGCCTGCCGCCGGAAACCGTAGGACATAGAGCCGGGACACACTGTTAGTTTATTATCACGACGCCTCTGAGGGAGAGAGAAGATGAGTCAGTCAAGCTGGATTGGATATAAACTTGGCGGTCGTTATCAAATCGAGGAGCTAATCGGGCAGGGCGGCATGTCGACCGTGTACAAGGCCACAGACCCCAACCTGCGGCGCGTGGTCGCCGTCAAGCTCATTCACCCGCACCTGTCGAACAACCCGGAGTTCGTGCGCCGTTTCGGGGAGGAAGCGGCGGCGGTCGCCCAGTTGAGCCACCCGAACATCATCCAGGTGTTCGATTTCGACAACGAAGATAACACCTACTACATGGTGCTGGCCTTCCTCGTCGGGGAGACGCTTCAGGAGCGGCTCAAGCGGTTGAACGCGGCAGGCCGCAAGATGTCGATCGGTGATACGCTTGAGGTCATGGCGAGCATCTGTGACGCGGTCGACTACGCTCACCGGCGGGGCATGATCCACCGCGACATCAAACCGGCCAACATCATGCTCACCAACCAGGGGCAGGCCGTCCTGATGGACTTCGGCGTCGTCAAGATGCTGGGGTCCACCCAGCACACGGCCACCGGGGCGGTCATCGGCACGGCGCTGTATATGTCGCCCGAACAGGCGCGCGGCGAGCACCCCAGCGAGCGGTCGGACATCTATTCGCTGGGCGTCACGCTGTTCGAGATGGTCAGCGGGCGGCCCCCGTTCGAGGCCGACTCGGCCCTGACCGCCATGATGATGCACATCAACGACCCGGTCCCGAACGTGCTCGAACTGAACCACGAGACACCCCCGGCCTTGAAGGCGATCATCGAGCGGGCGCTGGCGAAAAATCCGTCGGATCGGTTTCCGTCTGCCGGGGCGATGGCGGACGCGCTGCGCGGGGTGCTGGCCCAGCTAAGGGGCGCGCCGCCCAGAGCGACGGTCGCCGAGGAGCCGTCGTTCGTGGGTGGAGGGGGCACCGTGCTTGAGGATTCGCGGGGGATGGGGGCGGATACCGGCGGTACGTGGATGGATCAGTCGCAAATCGACGTGACGCCCCGGCCCGCGCCGTCGTCCACCCGGCCCGCCTCGTCTACCGGTGTGCGGGAAAGACCCCGGAAGCGATCGACCTCGTCGTTCGCCCGGAAGGGCCTGCCGCTCATCGCGATCATCGGGGGCGCCGGCCTATTGTTCGCGGTCGTGGCGGCGGTGATCGTCGGTGCGCTGCTTCTCAGGGGAAGCGGCGGAGGTGGGCTGCTCGCCGGTTCCCCGCCGGATGGGGGCGGGAGTAGTGGCGGGGATACGGGGGAAAATGCCATAGGGGATACGGGCGGTGAGGAAGGAGAGGCGGCGGTGGCATTCGAGCCGACGGCGACACCGACTCCCACCGAGGCCCCGACGCTGGCCCCCACCGATCCGCCACCGCCGACGGAAACGCCCACCCCGGCCTATACGCCGATACCGACCGTGCCGCCCGGTATTCCCTACGTGCGGATCGACGACATCACGCTCGACGGGAACGTCTACGTGGTTTCTTATGAGACTTTCGAGTACGAGCCTGTGCTGCCGGGGATGCACATCCACTTCTACTTCGACACGGTATCCGTCGACAATGCAGGCGTGCCGGGGGCAGGGCCGTGGTATCTCTACGGCGGCCCGAATCCGTTCAGGGGCTATACGGTCGCGGATCGACCGCAGGCCGCGACTCAGATGTGCGCGCTCGTCGCCAACCCCGATCACAGCATCCAGCGCGACAGCGGGAACTGCTTCGACCTGCCTGAGTAAATGGCAAACCGCTCTGCGGATTTGCTTGACACTCCATCGGGCTACGCCCGGCGGGCCTACGGCCTGTCCATTGATTCCCCACCAGAGGTGGGGCTTTCTGGAATGGAGTGACGGTCAGCCGCGCGGCACAGGATCAGCGAAAAAATGGCCTGTGCCGCAGATGGACCGTGTTTATCCGTCCCCGCTGCGCATTTCAACGGGGACGGATAAACAAATCGTCCAGAGCCGCCTTCCACCGGGGACGAAAATGATCCAACCACCCAGAATTCGTAATCCTGCCCCAGGTGAGATACACTTGGTATAGGTGAAATGCAGGCCTCCAGACTTCGAACGGGAAATCCTTAAACCGGCATCGCCCGGTTTTTTTGTTTTTAAGGACGTTTGCGGTCACAAAAGATCGTACTGCAGAGATACTTTCAACAGGGTAAGGAGAAAACACCCATGACAGACGAACGTATTAAGGGAACGGTAAAGTGGTTCAATGCCAGCAAGGGCTATGGTTTCATCGCCCCTGAGGACGGCAGCAAGGACGTTTTCGTTCACCATTCCGCCATTCAGACGGATGGCTACGCCGACCTCAACGAGAACGATACGGTTGAATTCAGCATCGAGCAGGGTCCCAAAGGCCCAGCAGCCGCCAGGGTCGTTCGGCTCTAGCTGTTCACGTCGCTGATTCCGCGTGCATTCGTTCTGGCGGTCTATACCACTTCGACATACTGTGTAAGAAAGGTCGGTTGGTATGAGCACCAGGCTACTTGTGGGCAACTTGAGCAAGAAGACATCAGAAGCCGATCTTGCCAACCTGTTTAATCGCGTTGGCCTGGTCTTATCCGCCACGCTGCATAGAGACGAGAAAACCGGAGCACATACGAACTCCGGTTTTGTCTTTATGACGGAAGCGGGCGCTCAGGAAGCTGTACGGGTTTTGAGTGGTGCCACGCTGCATGAACAGGAGATTTCCGTAAGAGTGACAGACTAAAAAACACTGATGCCAATTCAGAAACGGTGTATTTGCCACCCGTGTGTTGCTGAACTCGGCGGGCGGGGAGCAAGAGAAGAGACATCATTCGAGCCACGTTGACAGGATATCACTATGCCAGCAGAACGCGATCCAGAAGAGACATCGGCAGCCGGGTTTAAGGATGGCGATCTCGTTTACCATGCCCGTCACGGGGCGGGGACCGTAATCTGCATCCGGAAAGTGAATATCGGCGGATCGAGCCAGCCCTACTACGTGGTGGAGCTGGTGTCAGGGAGCAAGCTCATGCTCCCGGTATCTCAGGCCGAACAAATATGCTCGCTCAGGTCCCTCGGGGCGATCAGCGAGGTGCTGTCGGCCACGCCAGAGGACCTGGCGGTCGATTACCGGCAGCGCCGGACGGGCATCGAGGAAAAGATCAACAGCGGCGATCAACTGGAGAGCGCTGAGGTCTTCCGCGATCTGGTGTGGCGCGAGCATACCGCACAGCTTTCCGGCACCGACCGGGAGGTTATGAACAACATGAAAAAGCGCCTGATCGATATCCTGTCTATTCAGACAAACCTCGATATTCAGGAAGCGGCTCAATGGCTGGAGTTGGAGCTGCAAAAAATCGCCCGTTCGTGGCCTACGCTGAGTGAAGGCGCCGGGGAGATCGTCTGAGAACGACACGCTGGCGCAATCTCTGCAGGCAGGGTATACTCCCTTTCGTAAATGCACGAGGCAGTCTGTAACGATTATCAGGACCCGGCATTCAACCGGGTCTTTTTGTTTGTCTGTCATAAGTGAAAGTAAAGTAAAGATATTGATTTCAGCACAACGTTTAACCGGAACTATTAAGTGGTACGACAGCAAGAAAGGATTTGGCTTTCTCGCCCCGGATAGTGGGGGTAGGGATATCTTCGTTCACCGCTCGGCTCTGGGGCGCGAGCTTCAGACATACGTCGAGCCGGGTGATCGGGTCGTTTTTGGCGTGGAGCAGCGCAAGAAAGGGCCGTCGGCCCTGAACGTGAAGCCGCTCGACGACGCGCGAGAGGACAGGGTGCGTCATGACGAGCCGGTTCCCGAAACCCGGCAGTCCGCCGCCAGTGGCAGCTCGTTCGACGACCTGAACCTGATGCCTGAATTACTGCGGGCGGTCGATGAGGCGGGCTACGTAGAGCCAACGCCCGTTCAGGCGCAGGCCATCCCCCCGATACTGGCAGGAAAAGACCTGCTGGGCTGTGCTCAGACCGGCACAGGCAAAACCGCCGCCTTTGCGCTGCCGATTTTGCAGCGGCTCTCCGCAGGCACGAATGGCCGGTCGAAGCGACCGGTGCGCGCTCTGGTCCTCGCTCCGACTCGCGAGCTGGCTATCCAGATCGACGACAGCTTCCGCACGTATGGCCGGTTCACCGGGCTTACGACGGTGGTCATCTATGGCGGCGTCGGTCAGGGGCCGCAGGTGGACGCGCTGCGCCGGGGGGTCGACATCGTGATCGCCACGCCGGGCAGGCTGCTCGACCTGATGGGGCAGGGGCACGTCAAACTCGACCGTGTGGAAGCGCTGGTTCTCGACGAAGCCGACCGGATGCTGGACATGGGCTTTATCCACGACGTGAAGCGCATCGTCCGCACGACGCAGCCGGACCGCCAGACGCTGCTTTTCTCGGCCACGATACCCACTGAGATCGTCGAACTGGGGAACAGCATCCAGCGGAACGCCATTGAAGTGGCGGTCACGCCGGATCAACCCACGGTCGATGCCATCGAGCAGGCCGTTTACTTCGTGCCGAAAAATAAGAAGCAGGCCCTTCTGGAGCACGTTCTCGCCGACCCGGAGGTCACCCGCGCGCTGGTCTTCACGCGGACCAAACATGGCGCGAACCGCGTGGTCAAGAAGCTGGTTGGCAAGGGCATTCAGGCTGAACCCATTCACGGAAACAAGTCTCAGACGGCCCGCCAGCGGGCGCTGAAGAACTTCCGCAAGGGGAAAACGAGGGTGCTGGTCGCGACGGACGTGGCCTCGCGGGGCATCGACGTTGACGACATTTCCCACGTGATCCAGTACGACCTGTCGAATGAGCCGGAGACCTACGTTCACCGGATTGGCCGTACCGGGCGCGCCGGGGCGAACGGCATCGCGCTGGCGTTTTGCGCGGACCATGAGCGCGCTTACCTGCATGATATTGAAAGACTGATCCAGATGCGCGTCTCCGTCATCCGGGATTTGCCCCGGCTGTAAAAATGACGGTTTCTGCCGGGCTTCTTGCGCCCGGACGATAAACGTGTAACGCGCGTCCGGCATATTCTGATCGACAGGGCGCACCCCATTGGCGGGTGCGCCTTTGCTGTCATCCAGCCGTGCGCCGCCGCAGCGCCGCCTGCGCCGCGAAGTACCCGCACATGCCGTGCACGCCCCCGCCCGGCGGCGTGGACGACGAGCACAGGAAAATCTGCGGGTCGGGGGTGGCGTACGGGCTGGGTCGCAGCACGGGCCGGGTGAACAACTGCGTCAGGTCCTGCACGCCGCCGTTTATGTCGCCGCCGACGTAGTTCGGGTTGTAGCGCTGCATCGCCGCCGAGCTGTGGCAGTTCCGGGCGATGATGTGCGCACGGAAGCCCGGCGCAAACCGTTCGATCTGCGCCTCAATGCGGTCGCTCATGTCGACGGTCGAGCCGTTGGGCACGTGGCAGTAGGCCCATACGGTATGATGCCCGTCCGGGGCGCGGCTGGGATCGAACAGGCTTTGCTGCGCGACTAGCACGAACGGGTGCTCGCTTTCCCGCCCGTGAAACGCATCGGCCTCCGATGTGGCGATCTCCTCCAGCGTCCCGCCCACATGGACGGTTCCCGCGCGTGTGCAGGTTTCATCCGACCAGGGGATCGGCCCGTCGAGCGCGAAGTCCATTTTGTAAACACCCGGACCATGTCGATACTCGCCCAGACGGCGCTTGTAGCCGTCTGGCAGGCGGTGTCCCGCTAAATCGACGAGCTGGCGGGGCGTGACATCCAGCAGCAGAGCGCGAGCCGGGGGCAGCTCGTCCACCGACTCGACCCACCGCCCGGTGACGATCTCGCCGTCCAGCGTGCGCAGATAGGACGCCAGCGCGTCCGCGATTTTCTGCGCGCCGCCCACCGGCAGCGGCCAGCCGACGGCGTGGGCGAGCATCCCCAGCATGATGCCGAAGGCGGAGGTCCCCGGCTTCTCCAGCGCCATGATCGAGTGGGCGCTCAGGCCACCGAACACCGCACGCGCTTCCTCTCCCCTGAACAGCAATCGGGCCAGCGCCGTCGCGGGCATCAACGCGGGGGGGCCGAAGCGCATCATCATAAATGGATAGCGGGGGATGCGCAGCGGGCCGAGGAAATCGTGCAGTAATTTCTGGTAGTTGGCGACGAATGGACCCATCAGCCGCCGGTAGGCCGCACCGTCGCGGCCCAGATGGGCCGCCGTATCCGCGACCGAGCGGTTAATCGGCACCACCCGCCCGCCGTCCAGTGGGTGGGCGGCAGGTATCGCCGGGTGGACCCAGCGCAGGCCGTGATCTGCGAGCGGCAGCGACCGGAAAAATGGGGATGCCATCGCCAGCGGGTGGATGGCGGAGCAGATGTCGTGCAGGAAGCCGGGCAGGGTCAGCTCAGCGGAACGCAGCCCGCCGCCGACCGTGTCACGGCCCTCGATCAGCAGCACCGACCACCCGGCCTGCGCCAGCGTGATCGCCGCCGCCAGCCCGTTCGGCCCGGCCCCGACGATCACGGCATCGTACGAATCGCGCTGGTGGGATGGCATCAGGTGGGTTGTTCCTTCTTTGCGAACAGGCGGCGTGCCCAGCGAAATGGCGCACCCAGATTATACAGAAGCGTGAGCATCTGGGCGTTGTGCCGGACGTTGCCCGCCCGCGACCACTGGAGCCTGGCGTCTACGCACTGCTTGTCGAGCGACACCGGCTCGCCCACGTCGAAGGCCGCCGCCAGCGATCCCAGCACGTGCCGCCAGATTTTCTCCTGCACGCTCGACCCGACCAGCCGGAAGGCCAGCTCGTACACCGGATCGTTGGCGCGCGCGAGTGACTGTACCTGCGCCACGACCACGCCGCCGTCGTCGTAGGCGCTGAACGTCACCCAGCCGGATTCGGGGTGGCCTTCCGGCGTCATCAGGGTGAACGACTCGTCGTCCGAGTACAGCACCATCACGCCCGTCGACACCGGGCCGCCGGGCGTCATGGCGTTGATCAGCACGACCTCGCCGGGCTGCACGCCCGCCACCGACGGGAAAAAGCGGTTCTCCGGCGGCTGGAACTCAGGGAAACGCTCCTTCCAGACGGCGATGACCTCCTGCGGCGTGGACTCACAGCCCATCATGCGGACCCGGTAGGTTTTCTGCCACAACTGCCCGAACCCCTGCAAGGGTCCGACCGTCTGCCGCCCCTCGACGTTGAGATTCAGCGCCTCCTGCGGCGCGTCTTTGATGCTCAGCTTGTCCACCGACTGCGCCCAGTAGGCCGCGTCGCGTGGAGCGGGGTGCCTGTCATCCATCGTGATGCCTCCTCTATGACGTTCGCGCCGTCTGGTTGATGGCTGCCAGCGCCGCCGCCTCGTCCGGGTAGATGGCGATGGCCTCGTTCAGCCGCGTAAGCTGGAAGATGCGCTGGTAGTGTTCGTTCAGGCCGCAGGCCAGCAGGGTTTGATTCTGCCGCTGGGTGCGGATGAGCAGCGTCACCAGCAGGCCGATGCCGCTGCTGTTCATATATTCGAGTTCGTCGAAATTCAGGATGATGCTTTGTGTGGCGCCGTCGCTGGCCTCCTGATAGGCGGCCATCAGCGCGTCCTCGGCGAAGGCTGTGATCTCGCCCTCGATCGCCAGTATGGAAACCGCGCTGTTCACATCGTGTACGGTGATCGTGATGTCTGCCTCTGGCATGTGTCCCCCCACTTTCGTAAAACGATACCCTCTCCTGTCGTTAGGTTGAACCGGCTTACCCCCGATCAGCCGTTTCGCCGACCAGCGCGCTCCTTTCGTCCTCGTAAATCGTCATGAAGTCCGCCAGCCGTGTGATCTGAAAGATATGCAGGTAGTGATCGGTCAGGCCGTAGACGGACAGCGCCAGCCGCTCTTTTCGCGCCCGTGCCAGCAGGCCGACGATCAGCGCGATGCCCGTGCTGTTGATGTAGGTCACGCCGCCGAAATTCAGCACGATGGCCGCCGGATCGTGCTCGACGGCCCCCGCGTAGGCGGCGTTTAGAGCCTCTTCGGCGGCGGCGCTGATCTCGCCCCGCATATCCAGCACGACGCGGTCCGCTTCCACCCGCACTGCCGCCTCAAACGGTGTCGTCGCCGTCATGATCCCCTCCTCCCAGCTTTATGATCAGGTCGACGATGTGATGTTCCGCCGTCTGGCTGATCCGCATCTCGTCAACCATGTTCTCTATCAGGAATAATCCCCAGCCGCGCGGCGGCTGATCCCCGGCCAGCTTCGCCTCCAGATCGGGCGCATCGGCAGCCGGGATCGGCTGGCCGCCGCCCTCGTCCGTGATGCGCACGGTGAGCGTGCCCTCAGACGCCATCACCGCGATCTGGACCGGGGCATCCTCCCGGTACTTGTTGCCGTGCTCCATCGCGTTCATCGTCGTCTCGCCTACCGCCGTCTTTAGCTGCTCGACCTGCTGATCGGTCAGCAGAAGGTCCGTCACCGCCGCCGCGACCCGGTCGATGGCCTCGCGCTCGTTGCCGGGGGCGCTGGCAACGTCGAAGGCGGCCAGCGTCCGGGCCTGCCCCTCGCCGCCCGGCCCGCCCCCGGCCTCCCGCGCCAGCACGACGAGCGTCACGTCGTCCTCCTGCTCCCACGAAGGCCCGACGAACGTTTCCAGGTGGGTTAGCAGGTAGTCGAGCAGCGCGGATTGATCGTCGCAGGCGCTCAAGGTGGCCTTCAACTGCGGGAACCCGTACATCTCGCCGTCGGGGTTGTGGGCTTCCACCAGCCCGTCGCTGTAGATCATCATGCTCGACCCCGGCGGCAGCATAACCTCCGTCTCCTCGTAATCCATGCCCGGCATCAGGCCCAGCGGCATCCCCCGCGCCTCGACCTCCTCCACGCCGTCCGGGGTGGTGACGTAGGGCAGATTGTGCCCCGCGTTGGCGAAGATCAGGTGGCCCGTCGTGGGGTCGAGGATGGCGCACAGGCAGGTGACG
Organism: uncultured Anaerolineae bacterium; assembly: GCA_964637665.1. Classification (GTDB taxonomy): domain Bacteria; phylum Chloroflexota; class Anaerolineae; order Aggregatilineales; family UBA3940; genus CAZWUX01. The sequence goes on from CAZWUX010000080.1 coordinate 9,520, forward strand.
AACATATTGGCCGGGATGTCCGGGCACAGCACCTCGTTGGCGCGGGCCAGTACCTCGCCCGGCGAGACGAGGCGTTCGATGGCGGCCCGCAGAATACTGCGCGTGGAGGCCATCACCAGCGCGGCGGGCACGCCTTTGTCCGTCACGTCGCCCACCAGCAGCGCCACGCGCCCGTCGGGCACCGTCACGAAGTCGTAGAAATCCCCGCCGACGGCGCGCGCGGGCTGCCAGTAAGTGGCGATCTCCCAGCCGGGCAGCGCCGGTACATCTTTCGGCAGCAGCGTTTGCTGGATGATGCCCGCGACTTTAAGCTCCTGCTCGATGCGCTCGCGCTCGCGGGCCTCCGCCTGCTGGATACGCACGAGCTGAGCCACCCGCAGAGCGGGGGCGGCCTGCGTCGCGAGGTTGTTGAGCAGACGGCGGTCGTCCGCCGAGTACTCCTGCTCGGACAGGCGCGGCCCCAGGCTCAGCACGCCCACCAGCTCGCCCTGGCTGACGAGCGGCAGCGCCAGCTTGACGCCCGCTTCCTTCATCTGCCGCAGGGCGGGTGAATCCATGTTGAGCGTGTCCACGTCGACCGCGCCGGGGGCGGTGAGGAAATAGGCGAACAGCGGATCGCCGGGTGGAATGTCGACCGCAGGTCCGGTCTGGGTGGTGGCGGCGGCCTGCGGCTCCGCCGGTGCGGTGGTCTCCGCTGCGGTCTGCCGCTCGCCCGCGATGCGCTGCCAGAAATTTTGTAACATGCTCATGGTTTCCCCTCTCTTACACAGCAGTCTAACCGCTGCCCGTCCGGCAATCGTTACGGCGTGCGCAACGGATTTATGGTTGATCCGAATTCAACCAGAGCGATGCTCGTTCTGGCTGCATTGTGTCCTGCACCACGTCGATCAGCGCCGCCCGTAGATTGTCGATATCCACCTCGTCGCGCATCATCTCGCCGAACTGATTGACAGTCTTCTGCGCGTCGTATTTGCGGCGATAAAAGGCCCGGTCGACGAGCCGCTGCACCCGCCGGCGCAGTGGATTGAACAGCGCGGCAATCGCCAGCGTCGAAATGACCACCGCCAGCGCGGATCGTTCGCCCGTCATCCGACCGAATAGACCTTGCAGCAGGGCCACACCCCCAAAGTAGATCGACGCCAACAGCGCGGTGACAGCACCATAGATCAGCGTGCGCCGGATGATGATGTCGATGTCCCAGAGGCGATAGCGCAGGATGGCAATCGTGATAGCGAAGGGGGCGGCTAAGCGTGACATGAAGTTCATCACCACGCCTGCACCCATGGTCAACATGAGGAAGGGTCGACCATGCGGAACGATATTGTTATCCCGGGAATTGGTCTCAAACATAGCGATCCACCAGACAACCATCAATACCATCAGGAAGCCGCCAATGACCATCCAGCGGGCTTGCTGGCGCTGCTGGATGTTATACACATTTCGATAGCGATAGACCTGTAAACACGCTACAAAAACGAGATGACCTAACAATACCGGGAAGAACACCACAAGAATGTCTTGACTGAACGGAAAGGGTTGGTATACACCATCGGCTGCCAAATAACTCAGAACAAACAACAGCGGTATCGTTACGGACAGCACCTTTTGTGACCATTTGGGGTTGAATTTTCCATCAGGGAAGATGGCAATCAGAATGATAATCGCTATGATTAGTGGTCTGGTCACAAGGATGTAGGGAGTCACCAGTGCCGATTCGGATGATTGCAACCAGGGCAGGGTGATATTGACTGGAAGCCCAACGAAGGCGAATACTGCCGCCACAGCGACCCAACTGTCCCGTGCCTTCCAGATCAGAATGCCGATCACAGCGACGGTCAATGCCAGGGGAATGATTTCCAACATCACCTGCCACACCGCATAGAACTTTGCCGACAAGCCGAGGTCTTGTAGGGCAACCACATCGGCTTGAGTCAGGGAGAGAGCATTGCATGTTGGTGTGATACAGACGGTTTCAAGTTCCGCAATGCGATAGGGTACAGAAAGAGCTACACTCACCAACTGAAAAAGCACGGCGGATGTTACCATCACCCAGATCGGCATGATCCAACGCCGGGGAATGTGGGATTGTGCCGCTGCTGTGTTAGCCATCATGGTGCTCCTGTACTGACAAAAGGGATATGTGTTCAGGCTCAAGGGTCTGGCTAACGGTATTTATCAAATGGTGTTGGATCTGCTCCAAATCGATCTCGTCCCGCAGCCGCTCCCCGAAGCGGGCCAGGGCTTGCTCGGCGTTGTATTGTTGGCGGTAGAAGCGGCGGTCGATGAAGCGCTGCACGCGCCCCCGCAGCGGCGTGAACAATCCGGCAATCGCCAGCGTGCTGATCACGACCGCCAGCGCGGTCCGCTCCCCGGTTAGGCCGCTGAACAGCCCTTGCAGCACGGCCACTCCACCGAAATAAACCAATCCCAGCAATGCTGTAACAACCGAGTAGATCAGTGTCCGGCGGATGATCAGATCGATGTCCCACAGCCGGTAGCGCAGAATAGCAATGGAGAGGGTGATCGCCATCACTGAAAGCCCTTGAATGACAAGCGCATTAATGATGGTTGCCAGCGTTCCAGATACCACTCCGAAGCTCACCAGAAAGGTAGGTGCTACCAGGATCAATCCGGCGGCAGTGCCACCGGCTCCCCATCGTAGTTGTGCGCGGCTGACTGAATCGCGATGGATGAGGATGCTGTGCAGGAGGCTGATAATCGCACCGATGGTGGCGAAGATCACCCATAGCCAGGCGGCCAGCCCGTTGGTCAAGAAAAACAGCACGAAAACAACGGCTCCGAAGGCGTAGGGCAGACTGCCTGTCCAGGGATACTTTTCCAAAAAGGGTTTGGGCTTAGGGAATACCAGTGAAAAGTACAGTAAAGTGGGCGGAAAAAGCACCGTATAAAGCAAAAGGATCAACATACCCTGTACATAGATGGTTATTAAGTCATAGGAATCACCGATCCCACTGGGATAATCAATCGACATCGATACAAAAAATAATACGTTGAGCGCAAATAAGGCGCGGGCGGCTTTATTCTCCGGGCGTTTCAGGAAGGTAAACAGACCAACACCTAACATGATGATTCCGGTAATCACCGCTGAAACAAACTCAAGGATGCCGATTCCCTTGACCCAGGGGGCAAACTTCCAGTGGGTGATAGGTACCTCAACCGTGATCGTTTGCTCATCTCGCAGAACCATAAAGTGAGCGCTCTCCCCCGCCTTAAGCAGATGGAGAGGGACAGTAGTGAAGGAGGTCATCACATAAGGAACCCCCTCTACCTGAAGAACCGTATCCCCTGCTTCCAATTCGGAGGGCAGGCCCATTACATTCTTTTGGTAGATAAGCCCCTGCTGCTCCTCTGCTGTACCGGGCGGGGTTTCCTGACTGAGCCAGCCATCAGTGGGCAGAGAGAATCGATAAAAGCTCAGAACAATCGCCGCTACCACCAATGCCAACAGGGCAATCAGGATCAACAGTGAAGGCCGGCTCATTCCCCGCTGATGGTCGTTAGTCATAAGAATATCCTTCCCCGGCTGAGGGAAGTTCCACAACCCACAGACTAATCTGCGCAGGCTGGATGGTCTGTTCCACTACATTAACCAGGTCCGCCGTAATTCGATCCAGATCCACCTCGTCCCGCATCCGTGCTGAAAATGCCTCCAGTGTGTGCTCGGCATCGTACTTCTGTCGATAGAAGCGCCGGTCCACAAACGTCTGGACGCGGTTCCTCAGGGGGGCGAACAGCCCGGCGATCGCGAGCGTGCTGATCACGATCGCCAGTGTCGACTCGCCCCCGATCAACCGGGAGAAAATAGCTTGCAGCACGGCCACGCCGCCGAAGTAGACCAGCGCCAGCAGCGCGGTGACGATGCTGTAAACCAGCGTCCGGCGGATGATCACGTCGATGTCGAACAAGCGATAGCGCAGCACCGCGACCGCCAGCGACACGCCGATGACGGTGAAGCCCACGCTGACTCCCGACGACAGCAGCGTCGCCCAGAACGTATCAGTGATCCAGCCGAAGGCCACCGGAAACACGAGTAAGGACATCGCCAGCCCGGCGACAAAACCGCCCACTGCCCAGCGCAGTTGGGCGCGGCTCACCGCGTCCCGCTGCGTCAGACTGGAATGGATAAAGCTGAGGATCGAGGCGGCCATCATCCCCATCGTCCCGATCCAGCCGACGACGGCGGTATCCTCGCCGCCGTAGACAGCGAGCGCGATCAGCAGCCCGATGGCGACGGGGATGTACGCCAGCCAGCGGTGGCGTACGATCACCGGCTTGGTGTGCGGGAAATGCAGGGTGAAGGCCAGCAGCGATGGAGCTATCACAGTTCCGAAAATGGCGTAGCTGAAGAAACCCGTCAGCAGGAAGGCGGGCCGGTCGAAGGCGACCGAGAGGCCGTCGGGCAGCAGCCCGCTGATGGCCGACGCGGCGATGGTCGCACACAGGATCAGCAGCGCCCGCGCGCTGGGCAGATCGGGCCGCCGGGAACAGGTGAAGAAGCCGACGCAGGCCAGCACCAGAGCGCCTAACAGGCTGCTGACTTCGTCGAGCGAAGAGGTGAGACTGCGCCAGACGGCGGCCAGCGTCCAGTGGACGACAGGCACGTCGACGACGATCTCCTGCCCGTCCCGCCGGACGACCATCTGCACGGTCTGGCCGGTCTGCCAGCGCGGCGGCGCGGTCAGCGGGTCGATGGAGGCCGTGTCCACGACGGACTGCCCCTCGACCGCCAGCAGCTCATCCTCCGGCTGTAACGCCGAAGGCGCGCCGACCAGGTTTTTCCAGAAGACCCAGTTGGAATGCTCCAGCTCGGTCGTATAGACCTCCCAGCCGTCGGTCGGCAGCGTGAAACGATAGGCGATCTGCGCCGTGCTGACGATAATCAGCAGCACGGCGGCTGTGAGCGCGGCTATCGCGCTGGCGCTGAACCCCGGTCTGGACGACGTTTTGTCGCGGGCGCTCATGGTCTTTCCTCCGGGGCGGCGGACGGCTCGGCCACCAGCCACAACCTGATGTCTGCTGGCCGCATCGTTTGCTCGACGACGCGAAGCAGCTCGACGCGAATCTGATCCATATCTACCTCATCACGCACCGTCTCACTGAACCGTTCGAGGGCTTTCTGCGCGTCGTACTTCTGCCGGT
>CAZWUX010000081.1:0-14491 GCA_964637665.1 uncultured Anaerolineae bacterium
TCAGCAATGTCAGCGAAGGGCTGATCCGCCTGGCTTTTTTCCTGGTCTACGTCTATTCCATCGGCTGTATTCCCGACATTCAGCGCGTCTTCGCCTATCACGGGGCGGAGCACAAGACCATCAATGCCTATGAGGACGACGCTCCGCTGACCGTCGAGTCGGTCGCCCGCTACCCGCTGACCCATCCTCGCTGCGGGACCGGCTTTCTGCTCGTCGTCGTCGTGATCTCGCTGGTCGTGTTCGCCCTGCTGGGCCGCCCGCCGATCCTCATTCGGCTGGCGTCGCGCATCGTCCTGATCCCGGTTGTCGCGGGGATCGCGTACGAGTACATCCGCCTTCTCGCGAGGAATATCGATAAGCCGCTCGCCCGGACGCTCGTCGCCCCGCAGTTGTGGCTCCAGCGCCTCACAACCCGCGAGCCTGAACCCGATATGCTGGCGGTCAGCATCGCCGCGCTGGAATCCGTTCTGGAGTCCGAAAACCTGCCCGCGCCACGTCTCGGCGAGGCCATCCCGGTGGAGTTGGGGTAATGCTGTTCACAGGTGATCTCGTCCGGCTGGCGCAGATAAGCCGCGACAACCTGCCTGCCTACAAACGCTGGATGCGTGACTACAAGGTCCAGTATTTTCTGGCGCGTATTCCCACGCCCATCACCGACGAGGCAGAGGAGGCGTGGTTCGAGAGCGTCACCAAAGGCACCGGCGACTATATCTTCGCGATCCACACTCTGGACGACGACACGCTGATCGGCAACTGCGGCCTCCATAATATCGACGTGAAGAGCCGGTTCGCCGAGTTTGGTATCGTCATCGGCGAGAAGGACTACTGGGACCAGGGATATGGCACGGACGCTGCGCGGGTGATCCTGCGCTTCGCGTTCAACGAGCTGAATCTCCACCGGGTAGAGCTTGATGTTTACGACTTCAACCCACGCGCGGTCCGCTCGTACGAGAAGGTCGGATTCGTCCGGGAAGCGGTCCGGCGCGATGCGCTTTTCCGCGATGGCGCTTATCACGACGTTCACAGAATGGGAATCCTTCAGCACGAATGGCGTGCCCTCTACGGCAGCCAGCAGGGTAAGATATGACGGATCTATTTGCGGGCGAACTCGTGCGGCTGGGGGCGCTCGATAAAGAAGCCCTTCAGGCATCATACCATTGGATGCGGGACTACGATCTGCGGCGCTGGATGGAGGACGAAACGATCGTCCCCATGACAGATGAGGCGCAGGATGCCTGGATCGACAAGACCCTGGTCGCCGAGGACGTTTATTACTTCGCCATCGTCACCCTCACCGAGGAGCGGTTCATCGGTACGTGCGGGCTCTTTTCCATAGATGACAAGAACGGCAGCGCGGAGTTCGGCATCGGCATCGGTGAGAAGGACTGCTGGGGTAGGGGGTACGGCACCGACGCCGCGCGGCTGGTGCTGCGTTTCGCGTTCATGGAGCGGAACCTGCACCGCATCGAGCTTGCGACGTTCGACTTCAACGCGCGTGCTATCCGCTCGTATGAGAAGGTCGGGTTCGTCCACGAAGGCACCCGCCGCCAGGCCATCTTCCGTGAGGGCGAATACCACGACGTGCATATCATGGCCGCGCTGCGCTCCGACTGGGAGGCGGCCTCCTCCACCGGGTGATGCGTCTGCCCCGCGCCTGCGTTGGCAACTGCAACCCCACATGCTAAAATCCAGATCAGGGAGCGCTGTGCGCCTGCCTGTTCATCTGCATCCACACCCCGCCTAAAGCCTCAAGCACCGGAGGTCTGAATGAAGTCCTGGTCACGACTGTTCGCGCTCGTCTTTTATGTGGGATTCATCGCGTTGATCGCCGCGCTCGCCTATGGGTTGATCGGCACGGGAACGCTGCTCCCGGCTAACCCGTTTCTGGCGTCACTGCGGGCTTTTGGCGTTGGGTTCATCGCGGCGGGCTTCACGCTGTGGATCGCCCTGCGCCGCACCGAAGCGGAACATACCGGGCTGAACCCGCTGTTCGGTTTTCTGGTCGTTGCCGGGTCTTTCCTGCTGCTGCTCGGCCTGCTGTTCCCCCAGAGCGGACTCAGCCGCCCCGCCGGGCTGGGCGGGTTGGCCTTCATGGTCTCCTCGCTGTTCATCGGGCTGGTTGCGGTCCTGTTCGATCCGGCTTTCCCCAGGCCTGTTGCGAAGTCGTGGCCGGAGGGTGGAACCGCCATCCTGACCCGTTATGCGCGCGTCGATCTTGACGAGCACGCCCACGACGACGGCCATGAGGAAGCAGAGGATGACCTGACGCGTATTGAGGGCATCGGCCCCAAGATTGAGGCGATCCTAAAAGCTGCGGACGTGCTGACCTTCGCCGAGCTTGCAGAATATTCACCTGACGACATCCGTGAGGTTTTACAGATGGCCGAATTCAGAGCGCCTGCCGATCCATCATCGTGGCCCGAACAGGCCCGGTTGGCCGATCAGGGGGCCTGGGATGAGCTGGAGGCCCTACAGGAACGTCTCGTCGCAGGCCGGGCAGGTTAGTTGATACTGCTCTTGGGGTGGGGGTGGGATGCGCGGTGCGCGGGCAGCTTGATGTCGGCGCACCGTTGTGTTTCTGGCGGCGGCCTGACCGGCTCACCGGGGGGTGAATCGGCTCGGTTCTATCAGGCATCCAATCAAGTAGAGAGGGCTTCGCCTGCCGCAAAGGCGAAGGGATGCGTGTCTGCTGGCAGTGTTTTTTAGAACACATGACTCGGAACAACTGAGGAGGAACGACATGCGGAAGAAAGTTGCGATTATTGGCGCGGGCAACGTGGGGGCGACGGCGGCCCTCTGGATCGCGGCGCGGGATATGGCGGATATCGTCCTCGTCGACATCGTCGAGGGGATGCCGCAGGGCAAAGCGCTCGATCTGGCCGAGGCCGGGCCGGTTGAGGGTTTTAACCTGAATATCACCGGCACGAACGATTACGCCGACACGGCGGATTCAGATGTGATCGTGGTCACGGCGGGCAAACCCCGGCGCAAAGACCCGAAGACCGGCGAGTTTCCCAGCCGCGATGAGCTTGTCAAGGTGAACCAGAAGATCGTCGCCGAGGTGATCCAGCGCGCCGCCGAGCAATCGCCCGACGCGGTGCTTGTCGTCGTGTCGAATCCGCTCGACGCGATGTGTCACGTCGCGCTGCACGAGAGCGGCTTCCCTCGAAACCGCGTCGTCGGGCAGGCGGGCGCGCTCGACACGGCGCGCTACAAGACGTTTATCGCAATGGAGCTTGGCGTTTCCGTCAAGGATGTGCATGGCATGGTGCTGGGCGGTCACGGCGACACGATGGTGCCGCTGCCTCACCACACGTCGGTGGCGGGCATCCCCGTCCTCGAGCTGATGGAGCGCGAGACGCTCGACGCTATCATTGAGCGCACCCGCAAGGGCGGCGGCGAGATCGTCAGCCTGCTCGGTTTCAGCGGTTTCTATGCGCCTGCCGCCGCGACGGTCAGCATGGTCGAGGCCATCGTCAAGGATCAGAAGCGCGTGCTGCCCTGCGCGGCTTACCTTCAGGGTGAGTACGGCTACGAGCGGCTGTTCATCGGCGTGCCGGTCGTGCTGGGTGCGCGCGGCGCGGAGCGCATCATCGAGATGGACCTGAGCGCTGAGGAGAAGGCGGCGCTCGACCACTCGGCGGATGCTGTCTGCAACGTCGCGCAGGTGCTGGGGTACGATCTCTGCGAGTAGATTCCCGCCTGTCATCCCGTTTGTCTCACCAGCCGCCGTCTTGCCTGCGGGACGGCGGCTCATCGTGGGTATGGAGGCCGCTGTGAGCCGCGCCGTCGACATCTCTTCCGGCGTCCTGTACGTCGTCACCGACCTGCACGGCGCGTGGAAGCCCTACGTGCGCTGCCGCGATCACTTTCTGGCGCTGCACGAGCAGGGCGCTGCCGATCGTTTCCTGCTGCTGGGCGATGTGATTCACGGCTATGGGCCGCCTGCGACAGACCAATCCGTTGAGATTCTGCTGGATGTGATGCGGCTTCAGGCTGAGCTTGGGGATGATGTCGTCACGCTGCTGCTCGGCAACCATGAGTTCTCGCATCTCTACTACACGCCGCTGGTGAAGGGTGACATCGCCTTCGCCCCGCGCTTCGAGCGTGCTGTCGGTGAGCATCGGGCTGCAATCCGCGAGTTTCTGCTCGGCTTGCCATTCATGGTTCGCACGGCGGGCGGCGTGCTGCTGATCCATGCCGGTGCGTCTGCAACGACGGCCACACCCGATGCGGCAGAACGTCTCATTACCTTTTCTCACGAGGCCGTTTTTCAAGAGGTCGACCGTCTGCTGGGGCGGGCCGACGTGTGGGCGCTGCTTGAGGAATTTGGCGTGGCCGACGAGGACGAATACCGCGACATGGCCGTGCTCAACATGGCGGTCGAAGGCCCGGACGATCCACGCTACCTCGACCTGATGCGCGGGTTCATCGCGGGCAGCCTCCAGCCGGAGTGGTCGCTGCTGTGGGAGTTTTTCTTCACCCAGTGCGAGCGCGAGTACGGCGAGCGGTTTTACCGGCGTATCCTCGACCGGTTTCTGGCGGTCTATTCGTCCCCCGATAGGCCCCAGCGGGCGATGGTGACCGGCCATATCGTCGTCGAGGGCGGACACGCCATCGTGGCCGGGAATCAGCTTCGGCTGGCAAGCTGGGCGCACGCCCGACCGCACGAAAGCGGCCAGATTCTTCTCTATCCCGCCGACCGCCGCGTTGAGGAAGCCGCCGACCTGGTTCCCTATCTGCACCCACTGCCGTAACGGGTCAGGGTTCGGGCTGTTCGGTTTGCGCTTCTAGCTCGGCCAGATCGAAGGTGTTGATCGGCTCCCGGCAGACGCAGGCTTCGCGGTACTCATCCCCCTTGACGAGCGCCCCGTCGTACTCCTGCCCAAACGAGTAGCACAGCCAGCCGTCGATGTTGAACTGCGGCGCGGGCGCGTCGAGCAGACACTCCGAGCAGTCAGCGGCGATCCATTCGCCGTTGTAACGGCGGGCGACGTGCAGGTGGGTGGCGTAGCTGACTCCCCCCTCACACGATGGGTGCCCGATGGGATCTCCCTGCCTGACCCGCTGGCCTTCCGTAACCGGCCTATCCTCGCTTGAGATGTGCAGGTAGACGATGGTCCAGCCCGTGCCCTCGAAGCCGTCGCCGTCGAGGTCGAGGATAACCGTGCCGTATTCACTCCGCGCGATGACGCCGTCAGCCATCGCGCGCGCCCATTGGCCTGCCACCTCGCAGCCGGTCCCCACTTCGTCCGCCGAGACGAAGTCGAGCGCCGCCCACGCGCTGGCCGCGCCCCAACCGCCGTGCGGCCCCCCGGTGAAGTACCACACTTCGTCAGGCGCCCAGGGGAAGACGAGCGGTGGCTGTTCGAGGTCGTGCGGCAGCATCGGCTCGACCGCCCGCTGGAACGGGTCGCCGAACAGGCTGACGTAGGTCGCGAAGAAGCCACCGTGCTGCGTCGACACCAGCCAGGTGTCCATCGTCCGGGTCTGCGCCAGCAGGATTTGCACACCCGCCGTGCCCGCGTTGATCGTCGGATCGAGCCGGGCGCGTGTGCCATCCGCCAACAGAGCGGCTGACAGGCCGCGCTGCCGCCATCCGTAATAGCCGGTTTGCAACATCTTTCCCGCCCAGTCAAGCTGGCGGTACAGCCCATAGATCGCGGCAGGGTTTCCTGTATAGCGCATCGGGTAGAGCGCGGCGTCCTCCGCCACCGTCTCTTGGCTCAACCAGCCGCTCTCGTACTCCAGCAGGGCCAGCAGCAGGCGCGGGCTGACGCTCTGCTCCAGCGCCACCCGCTCGACGATCTCCGCACCCGACCACATCCGCCCGTTCAATTCCTCCTGATAATTTGCCAGAAAGCTGTTCGGCAGCACTTCCAGCGCGCGCGCAACGTCAAAGCCTTCCAGCGATGGCCCGTAGACGAGTTCGCTGTCAGGCACGATCTTGAACGACGGCCCGGAGGTCGCTACGCCCATCGGAATGATGAGCGACTGCCCGATGGTCAGCACGTTCTCGTTCGACAGGTTGTTGGCTGCGACGACGGACTCGACCGCGACGCCGTACTGCGTGGCGATGGCGTTCAGCGTATCGCCGAACTGCACGATGTGGATCTGGTCCTCCAGCGGATCGACGACGGCAGATCGTGTCGGGTTAGGCGTCGGGATAAATGTGGGTGTCGGCACGACGCCCGGTGTCCCACCCTCGGTGGGGGCGGGCAGCGTGTTGACGGCGATCTGCTCCGATGGGGCCTCCGGCGTGGCGTTGCTGTCCGCCGTTGCCGTGACGAAGATGATCTCGCTGCTCCTCGGCGTACAGGCCGCGAGCGCCATCCCGGCGAGCAGAAATGTCAGCAATGCGGCGGTGCGGGGCTTCATAACGGAGTCTATTAGCTCGCTTTGGGCGCGATGTGCTCGGACAGCAGCGGCAGCGAGATGTCATATCGCCAGTTGATGTTCCCGTGCCCGCCGTCATGCTCGTCATACGTATGGGGAACGCCGAGGTCATCCAGTACGCTGTCGAGCACCCGCGCTCCCAGAAACAGGTTATACTCGTCGTCGTTTCCGCAGTCGAAGTAAAGCAGCCGCAGCGATCTCAGCGCGCCGGCGTGATCGCGCGCCGCGGCGACAGGGTCTTTCGCCTTCCATCGTGCCCACACATCCTCGCGAATCAGCCCCGTGTAGGGTTCGAACGGCAGGTCAAAGCCGATCTCGGCCTCCGGGTTAGGTGAATAGCACGCGCTCATCGCCGTGATGTTAACTGCGTTGAACCAGTACCGTCCCCTGTCGCGCGGGTGCGTGACCGATGCCATGCTCTCCACAAATGCCTCGACGCCTCCCGCCTGCTCGTAGCCCCGTATCGCACCGGGGATGTCGGGCCAGTAACATGCCTCGAACAGCATGTCACCGCTGTGGCTGGCTGCAGCGCCAAACAGGTCGGGGTGGTGCATCGCCAGCATGAGCGCGCCGTATCCACCGCTGCTGTATCCCATCACCGCCCGGTGGTCGCGGCCCGCGAGTGTGCGGAATCGCTCGTCGACCAGCGGGACGAGTTCCCCGGTGATGTAATCCTCGTACCGCCCCGTCGCCGTCGAGTTGACGTACTGGCTGCCGCCGTAGCGGGTGAATGCGTCGGGGAACGCCATCAACGCCGGTTCGCACGCCCCGTCATTGATCAGCCGGTCCATGCGCTGGACGATGTTCTCATCCCACGCCTGAAGGTTGAACAGTCGCTCGCCCCAGCTTGCGAACGGGGCCAGCATCCAGATGACGGGATAGCGGCGATCGGGGTTGTCTTCGTATCCGGGCGGAAGGTAGACCGGCAGCGCCCGTGTGGCCGGATCGCCGGGCGCGTTATCTTGCAGGGCCGCCGATGTGTGCTCGATGCGAACGAGGCGCGTATACAGCATAATCAGGCAGGTTCGTCTCAGTGGGATAAAGTCCGAACAGGGGGCATTGTAGCCCGTCGCGTCCGCCTCGACAAGCCGCCGCTGAACGGTCTGGACATGAAAAAGAGGCAGCCCGCATCACGCAGGCTGCCCCGGCGGCTCGTTTTACGGTCTGCTGGCCCGGCTAATCGGGCTAATCCTCAATGACCTGCGGCTCGGAGAACAGAAAATGGTCGTGGTAGTAGTGGATCCACAGGAAGCTGAGCACGGCCATGTAGTACGCCCGGTCGAACGCGAAGTCGAACGACTTGCCGAACCCGGCTGTCATGATGAAGAAGAACACGACAGCCAGCACCACGTCGGCGATGGTCAGCCCGACGTTGAACAGATAGTACTTGCGCGCTGCGCCGTCCTGTGCCATGCGTTCGACGAACGGCGAGTTGTCGAGCTTGCCGCGCCGCTGGTTCAGGTTGATGAGCATCCACGTCAGCGCGAGGTATTGCAGCGAGTGCCACACGTTCATCCCCTGAAACGCCGTGTCGAGGTTGCCCAGCGCCGGGACGAAGAACGAGGCGACGACCGTCACCGCGATGAACAGCGTTTTCGGGACGTGCATCGTGCCGTCGCGCCACTCCATGAACGTCTTAACCAGCCATATAACGAACGACACGCCGAACATCGTCCCCGCGACCCACACCATCCAGGGGCCGAGCGACAGCCCGACCACGCCGAGGATCTGCCCCACGACCTCGCTGATGTTGTTCTGGCCGATGGCGAAATTGTTCTGAGAGATTTTCACCGCCGCCAGCGGGTAGAGCGAGGTCAAAATCACGGCGTAATCCGCAAACCGCGCGAACCTGCTCAGATCGGTTTTGTGCCGGTGGTTGTACAACTCCGTGATGTAAATAATCTGGTGCAGCACGTGGATCGATGCCCAGAAAAAGAACACGGTGAGCAATACCCGCAGGGACAGGATCGCCAGCGTGATCACGACGATGGGGATGAGAATGGACGACCAGAGCACCTTCTTGTGCGTCCGGGCATAATCCCTGTCCAGCGCAGTCCGCTGGAAGGTCGCGTACATGTGCGGGCCGCCGACCAACAGCGCGACGACGGCGTTAATGAAGTTGCGGCTCAGGTCGTCGACCGTCGTGCCGAGCGAGTTTGCCACCGGGGTGAGCGCGGGATCAAGCTCAAGCAGGCCGAGGTAGACCAGATAGGGTATCGTCACCAGGACGACGCTGAGCGAAATGAACATTAAATCCCAGTCCCGGCTGTGCAGCCACGACTCCTCCTGAGATTGGCGCTGAACTGCTGTGGTGACCGCCATATGTCTTCTCCTTCGCCAGAGGGTTAAAATCCACTAAAACAGATAGGCTACGTCCGCGTTCCTAATGATATCTTGAGCCGCAAGCGACTGTCAACGGTCTGGATGGGCCGTTGGCTCAAGAGCGGTTATCATTAGGGAAAACACCACCCTACGGAGAAAGTTATGATCGTCTCGCTCTCTGGCAAGCTGCTTCGCATCGGCGATGGGACCATCGTCATCGGCGTCGGTGGGGTAGGGCTGGAGGTCAACGTGCCGTCGAGCGTCTTCAACATGCTGGGACAGGTCGGCCAGCCGGTTGAAATCGTGACCTACCTCGTCGTGCGTGATGACTCGCTCACGCTGTACGGCTTCGCCAGCGAGGAGGAGAAGGCCGTCTTCGACCTGCTGCTGGATGTGTCCGGTATCGGCCCTCGCCTCGCCCTGTCAGTCCTCAACACGCTCTCCCCGGAGGTGCTGGCGAACGCCATCCAGCGCGACGACCCGGAGCTGATCTCGCGTGTGCCCGGCGTCGGCAAGAAGACGGCTCAGAAGATCGTGCTCGAGTTGAAGGGCCGCCTGCTGCCTGAGACGCTGCCGCCCGGACTGGCGATGGTGTCCACCGTCGACACGGAGGTCATCGAGGCCCTCACCGCGATGGGCTTCAGCCTCGTCGAGGCGCAGGCCGCGCTCCAGGCCATCCCGCGCGACGCGCCGGATGAGATCGAGGAGCGGGTTCGTCTGGCGCTGTCCTATTTTGCGGATTAACCGCTGGGCTGCCGATGTCTGAACCTTCGTCCCCTTCTCTGGCGGTGTCGGGGGCCGTCGTTGCGATGTGCGATCCGACCGGCCTCGTATTATTTGTCGATCCGCGCAGCGCCCTGCCACCGGGTGAGCTTGTCGCACGCGGCGCGCTGATCGTTGCCCCCGGCGTCCCACTGCTCTACGAGGTGGACGCCGTGCTCGTCGAATCCATTTACGACGACTACCGCCGCGAGCACCGCGGGTTGGGTGCGCTGTCCTTTCTGCTGCATCACGGCCATGCCTTCCCGCGCGCCGACGTGGTGGGCCGCCGTGCGTCGACCGGGGCGGCGGTCGAGCTTTATCTCAAACAGCTCGATCTCGGCGCGGGTCTGCACGTATTTGTCTACCGTGCGCCGGACGATTCTGCGCTGGGCCGGTTGGAAGCTGCCGTCTGGGTGAGGTCGGGTGCGGAAGGCTGGTCCCGATCGCCTGTAAACGGCGAGCGGATCCCCGCGTGGCTGCGGCGGTCCATCCCGTGTTGGGATGCAGGCATCCGGGCGCTCGCCGCGCCACCAGCCGATCTATTCATCGCGCCCTCTGATTGACGGTGTGGTGAATGTATCTGTCTGCTGGCGCACAGGTGTCAATCTCGCCAGCGTCTAGTAAACTAGAGTCGTTCGACCCGACCGCGCCACATTTTTGGTGAGCGGGGCAACGCACGTGGTGATTCTTCGTATAGAGTCTTGGGGGGCCGCGCGATGGACGAACGGATCAACGCATTAGCTGGGGCCATCCGGCGCTGGCGCGATCAGAAGGTGACCGACTACTGGCTCAGCGTGGCTTATATCGGCTCGGCTGTCAACCGTTTTGGCGATCACGAAATGACGGTCGTTGACGGCGAGGCGTGGCATCTGGCCGAGGAAGGCTGGCGGCGTATCGACGTGGGGTCCGATTTCTGGCTGTTCACCGTGCCGGGATCATTTGCCTGGGCGCGCGACTTGCTGACAAAAGTTCTGCCCTCACATTCCGGCGGCGAGCAGGCGCTTGAGATCGAGTATGACGACGAGGCCGGATTTGTGCGTTACATGCGGTTTAACGCCCACCAGCGGGATCAACATAACTTTACGTTCGAGGTTCGCCGCTTCGGACGCGCTGCACATCCGGACTTCGAGGGGGCTGCGGATGCCTGAGGCTCAGGCCAACACGCACGCGCAGAACGACGAGCGGCGGCTCGGCTACCGCTACTACGATCTCATCATGGTGCTGTTCGTCAGCGTCCTGCTGATCAGCAACATCGCGTCGTCCGCCAAGATCGTCGACTGGGGCATTTCGATCGGGCCGCTGCCGCTCGCCTTCGACGCGGGTACGCTGCTGTTCCCCATCAGCTACATTTTCGGCGACGTGCTCACCGAGGTCTACGGCTACCGCCGCTCCCGTCGCGTGATCTGGGCGGGGTTCGGCGCGGCGGCGCTGATGGCTTTCACGCTGTGGCTGGTCAGCATTCTGCCCGGCGAGGCGGTGTGGTCGAGCGCGGTTGGCGACGACGCCTATCAGGCCGTGCTCGGCGGTGTGTCGAACGGCGGCATCATCATCGCCAGCCTGATCGCCTACTTCGCCGGAGAGTTCTCGAACAGCTATGTGATGGCCCGCATGAAGATCATGACGCGCGGGCGCTGGCTTTGGACGCGCACGATCGGCTCGACGCTGGTCGGCGAGCTTGTCGACACGACCCTGTTCATCGTCATCGCGTCCCTGTTCGGCGTATTTAGCTGGGCCATCGCCCTGACGCTCATCGTCACGAACTACATCTTCAAGGTCGGCATCGAGGCGCTGATGACGCCTGTGACCTACCAGATCGTCGGCTTGCTGAAGCGCGCCGAGAACGAGGACTACTACGACTACGACACGGACTTCAACCCGTTCCGTCTGAACGCTTAGCTTCTACTGGATGGTATGGTATGGACGATGACGTGATGCCCGCCCCGGAGGACGACGCGCCCGACGTGGACGCCGAGGCCGTCGCCGCCGAAAACGAGCGGCTGCTCGCCGAATTTCTATCGCGGGGCGATACCGACGCGCCCGTCATTCGCGAGGAGCTTCCCTCCGAGCACCGGTCCGGCTTCGTCGCGGTGATCGGCAAGCCGAACGTCGGCAAGTCGACGCTCGTGAACGCGCTGCTCGGCGAGAAGCTGGCGATCGTCTCGCCCAAACCGCAGACGACGCGCGCCCGCCAGCTTGGCATCCTGACCCGTCCCGACGCGCAGGTCGTGTTCGTCGACACGCCCGGCATCCATCAGGCGCGCAACGCGCTCGGCGAGTACATGGTCGAGGTCGCGACCGACGTGATCCCCGACGCCGACGTGACGGTGTTTCTGGTCGACGTGTCTGAGCCGCCCACCCGCGCCGACGAGGCGATTGCCGGGCTGCTCGACGAGCACCGCGCGAGCACCCATGTCATCATGGCCCTGAACAAGGTTGATCTGATGGCTGGCGGCGAGGCTGAGGCCCACGCTGCCGCATACCGCGATCTGCTGCCCGGCGTTGCGACGTTTTTCATCAGCGCGACGCGCGGCGATAACCGCGATGAGCTTCTCACCGCCATCCTCGACGCGCTCCCGCCCGGCCCGCGCTACTATCCCGCCGATCAGCTGACGGATATGCAGGTCCGCGAAACGGCGGCGGAGATCGTCCGCGAGCAGATTCTCCATCTTTATGAGGAGGAGATTCCGCACTCGGTTGCCGTCGAGGTGACGGAGTTCAAGGAGCGCAGCGCGGATATGACCTATATCGCGGCGACGGTTTACGTGGAGCGCGAGTCGCAGAAGGCCATCCTGATCGGCAGCGGCGGCTCCGCCCTGAAGGAGCTTGGCAAGCGCGCCCGCAAGGAGCTTGAGCCGCTGGTCGGGACGCGAATCTATCTCGACCTGTGGGTGAAGGTGCTGAAAAACTGGCGTAAGGATGAGAACGCCCTGCGCCGTCTGGGGTACGACGAGCCGCGTTAGCGGATAATGTGTGAGGGACCTATGGCCGAAGAAGATCGCACCGAGCTGGATGAGATGGATGACATCGTCGACGGCGAGGTGATCGCTGAGTACGGCGATGCGACGTTCGTGAATCTGCCCCGCGTGCCGGACGACGAGGATGGCGAGGAGATGTTAGATGAACCCGCCCCCGACCCGGCCCGCCGGGGTTTTCTGGCCCGCCTGCTGATCGGCGGTGCGGCGGCGGCTGCTATCGGTGGCAGCGCCGCGCTGTACTACGATCAGCGCCGCCGGGATGCCGAGCCTGAGTTCGTCGTGCTGCCCAACGGCGCCGACGTGACGGCGGAGGGGCAGGCCCGCCTGCTGGAGCGCATCGCCGAGATGGAGGCCGCCCTCGATGCCATGACGGCGGATCGCGACCGCCTGGCGAATGAGCTTGACGGCACAAACGCCGATCTGGTCGTCGTGCGCGGCGAGCTTGACGATGCGCTGGCCCAGCTTGAGGAGCACCGGCGGCTCAACGCGCTCTGGGAGCAGCTTGATGCCATCGGCTTAGACGATCTGTTGAACGACGCGCTGGCGCGTGCTGCGACCGCCTTCGTGCGCGTCATGCAGGTGATCGTCCTGCTGCGCACCGGCATCGCCGCCGCCCAGAATGTGCTGAACGGCTTTGTGGCCGTGTTTCCCGGCCCGCAGGAGGGCATCCGCTGGCTGGGGCGGCAGGCGCTTGCGTTGGCCTCCAGCCTCGACTGGCTGGGCCAGCAGATCGAGGAGGCCATCGAGCCGTCCGACTCGCTGGCCTCGATGGTCGCCGAGTTCGTGCTGTGGGTGCTCGAACGTCTGCCCTTTGGCGTGGGGAACCGCGCGAAGGCCGGGCTTGAGGCGATGCAAACCTTGATCAACGACCTGCCTGATCTGCTCGCCGGGCTGAACGACGATGTGCTCGACCCGCTGGCTGACTGGTTCGGCGGCGACGAGGGGAGCAATCTGGTGGGCACGCTCGTCACCCCGGTCGTCGAAAACGCCATCGAACCCGCTGAGACCGTGCTGGATGCCGTCGGCGAGTTCGAGACGGTCTACAAGGATAAGCTGGTCGATCCCGTGCAGGGGGCGCTCACCCAGCGGGCTGCCCTTCGCAATGAGATCGAGAGCGCGCAGGCCGAACTGAGCGCGCGCATCTGAAGCGCGGAGCGTTCCCGCTGATGGCTGATGAGATGACCGAGAACGCCGCTCCCATGCCGACGGAGCGGTTTCAGCGTGTGCTGGCCTTCGCCTCCGACGAGGCCGATGGGCTGGGTCACGGCTTCGTGACCTGCCAGCACCTTCTTTACGCGCTCTCCCGCGAGATGAAGGGCCTCGCCAGCGCCGTGCTCGACGCGCTGGGCATCACGCCCGACGCCATCCATGAGATATTAGCCGACAGCGCCGCCTACCACGACCGCACCTCCGGCGGGCGCATCGATCTGGCCGACGAATCCCGCGACGCCATCGCGCGGGCGGTCGACGCGGCCCGCGAGTGGGGCCACCGCCGCCTCGACACCGAGCACCTACTCTACGGGATCGTCGTCGAGCCAACCTCGGTCGACGAACTGCTGGCGACCTTTCAGGTGGAGCCGGGCGAGGTGCTGAATCAGCTTTATGCGCTCCAGTCGTCCGCTCCATCCCCCGCCATTCGCGACGAAGCGACACACGCCTACCGTTTTGCGTTAGAGAGCGCGTGGGTGCTCAGCCTCGCGATGGACACTGCCCGCCGGACCGGTTCGGCGCAGGTGTCGAGCCTGCACCTGCTGGCGGCGCTGGTCGCTCTGCCCGGCCCGGCGCAGGATGCCCTGAGTGGCTCGCTCGGCGTCGAAACGGAGGATCTGTGGCGGCGGCTGGGGGCCACCCCCTTTGCGCATCACGGGGCCGCCGGGCGGCTGCCCCTGTCGGAGGACGTGCAGCGCATTCTCGGCTTCGCCATCGGCGAGGCGTGGAACCGGGGTCATCTGGCCGTGACGCCCCTGCACCTCGCGATGGGTCTGGCCCGCGCCGACCGCCACAGCGCGGTCATCCGGGATCAGCTCGAGGCCCAG
>CAZWUX010000082.1:0-14485 GCA_964637665.1 uncultured Anaerolineae bacterium
TGGGACTCATCACCCCGGAGAGGGGTGGTTACCTCATGCTGGAGGCGCTGGACAGGCTGCGCCGTGAATATGGCCTCGACGCAGGGCTGTGGCTGGCGGGGCGCATCCCGGACCCGGACCTGAGGGCTGCCGTCGAGGGGGCTGCTGACCGGGTCAATTGGCTGGGCACCGTCCCGCACGAGTCGCTGCCTGCGCTGCTGCGCGCGGCGGACATCGGGTGGGTGCCGTTCCTCGACGTGCCGAAGCTGCGTAAGAACATCGCCACCAAGCAGTTCGAGTACATGGCCTGCGGGCGGCCCGTCCTGGGCAGTGACCTGCCGCCCATCGCGCGCTTCGTGATGCCCGCTAAGGCGGGGATGCTGGCCCCGGCGGGCGATCCACCGGCCCATGCGGCAGTTATCGCGAAGATGGTTCAACATCCTGCAAAGCTGCACGAGATGGGCATCCACGGGAAGAAAGCTTTCCTGACCCGTTACAACTGGGACACAGAGGAGGCCAAGCTGATCGACCTGTACCGCGCGCTGATCGGGCCGCCGCGGGAGGGCGAATCGCCGTGACCGAACAGGAATGGCCGCCCGTCTCGGTCGTGATGCCGGTCCGCAACGAGGCGGAGTTCATCGAGCGCAGCCTGGGCGCGATGCTGGGGCAGGATTACCCCGGCGAGATCGAGGTGATCGTCGTCGACGGGATGAGCGACGACGACACGCGGGCCATCGTGGAGCGCGTCATAGCGAAGGATCCGCGCGTCCGCCTGCTCGACAACCCAGCCCGCATCGTGCCGACGGCGCTCAACACCGGCATCCGCGCGGCGGCGTATGGTCTCATCGCCCGCATGGACGGTCACACGCTCGCGCCGCCGGATTACCTGCGGCGGTGCGTGATGGTGATGCGGGAGAGTGGCGCGGATTCCGCCGGGGGGCGATGGGATTATGCGGGGCTGACGACTATCAGCCGGGCAATCGGCGCAGCGATGGAGTCGCCGTTCGGGGCAGGGATGGCGGCGTGGCGCAAGGCCGACGCGCCGCGCGACGTGGACACCGTGCCATTCGGCCTTTGGCGGCGGGCGGACGCATTAGCCATCGGCGGCTTCGACGAGACGCTGGTGCGCAATCAGGACTACGAATTCAACTACCGGATGCGGGCCAGCGGAAGGCGCATCCGCTACTCGCCGGACATCGTCACCACGTACTACTCGCGTAAGAATCTGCGAGCATTGTGGCGGCAGTACTTCCAGTACGGGGTGTGGAAGGCGCGGGTCCTCAAGATGCATCCCGGCTCGCTGCGACCCCGCCATCTCGCCGCGCCGATATTCGCCGCCGGGCTGGTCGTCGGGGCGGCGCTGCTGCCGCTGGGGGCGCTCTGGCGGTGGCTGTACGGCGGCGCGCTGACCGCCTACGGGCTGCTGGTGATCACGTTCAGCGTCGTGCAGGCGGCGCGACGTGGGTGGCGCTATCTGCCCATCCTCCCTATCGCATTTATCATCCTGCACACCGCGTGGGGGTTCGGCTTCTGGGCGGGCGTGTGGCGCTGGTGGATACGCCGGGCAGACAAGTGGTGAAACACCCCTCTCCATGCTAGAATGACGGCAAGACAGGTAAGATTTTACGAGGGCTAATGGAAGAACAGACCATCGAGATCATCGAGTTTGCGCGTGAGATCGTCGACATCATCGCAGACAAAAAGGGTGAGGACATCGCCCTGCTGGACCTGCACGAGCGGACGATCATCGCAGACTACTTCATCGTATGCAGCGCTGGCAGCGAACGCCAGCTTAAGGCCATCGTCAACGGCGTCACGGAGGAGATCAAGAAGCGGTACGGGCTGATCCCGCGCGGCGTTGAGGGTGAGGCGGAAACGGGCTGGGTGTTGATCGACTACGGGGACGTGGTGGTCCACGCCTTCGCGCCGGAGGTGCGATCCTTCTACGATCTCGAAGCTTTCTGGGTCGGGCAGGATGCCAGCGTGCTGCTCAAAATGCAGTGATCCCGCTTCGCGGCGCATCTCAGGGGAAAGTAAAACGGGCGGCCCGTCGTGGGCGCCCGTTTTTTCGTCTCGCTGCTGCGTCGGCCTGACCGGGAACCTCAGCCCTCGATGATCCAGCGGTCGGTATCGCGCGTCCACGACACCATCTCGCTCTCGTCGAAAAACAGGTCGACCTCGCGCGCGGCGTCGTCGGCGTTGGCCGATCCGTGCACGATGTTGCGCCCGACCTCCAGCGCGAAGTCGCCGCGAATCGTCCCCGGCGTGGCTTCCACCGGGCGGGTGACGCCCATCGTCTCGCGAGTGGCGAGAATCGCGCCCGGACCCTCCCACACCATCGCCACGACGGGGCCGGAGGTGATGTAGTCGAGCAGCTTCGCGTAAAACGGCTTACCCTCGTGCTCGCCGTAGTGGCGGGCGGCCAGATCATCGTCGATCTGCATGAACTTCATCGCCACGAGGCGCAGGCCGCGCCGTTCGAGACGGCTGATCACCGTGCCGATCAGGCCGCGCTGGACGCCGTCGGGCTTCACGAGGACGAGTGTGCGTTCCAAAACTGCCTCCCTGTATCAGAAATAGAAATTCAATGTCGCGCCAAGTATACCGTGCCGGGCGGACCTCCACCCATGAAAACGGGCATCCTTGCCGGGGATGCCCGTTTGAGCGTTTGTGGTTGGCGGGGCGCTATTCGAGCGCGTCGAGCGCGTCCCGGTAGGCTTCCAGCGCCTCCTGAAGGCTGCCCTGCTTGCGGAGGGCATCGCCCAGCGTGCGGCTCACGCGCGGGTTGGCCTCCTTCGACTGCTGGAGCACGTAGCGCAGGTCAGAGACGGTCTGTTCGAGCATCTGGCCCTCGCCGACGAGGTTTTCGTAGTAGGGCAACGCCTCGTGGATGGTCTCAGGCTCCAGCTTCTCGCGGGCG
Organism: uncultured Anaerolineae bacterium; assembly: GCA_964637665.1. Taxonomy (GTDB): domain Bacteria; phylum Chloroflexota; class Anaerolineae; order Aggregatilineales; family UBA3940; genus CAZWUX01. Next base: position 2,900 of record CAZWUX010000082.1, read on the forward strand.
CGGATAAGCTGCTCGTGGAAATCGCCCTCGATCACGACGACTGGCTCCGGTTCGGGTTCAGGCGCGGCCTCCGGCTCCTCTGGCTCGGCCACCACCGGCTCGACTTCCTCAGGCTCGGCGATGGCGACCGGCTCAGGCTCGGCGGGCAGCATAGCCTCTTCCTCGGCGGCTTCCTCGACCTCGGCCTCCGCCTCGGCAGCCGGTTCGGCGGCCTCCTCGGCTTCTTCTTCAACCAGCTCGGCCTCCGCCTCCGGTTCGATGGCAGCGGCGGGCGCGAGCCAGTCGGGCAGTTCCTCGGCCTCGGCAACGGGCTCGGCCTCCGCTTCGCCGATGGCTTCTACTTCGGCTTCCGCCTCAGGCTCGGCGGCGGCGGGCGTGAGCCAGTCGGGTAGTTCCTCGGCCTCTTCTCCGGCCTCGGCGACGGGTTCGGCCTCCGCTTCGCCGACTGCTTCTACTTCGGCTTCGGCTACCGGCTCGACTTCCTCCGGCTCGGCGGCCTCCTCGACCTCGGCCTCCGCCTCGGAGACGCCCTCGCCCAGCCCGGCCAGCCAGTCCGGCAGATCGCCGTCGTCAACGGCCTCGCCGATCTCAAAGTCAGGGGCGGGGGCAGCTGCGAGCGCCTCTCCGGCTGGCTCCGGGCGTTCCTCTTCCTCGCCGCCCAGATCGCTCAGCCAGTCGGGAACGGCCTCTTCCTCGTCGCGCATCTCCTCGAACTCGCGCTCGGCGTCCTCCCAGTCGAGGGCCTTCGTCTCCTTCAACCAGTCGGGCAGGTCCTCGTCGGCCTCCTCGATCAGCGTGGCAAGCTCGCCGGTTTCGATGTCCTCGTCCGCGAACAGAGACGCCAGATCGTCCTCGGAGACGGCGGCCTCCTCGGCTTCGAGCGCGCTGTCCAGCCACGAGAGATCGCCCGTGTCGACCTCGGCCAGCTCGGCAAGCTCGCGTTCGAGATCGCCTTCCTCGCCTTCGCCCTCGGCCTCGCCCTCGCCCTCGCGGGCGCGGGCCATCCGGTCCTGCGCGTCGGCATCACGCAGCCAGTCGGGCAGATCGCCGGCGGCGACCGGCTCGGCGTCGGCTTCCTCGGCGGCCATCGCAGGCATCGGGGGCTGGTCGGCCTCCAGCGCCTCGGACACGACCTCGTCCTCAGGGCTGACGCCCTGTTCGCGCACCTGCTCGTCAAGCCAGGCGAACGCCTCAACCTCTTCCTCAACCTCGGCCTCAGGAGCGGCCTGCTCGTCGGCGAGCAGCCAGTCAGGCAGGGCCTCGTCCGCTGCTGACGCGGCGGGGGCGGTTTCTGGCTCGGCAGGCTCGCGCAGCCATTCCATATCCTCACCGGCCTCGGCAGGCTCGCCGCGCAGCCAGTCGGGAAGCTCTTCCTCCGACTCGGCCTCGGCGATGGGGGCGGCCTCCACAGGGGCCTCGGCAGCAGGCTCAGGCGCGGCTTCTTCGGCCTCTTCTTCCTCACCGGCGAGCAGCCAGTCAGGTAGACCCTCGTCCGCCGCTTGATCGGGGCGGACTCCGGCGGCCGGCTCAGGCTCGCGCACGGGCGGCTCTTCGAGCCAGGCGGGGACTTCCTCCGGCTCCTCCTCCACCACCGACTCAACCGGGGCCTCGGCGGCAGGCGCAGGCTCGGCCTCCTGATCCGCCTTCATCCAGTCGGGCAGATCGCGCTCACCCTCACGCGGGACGGAGGCATCCGCCGCCGCTTCGTGGGCCGGTTCGCCGCGCAGCCAGTCGGGCAGTTCTTCCTCCGACTCGGCCTCGGCGGCAGGCTCCGGCTCGTAGATCGTCTCGTCGGCGGGCGCGGAGGCCTCCGATGGCTGGAAGTCGGGGTCGTACTTCGAGGCGAGCTGCTCCAACCATTCCACGGCATCGTCGCTGTCGAGGTCGCCCTCGGTCAGCCAGTCTGGAACGTCCTGTGCGCCTTCTTCGCCGGTCGGTTCGTCAGTTGGTGGGGCCACTTGCATATCCTCCCGAAGCGCCGGTTCCTCCCCTTCCGCCGCCGCGCCGGGGGCGCGCAGCCAGTCGGGGTGCGCTTCATCCGATGTCTCCTCAGGTTCAGGTGTGCCCGCCTCAGGCGAGCCGGGCTGGACCGCGTCACGCAGCCAGCCGGGCAGCTCTTCCTCCAGCCCGGCGGGCGGTTCCTCAGCTTCGGCTGCCGCCTCAGAGGTGGCAGGCTGAGGGGGTTGCAGCCAGTCGGGCAGGTCGTCGTCCGGCCCGGCAGCCTCGGCGGGCGGCCCGGCGGGTTCTACCTCCTCGTCCGGCGGCTGAGCATCCTCCGGGGCCGCGAGTTCGACCTCCGCCTTCGCGTCCCGGTCAAGCTCTCGTATCCAATCGGGCACCTTGTCCGCCCCGGCAGGTTCCGCCGCCTCAGGCTCAGGCGGCGCGAACAAATCGTCCGGCGGGGGCGTTCCGCCCGAAATAATCTCGTCCAGCCACGAATCCGTGACGACCTCCGTCACCTCGGGCGCAGCCTCACCCGGTGGGGCTGGCGACTCCGCCGACTCAGGCTGCTCGGACGGGCCGCCGAGAATCTCATCGAGCCACGCGGGGGCCTCGCGCTCAGGCTCGGCGGGAGGCAGATCGGCGGGTTCCTCTTCTTCGACGGAAGGCGAGCGATCGACCGGGGTGGCCCCGGCCAGCCAGTCGGGCGCACCCTCGCCCCCGGCTTCCGGTGAGGCGGCTTCGGCCTCGCCGGGCGCACCTCCCTCCGCGTCACGCCCCAGGATCGCGTCGAGCCACTGGGCCGTGCCCGGCTGATCGGGAAGCTCATCGGTCGAGGCGACGGGCTTCACCGGTTGGCTCAACACCTCGTCGAGCCAGTCGGGTTCGACCGGGGCCGACAGTGGCGCCTCGTCCGTTCGCCCCTCGCCCTCGCCCCCAAACAGGGCGTCCATGTCCAGCGATGACGGCACGGCTGACTCCTCCTCCCTGCCGCGCAGCATCGAGCGCTCGCGCAGGGGGCCGGTCACGCCTTCTTCCTTATCCACCGAGGGAATCTGCGACACCCACGCCGCCGCCTCTTCGATCGGCACGGGCTGCCCGGTCTCAACGTCGAGCATCTCCAGCGTGAAAGCGTCGGCGGGGGCCGTGTCGCCGTCGTGTTCGATGAGGTAGGCGGCGTAAGGATCAAGCCCGCGCAGCCGCTCTAAAAATGGGGCCGCCTCGTCGGGCTTCCCGGCGTGCATCCACAGTTGGGCCAGCAGCCGGTTCGCGACGATGCTGTTCGGCAGCCGCTTGAGGACGCGCGCCGCCGCGTTCCCGGCCTCGACCTCCTGGTGATTCTGCCACAGCACGTCGGCCAGCAAGGTCTGGAGGTCGAGCCGCTCCGGGTCGCCGGAGAGGGCCTTCTCAAGCTCGACGATGGCCTGCTGGTACAGATTGCCCTTCGCGTACAGGCGCGCCAGCGCGCCCGCCGTCAGCGGAATCTTGCGCGGGGCCTGCCCGTCGCGCTCGGCGTAGAGGCGCTTGATCTCGGCCTGAATGTCGAGGTTGCTGGGCACCTGCTCGAAGGCACGCTCCAGATGCCAGAGCGCCTGATCGAGCGCGCCCTGCTCCTGATAGCACTCGCTCATCCCGATGTGGGCGACGAAGTCGTTGGGATCGGCGCTCAGCACGCGCTGGAACAGGTCGAGGGCGTCCTGGTTGTTCTCCTGCTCGAGCAGCGCGCGACCCAGCAAGCGGTAGGCGGGGATGTAGCGGGGGTATTCGGTCAGGACATGACGGCACTGGGCCACTACCTCGGAGTAGGCATCGCGATCCAGCCGATCTTCGATGTAATCGATGTAGGCCCGCAGACTAATTTCCGACATACCAAACCCTGAGCGACCGCAATAGTTAATATATGGTTGAGATTATGCAATGATTTCAGATAGACTGCAAATCCGGTGACGCGCCCAACACCCCGGTGGAAAAGCCGAGTATAATCAGGCCGTGACAATGCGCAGCCTGCCCCCGGCCATTCTCCTGCTCCTGATCGCGCTCGCCGCCTGCCGTCCGGGTGGGGTGGAGACGCCCCTGCCGGTGACGGACCGGCCCGCGCCGACGCGCACCGCCGCGCCCAGCGCGACCCCCACTGCCAGCGCCACCGCCACCCTGACCCCCACCGCCACGCCCACCCCCACCGCCACGTTCACGCCGACGCCGACACCCACGCCGACACCCCCGGCGTGGCGCGCGCTGGCCCCCGGCATCAGTGAGGTGGAGGTTGCCGCGCCCATACCGGATCGGGACGATGGGGCGACGTTCACGGTGTATGCGGTGCGGATCGACCCGGCGCGCGCGTCGTTCCGCGTCATGTGGGATGGGCTGGCCCGCTCGATGGCGGATTGGCAGGCGCTCACCGAAGCTGAGGTCGTGGTGAACGGCGGGTTCTTCAGTGGGGACAACCGGCCCGTCGGGCGGTTGGTGATGGATGGGGAGATGGTCGGGTGGCCGCTCGACCCGGAGGCGCGCATCGGCGTGCCGGGGTTGTTCGCCGTGCTGGACGGGCAGCCTGAAATCTACGCGCTGGGCCGCTCGACGTACACCCCGCGCGGGATGCGCTTCGATTGGGCGGTCGAGTCGTACCCGATGCTGCTGCTGCCGGGTCGCCAGCCCGCGTATCCGCCCACAGATGGGGAGGCCGCGCGGCGCACGGTGATCGGGATGGATGGGGAGGGGCGCGTCGTCATCCTGGTCGTGGATGGGGCGATCTTCTCGCTGGCGGGCCTCTCGCGCTGGCTGGCCGCGTCGAACCTCAACCTCGACGTGGCGCTCAATCTGGATGGTGGGCGGTCGAGCGGCATGGCGGTCAGGGCGGGGGACAGGTCGATCCTGATCCCGGCCTACGTGCCGCTGCCCGTCGTGATCGCCGTCGACGCCGGAGGGTGATGTGCCCGGCGAGGTGCAGATTCTCATCCCGGTCCGGCAGGGCCCGCCGCTGCACGGGCAGCCTGCCAGTTAAGCTTATCCCCGCCAGCGAAGAAGGAGGAAATGCCGTGTTCGGCCTGCTCACACAGCCGGAGCGCGCCGCGCTGATCGTGCTGACCGTCGTGTGGATCGGGGCTTACGCCGGGGGGATGGCGCTCGGCACGCCCAACGCGGACCGCTCACGGCGGATGGCCCGCCCGGCGCGGTTGGTGATGATCGGGGTCGTGCTGGTCGCCGGATCGATCTGGCTGGGGCACGCGATCGGCACGGATGCAGCGCGGTACGGGTGGTTGATCGTGGGGGGGTTGATCGCCGGGGCGATAGGCGATCTGCTGCTGGCGGGCATCGTCCCGGTACACCACGCGGAGATGGTGGGGATGGGGGTCTTCGGGGTCGGGCATCTGCTGTATTTCGGGGCGATCCTCGATGCGCGGGCCCGACTCGGCGTTCGGGGCGGCCCGTCGCTTCTCGCCGTCATGCTGAGCGGGGCAGCGGTCGTGGCGGCTATCTGGTGGATCACCGTCCGGGCGCGTGAGGGGGGAGCGGCGCTCAATGTGGGCAGCGTGATCTATGGGGTGGTGCTCGGTGCGGTGACGGCAGCCGCCGTTGGGACGTGGTTCGTGAGTGGACGGCTGGCAACCCTCGCAGGTGGGCTGATCCTGTTCCTGATCTCGGACGTGATGCTGGCCCGTTACCTCGTGCGGAGGCGTGGGTTTCCGTCGGTGAGGGATGTCGTGTGGCTGGTGTACAGCGCGGGGCAGATCGCGATCGCGTGCTCGGTGGGGGCGGCGATCATCGCGTTTGGGTAGTTTCGTTATCCTTGCGAGAACCCCCCTGGTCTTCGCTAGCGCTCAGACCTGTCCCCCCTTGCAGTGAAGAAAGCGGAGCTTTCTTCCTGTGAGAATGGCTGCGCCATTCTCTACGGGGAGGGATGGGCCGCAGGGCCACAGGGGGGTTTTAGCGCATCGACAACTTGTGTAAATCCTGAAGTAGAATTGGCAACGCACTGAGACGCATCGCAAGCGCGGCGGCCCGACGGAAAGGAGAACGACGGGCCGCCGCGTCGGGGGACGTGCTCTTAATCCCCTGAAGTTAACTCGCCTTCGAAAGCGGCCCGCACGGCGTCGAGCAGCATCATCTCCGGCACTGCGCCCTCGACGAACTCCGTCTCGTTGATCACGGTGCGGGGCACACCCATGACGTTGTACTTCATCGAGAGGTGCGGGAACTCGGTGGCCTCGACCATGTCCGCGCGGACGCGGTCGCTGGCGATGGCGAGCGCGTGGGCCAGCACGACGGCGCGCGGGCAGTAGGGGCAGGTGGGCGTCACGAACACCTGAAAGTGCAGGTCGGCCTCCAGCTCTTCGAGGTAGCCCAGCGTCTCGTCCGACAGGTCGAGCGCGTCAGGCCCGGCGGACACGGCCAGAAGGTCGTGCAGCAGGGAGCTGAACTCGTAGCCGGAGGGGATGCCGTAGAAGCGCACCCCGTAGTCGGCGTCGTCCGCGCCGAGCAGCACGAGCGCGGGAATCTTGTCGACGCCGTATTTCTCGGCCTGTTCGGCGTCGGCCTGAAAATCGTAGACCTCGACCGACACGTCGTCGGACAGGGCGGCGATCTCCTCGATGATCTCGCGCGTCTCGCGGCAGTACTGGCACTCGAACTCCTGCGTGAACATCAGGACGCGGACCGGGCCGCCCAGGTCTTCCAGCATCTCTGACACGTCGTGGCGTGTCTTGTCGTCCAACAGTGACATCGTCGTCTCTCCACTTTTGCTACATCGCGTACGATTATCGCGCCCGCAGGGGCGCGTATGGATTTCACCCACACATTGGGTTGGATGCAGCGCGGGTTCGTTTGGTTTCAGTAAAGAACGGCTGACCCCTCCCTCGGCCCCTCCCTCATGACGTGGAGAAACGCAGGCGAGATCGGCGGGATTTGTGTGGTTGGGGGAGGAAAGACCGGGCGAGTCGGATCAGATGGGGGGCAGATGCCGGGTTATTCGGTGAAGTTGCGGCTACGAGCCGTCGAGCAGGTTGGCGGCCAGCACGGCGTAGACGTGCGCGGCCTGCGCCACGTCCGCCAGACGCACCTGATCGTGGACCGTGTGGGCGTGCTGGGGGTCGCCGGGGCCGTAGCCGACGGTCGGAATCTGCGCCTCGCCCATGCTGTAGACGCCGTCGGTCGAAAAGGCCCAGTGGCCTATAATCGGATTCTCCCCCGTGACCTGCTGCACCGCCTTGAGCGTCGTCTTGAGCAGGACGTGATCCTGATCGAGCGCCCAGGCGTTGAATGCCTCGCGGGTTTCGAGCGGGTAGCCCGTGTAGGACTCCGCCCGGAAGACGACAACCTCAAGGTCGGCCTCGATGCCCTCACGCTCGATGACGCCCTCGATCTGCGCCTGGGCGCGGGTGGGCGTCTCGCCGAGCGTCAGGCGGCGGTCGATGTAGAAGGTGCAGGTGTCGGGGATGGCGTTCAGGCTGGGGGCCTGGCTCTCGATGTGCGTCACGGCGATGGTGCCCGGCCCCAGAAAGGGGTCGGTGGCGAGGTCGGCGGCCAGCAGGTCGATGCCGAAAATCAGCCGGGCGGCGGCTGTGATCGCGTTCTGGCCGAGTTCGGGGCTGGAGGCGTGTGAGCTTTTTCCGTGCACCGTCACGCGGAACATGACGCGCCCGCGGTGGCCGCGCATCACGCGCAGGCTGCTCGGCTCGCCCAGCAGCACCCAGTCGGGGCGCAGGTCCGCCTCCTCGACCAACACCTTGAGCGCGCAGCCCTCGCATGGCTCCTCCTGCACGACGAAGGCCAGAATAAGCTGCCCGTGCAGGGGCGTCTCGCTGCGGGCAAGCTGGCGGGCGGCGTAGACCATCGCCGCCAGTGGGCCCTTCATGTCGCACGCGCCGAGGCCGTACAGCACGTTGTCGACGATGGCCCCGTCAAAGGGAGCGTAGGGCCAGCGGGCGTCGGTCGCGACGACGGTGTCCATGTGGGCGTCGTACAGCAGCGTGGGGCCGTCGCCGTCGCCCAGAGTCACGATGATGTTGCCCGCGCGGTCGACCCGCACGTCCTCGACGCCGCCGTCATGCAGCTCTTGCTGGACGAGGGCGGCGACATCGCCTTCCTGGCCGGGAGGGCTGGGGGTTTGCACGATGCGCTGGAGAAAACCGGTCAGGCGGTCGCGCTCGCCGGAATCGAGCACCAGCTCCTTCACAAGGGTCGAGGACGTTGGGAACAGGGAAAAGCCAGCCATTGCTAGTACGCTCCGTTACCGAATAAGACATGTGGGATGGTTTGAAGAAGAATGCGAATGTCGAGTCCAAGCGACCAGTTTTCGATGTAGAAAATGTCGAGCAGGCACATCTCGTCGAAGGGCACATCGCTGCGCCCGCTGACCTGCCACAGGCCGGTCATGCCGGGCAGCACGTTCAGGCGTTTGCGCTGCCACGCGTCGTACTGGGCGACCTCGGCGGGGATGTTGGGGCGCGGCCCGACGAGGCTCATCTCGCCGCGCAGGACGTTGATAAGCTGGGGCAGCTCGTCGATGCTCATGCGGCGCAGAAATCGCCCGACGCGCGTCATGCGCGGGTCGTCGGGAACCTTGATGAGGGTATCGTCTTTATATTTGCTCAGGTGGGCGACCTGCTCCGCCAAACGTTCGGCGCCGTCGACCATCGTGCGGAATTTCAGCAGCTCGAACTCCTGGCCGTCCTTGCCGATGCGCTTTTGCCGGTAGATCACAGGGCCGGGTGTGTCGAGCTTGATCAGGGCGGCGCTCAGGAGGTAGATGATCAGGAAAAAGGGCAGCGTCAGCACCGCGATGGCGACATCGACCGCCCGCTTGAGCAGCCAGGCGCTCGACGAAAGCTCCTCCGGGCCGGGGCTGATCAATGGGATGCCGTTCAGCGTCTCGAAATCGACGTTCTGCATCCGGCGCTGGAAAACGTCCGGCACGACGCGCACCCGCACGCCCGCCACCTCGCACCAGTCGACGATCTGCATGATCTTGCGGTGATGCGCCCAGGGCAGGGTGATGATCACCGTGTCGACCTTCTGCTCCTTCAGGATGCCCGTCAGGCGATCGAGGCTGCCGAGGCTGGGGATGCGCCCCAGCCCGCCCTGCTTCTCCGGGTCGTCATCGAGATAGCCGGTGATGCGATAGCCCAGGCTGGGGCTGGCGAGGATGGTCCGCATGACGGCGCGCCCGACCTCGCCCGCGCCGAGCACCAGCAGGCGCTCGGTGCCGTAGCCGCGCCGCCGGCGATCGGCGATGATGGCATTCTGCGCCAGACGAGAGAGGCCGAGGAAGATGCTGGTCAGCACGGCAGCCAGCACCATCATGACACGGGAGTAGGCCTCTGGCTGGGTGAAGAACGTGACAGCCATCACCGCGATGATGCTGGTCGCGGTGCCGCTCGTGACGCGGTACATCTCGCTCAGCACGCGGTGGCGGCGGCTCGTGTTGTACAGCCCGTCGATGTAGAACATCAGCAGGCACAGCGCGGTGAACAGCAGCGCGAATGGGATATAGGGCGTGAAGGGCACGTAAAACTGCTCTTCAACGGGTGTCGGCAGCTCAAGCTGGTAGCGGATGAGGTAAGCCAGCACAAACGCCACGTTGATAAGGAGGGCGTCCAGCGCAGCTGTCAGCCAGAACGCCACCTTGTTACGTGTCACGTGCGGTCAATCCTCCACTGCAAGCGCCCGGCGGTACGATTCAGCCGTCTGCCGGGCGGTGTGCTTCCATTCAAATGTCTGCGCGTGCTGGCGGCCCTGCGCAGCCAGTTCGGCGCGGCGCTCCGGGTCGTCGAGCAGGCGGGCCAGCATGGCGGTCCACGTCGCCACGTCGTCGGAGGGCAGCAGCACGCCGCCGGGGCCTGCCGCCTCTGGCAGCGAGGTCCGGTCGGAGGCGACGACGGGCACGCCGCAGGACATCGCCTCTATGAGCGGCATCCCAAACCCCTCATACACGGAGGGGTAGGCCAGCAACTCCGCCGCATTGTACCACATCGGCAGTCTGCTGCCCGGTATGAAGCCCGGCAGGATCACGTCGTCCTTCAGGCCAAGCTGTTCGATCAGGGCCAGCACGGGCTCGGTCCGCCAGCCGCGGCCCCCGGCCAGCACGAGCTTGACGGAAGCGCGCTGGGGCAGATTAGCGTAAGCGTGCAGCAGCACGTTGAGGTTCTTACGCGGCTCCAGCGTGCCGAGATGCAGGATGTAGCGCTCCGGCAGGCCCTCGCGGGCGCGGAACGCCTCGACCTCCTCCGCCGCGCGCGGGTAGAACTCCGGGCCGACGCCGGGATAGGCCACGTCGATGCGATCCTCCGGCACGCCGAGCAGCTCGACGATCTCCTGCCTGCCGCTCTGCGAGATGGCAATGACCCGCCGGGCACGCCGGACGGAATTCCGCACGGCCATGCCCAGATAGATCCGGCGGAACGCGCCGAGTCGCTCCGGGTAGCGCATGAAGCTCAGGTCGAAGATGGTCACGACCGAGGGGCCGCGCCACGTGAGCGGCAGCGCGAAGGCCATCCCGTGCAGCAGATCGGGCTGGAGGCCGCGCAGCACGAACGGGGAGGCAAGCTGCTCCCATAGAATCCGGGGGATGGGGTGGGTGGTTGGAAGGCTGGCGCGGTGAACGGCCAGAGCGGGATGCTCCGGCGGCTTGTCCGATCCGGTCAGCACCGTAAAGCGCATCTCCGGCGCGGCGTCTGGCAGGCGGGCTATAACGTTATACAAATAGCCGTGAATCCCGGCACTGCGGTAAGACGCCTCGCCCGATAGCAGATGGGCGCTGAGGGCAACGTGTGGCGGTGTGTCCTCGTTTGTGGTCATCATGCCGCCATTATAACAGGCGGGCGGGCAGCCTGCCCGATGGAATCCTGACGCGGAAAAAAGTCTGCAAGCGGGGTGACTGTGGGCGGGACGCCCCGGACGCTCGCTCTCCACCCAACGAAAAGCCCGGCGGGGGGCCAGCGCGGCCCGGCGGGGGGCGGGCGTTCCTCCATCCCCAAATAATAATGGCCCGGTGGGGCGGGCCGTTTTTGTACAAACATGCGTTCTAGGGCTACACTACGCGCATGGACCTCGCACAGCTTCTCGAAAATCTGCGGCTCGACGACCGTTTTATGAAGAATGTGGCGGCGTGGGAGCGCATCCCGGCGCGCCCGGCGCGCTATGTGGACTTCCCGGCGGCGCTCGACGAGCGGCTGGTGACGCTCACCCGGCGGATGGACCTCTCGCCGCTGTACAGCCACCAGGCGCAGGCGGTCGAGGCGGCGCTGGCGGGGCAGCACGTCGTCGTCGTGACGGGGACGGCGTCGGGCAAGTCACTGGCCTACCACCTCGCGGCGTTACAGGGGGTGCTGCACGATCCGGACGCGACGGCGCTGTATTTGTTCCCGACGAAGGCGCTGGCGCAGGATCAGGCGGCGGCGCTGGGGGAGCTGATCGACGCGCTGGATCCGGAGGAGCCGATCCGGTTCGACGTATACGATGGAGACACGCCGTCGGGGCGGCGGACGCGCATCCGGCGGGAGGGCGGGATCGTCATCTCGAACCCCGACATGCTGCATGTGGGCATCCTGCCTTATCACAGCCGGTGGGCGCGCTTCTTCGCCAACCTGCGCGTCGTCGTCCTGGACGAGCTGCACACCTACCGGGGCGTGTTCGGCAGCCACATGGCGA
>CAZWUX010000083.1:0-14414 GCA_964637665.1 uncultured Anaerolineae bacterium
CGGGTCGAGCAGGTCGAACTGCTCCGGCCACGCGGCGTGGATCAGCTCGCGCACGGCCTCCATCTGGCCGGGGCGCACGAACAGGTACGCGAGCCGGTTCTCGCCGCTGGGCCGCATGTGCAGCCTGCCCAGCAGGTCGGGATGGTAGTTGAGGTCGTTGTTCGTGATCGACTTGTCGGTCGTGATCTGGCCGTGATCGGCGGTCAGGATGAGCAGCGTGTCGGCGCGGGCTGCCGGGCTGAGCTTATCCAGAAAATAGCGCTCGAAGGCGGCGCTGAACGCCTGAAATTCGGCCCTGGCCCATTCGCTGTCTGGCCCATGCAGGTGCGACAGGCCGTCCACCACGCTCCAGTAGACCCAGATATAGTTGCGCCCGCCGGGTAAATGGTTCAAGAATTCGCGGACGCTGATCCACAGGTCAGTCGGGGTGCTGATGGCGTGCAGGTCGGCATCCCCGAAAAAAGTCTCGGACATGCCGGAGTGGAGGATGCCGTAGTGTTGAAAGACGTGCGGCGTGATCGAGTGGGCGCGCAGGTGGCCGCTGATCGACGGGGTGGGGAGGAACGTCTCAGGCCGGAAGCCCGCCTCGCGCAGGCTGCCCGCCCCGTCCATGAAGCTCATCGGCTTATGCTGGATCATGTTGGCGACGATGCCATACTCTTTGAGCCACATCTCGTAGCCCATGACGCCGTGCCGGGCGGGTGGACTCGCCGTCCACAGGGTGGTGATGGCAGCGCTCGTCGTGCTCGGCACGACGGAGGTCAGCGGGGCCAGCACGCCGTTCCCGGCCAGATCGTCCCAGACCAGACCGTCGTCCGCTGCCCAGCGCTCCAGCCGGTGGAAGGCCAGCGCATCGACCAGGATCACGATGACGTTGCGATAACCGCTCCCCAGCGGGGCCAGAATTTCCGGCTTCAGCGGGGGGGCGGGGAGGGGAGGGATGTCCAGCAGGTGGCACACGCTCGACGGGATGTTGAGGATCGACTGCCCGTCGTACTGCGGGTAGATGGCCCCGTCGGATAGCTCGATTCCCGGAAGGTGGTGGTCACGTATGGACGACATGAGTTCGGTCATGGATGACTGCGAAATCCCCACTGGTCACATCGAGTATGGATTTTACCGGGGCAATATTAACAACGGATGAAATTTATGGCCCGTCGCTGGTCCGATTATTGAAAACTATACGCCGGGAGGCCTATTCTGGAAAGTCGGCACGCTGAACGAACGGCGGATCTCAGCCGGGGGACGTGCTGGATGGGGACAGGAGAGGCTCCGTCGCCCCGGCCTTACAGATTGCGGCGGAAGAAGTCGACCATCTTCGCGAAGGCGTCCATCGCGACCTCGTCCTGTCGCATCTCGCCGTCTGCCAGCATGAAGCCGTGCGGCTCGCCGTCGTACACCTCAAGCTCGAACGTCCTGCCCGTCTCGTCCAGCGCCTCGGTGTAGCGGTAGATGTCCTCAATCGGGCTGGGGTTATCCGCCGTGCCGTGAATGATCAGCATCGGGGCGTCCAGATCGCCGATCAGGTCGGCGGGCTGGGGATCGCCGCGATAGGGGAAGCCATACCACGCCACGCCCGCGTCGAATGCGTCGATCTGGGGGAGGAACAGCATCGTGTAGTAGCCGCCGATGCAGAACCCCGTCAGGCCCATCCGGTCGGGGTCCACGTCGCTGCGGGCCGACAGAAACGCGATGCCGTCCTCGATCAGCCCCCGGACGGTGTCCTGTGGCGGGGTGCGCTCGAAGGTCTGCCAGCCGAGCGCCAGCACGACGTAGCCCTCCTCGGCGAGCCGGTCGGAGAGCGTTCGGTAGCCCGGTTCCATGCCGTTGATCGAATGGGCCAGCACGATACCCGGATATGGCCCGCCCTCTGTGGGGGCGGCCAGATAGGAGGGATACGCCTGCCCGCCGCTGGCGATATCCACATCTTCGCCCGTGATAGGCAGGATCGCCGCCTCCGGGGCGGCGTCCGCACCGGTCGCCGCCGGTTCGGTGGGTTCGGCGGCCTGTTCGGCAGTCGCAGCCGGGGATTGCTCTTCTGTGGCGGTCGCCGGGGAAACGTCTGCAACCCCGGTGTCTGTGGTCGGAGGGACGGCGGTCGCCGCGCCTCCGCAGCCAGCCAGCGCCAGTGAGGCGGCGGCCAGCGCGATCCAGCGGTGGGTGATCATCCTATATATCCCTGTCAACTACCATCACCGTCGTTCTGCTTGATATGACGCGGCGAGGCGGGCTTTTTTACGGGAACCGGTGCCAGAGCACGGAAAGCGCGACGGCGGCGACGGCGAAGGCGGCCCCCAGAATGGTGAAGATGAAGCTGATTTCCACGCGCTCTTTCTGGAAGATGATCTCGTTCGGCAGGCTCAGGAAAACGTCGTAAAGCTGGTCCGCGTTTTCGGCTCGGTAGTAGGTGCCGCCGGTCATGTCGGCCATCCCCTGCAAAACGGCCTCGTCGAGGATGAGGAACCGGCGGAAACCCCCGCCCCCGCCGAAGCCCCCGCCGAACCCACCGCCAAACCCGCCGCCGAAGTCGTTGAATGCGTCGCCGCCAAGCTGCTCCGGCGTGCAGACCATCTGCTGAGGGTTCGTCGTGCCGAAGCCGATGGTGTAGATGCGCACCTGTCGGTCGGCGGCCTGCCGGGCGGCGTCGAGCGGCATCGGCCCCCGGCTGTTGGCCCCATCCGTCAGCAGCACGATGATATCCGGCTGGTAGAGGCCGTCCTCCGGCGGGGAGATGCCACCGCCTTCCGATCTCAGGTTGAGGGCGCTGGGCGCGACCGCCTCGTTCACCTCGGCGATGGCGTCGATGGACTTGAGCGTGGCGCTGCCGATGGCCGTGCCGATCGAGGTCGTGAAGTTCGCGACGGCGTCTTCCAGCACCTGTTTGTCGTTGGTGGGCGGCACGACGATCTCGGCGAACCCGGCGAAGGCGACGATGCCGATGCGGGTGTCATCCGCCTGATTCTTGATAAATTCGAGCGCGGCCTCCTGCGCGACGGCCAGCCGGTTCGGGGAAACGTCGGTGGCGCACATGCTGCGCGAGATGTCGAGCGCCAGAATGATGGTCGTGCGGCTGAGCGGAACCTGCACCTCATCCTGCGGGCGGGCCGCCGCCGTGCCCAGGCAGGCCACGCCCAGTAGAAACAGCGCAAAGGGTACGTGCTGGCGCCAGCGGGAGCGGCCCGGCAGCGCCTCACGGATCAGTGACAGGCTGGAGTAGCGCACGGCAAATTTGCGCCTGCGGCGCAGAGCCCAGATGTAGAGCGCGATCAGCAGCGGGACGAGCAGCAGGAGCAGTAAAAATCGCGGCCAGAGAAAACTCATAGCGGCATTCTCCCAAACCACAGCAGCGACAGACATCCCCCGATTAGGAAGAGCAGCAAGCCCGCTCCGGCGAAGATGGCGGTCACCTCGGTCTTTTCTCCACGCGTCGTTAGCTGCAAGTCCACGCTGTCGTAAATCTCGTTCAGGGTTTCTTCGTCCTCGGCGTGGTAGTACGTGCCGTTCGTCATGCTGGCGATCTGCTCTAAGACCGGCTCGTTCAACTGGGTCAGGACGTTGAAGCCCTCGATTTGCAGGACGGTCCCCTCCGCGCTGCCGATGCCCACCGGGTAGATGCGCACCCCGGCGTCGGCGGCAAGCTGCGCGATTTCCAGTGGATCCGGCGCATTCGTATTTTCGCCATCGGTGAGCAGCAAAATCACCGACGAGGAGTACGCGCCGGTATCCAGCTCCAGCGTGCCCTCCTCGATGGCCGCCGGGTCGGCGGGGATGGGTTTTCCGGCGATCGCGTTGAGCGAGCTAAAGATGCCCTGTCCGAGCGAGGTGGCCCCTTCCGGGGTCAGGCGCTCGATGGCGGCCAGCACCTCGCCCTGCTCGTTCGTCGGCGTCTGCACGATCAGCCCGCCGTTGCTGAAGGCCACCACACCGACCCGGATGCCGGGCGGCTGGTTCTCGACGAAGGTCCGGGCGGCGGTTTTGGCCGCCTCCATACGCGTCGGCTCCAGATCGTCGGCGGTCATGCTGTTCGACACGTCGAAGGCGAGGATGACCGTGCCTTCCACGCGCGGCAGGTCGACGAACAACTCAGGCCGCGACAGGCCGAACAGCAGCAGCATCAGCCCGGCCAGATAGAGCGAGGCCGGGATGTGGCGCTGGCGGGTCCCGCTGCGCCCCGTGCTGTCCTGCACGACGCCCAGCGGCCCCAGATCGGTCACGGCCCCCCGCCGTTTTCTGAGCAGCGCGATATACGCCCCGGCAAACGCGGGGATCAGCAGCAGCGTGATGAGCATCCACGGCCAGGTGAACGACATGATCGCTATCTTCTCCGCTTTTTACGCAGCGCGGCCATCCGCACGATAGCGCCGACTAAATCCTCTTCCGTCGACACCTGAAACAGGTCCGTGCCTGCCCGGCTCAGGTCTTGCTTGAGCGCCGCCTCGCGCCGCTCGGCGGCTTCGACGAAGCGGCGGCGAAATTCGGGGCTGCTCGTCTCCACGAAAAGCTGCTCGCCCGTCTCGATGTCCTCTACCACGATCAGCCCGGCGTCGGGCAGCTCGACCTCGCGCGGGTCCCACAGCCGGATGCCGATCAATTCGTGGCGGCGGTTGAGCAGAGATAAGGCCCGCTGCCAGCCCGGCTCGCTGATGAAATCGGAGATGACGATCACGAGGGAACGTCGTTGCAGGGTGTTCAGCCCGGCGCTGAGCAGCACGTTTAAGTCGGTCGTGACCCCGGTCGGCGCATCTGTCAGCCTCAGTAATTCATGCACCAGACGCATCACCTGGTTGCGTCCTACCCCTGCCGGGACGATGCGCGCGATCCGGTTGTTGTTATAGAGGATCGCGCCCACCCGGTTCCCGCCCCGCGTGAGCAGCCGCGCCAGCGTCGTGACGAGGTCGATCAGCACGCTTTCTTTGGGCCGCTCAGCCGGGCCGAACGTCATCGACGGGCTGAGGTCGAGCAGAAACCACGCCGTGATCTCCCGGTCCTCGACGTACTGGCGCACGTACGGGCTGTCCATGCGGGCGGTCACGTTCCAGTCGATATGCCGGATGTCATCCCCCGGCTGGTACTCCCGCAGGTCGGTGAAATCCAGCCCATCCCCGTAGAACAGCGTGCGATAATCACCCTGCATCAGGCCGTCGAGGCGGCGGATCACCCGCCACTCGATGCGCCGCAGGATTCGCTCAGGCGTCGGGGCGCTGCTGTTAGCCGATGCTGGCGCGCTGGCGCTCATGCAGCGGAACCTCCGGCATCGGAACGGCGTTCAGAATACGCTTCAGCAGGTCGTCGGCGCTGATGTCATCGGCCAGCGCCTCGTACGACAGGACCAGCCGGTGCCGGATCACGTCGGGCACGAGGTCGCGCACGTCCTGCGGCAGCGCGTAGCCCCGGCCCCGCACGAATGCGAGCGCGCGTGCGCCGAGGATCAGGTTGATCGAGGCGCGCGGGCTGGCCCCGAACGAGATGAGGGACCCCAGATCGCCCTCGCCGACGAGCTTCGGGCTGCGCGTGGCCGAGACGAGCTTGACGGCGTAGTCGATCAGCGCCGGGTCGACGTACACGGCGTCCGCCGCCCGCTGGAGGTCGAGCAGGTCATCCGTGCCGATCACCTGTCTGACCGCCTGCAAGACGCCCGTCATGCGCTCGACGATGACGAATTCCTCCGTCGGGCTGGGGTATCCGACCAGCACCTTGAGCATGAACCGGTCGACCTGCGCCTCCGGCAGCGGGTACGTGCCCTCCGATTCGATGGGGTTCTGGGTCGCCATCACGAGGAAGGGGTTGGGGACCTTATGCGTCTCCCGGCCAATCGTCACCTGCCGCTCCTGCATGACCTCCAGCAGCGCGCTCTGCACCTTGGCCGGGGCGCGGTTGATCTCGTCCGCCAGCAGCAGGTTGGTGAACACCGGCCCGAACGACGTGTTGAACTCGGCGGTTTTCTGGTTGTAGATGCGCGTGCCGATCAGGTCCGCCGGGACGAGGTCGGGCGTGAACTGGATGCGCTGAAATTCCCCGCCGATGGACGCCGCCAGCGTCTTGATCGCCATCGTCTTCGCGAGGCCCGGCACGCCTTCGACGAGGATGTGCCCCCGCGCCAGCAGGGCGACGATCAGCCGTTCCAGCAGGATATCCTGCCCGACGATGATCTTCTTGACCTCGTACAGCACTTCTTCCATCGGCCTGTCGTGGTTGGAATCCTGCGGGTGATCCATGATTTCTTCCATTGATGGCCCTCTTGGTCACATTTACGAAAAAACGTAAATCGGTCCGCCCGTTTCTGCTTCCGTTATCCGAATCCGCTAATACGCTGGCCCGCCGCCCGCTGCGGCCACGGCGGTGCCGATCGGCACGGCGAAACCGATCCCCGCGAAGAAGTTCTGATCGGTGGGATTCGCCAGCCCGGTCACGACGCCCACGACCTGCCCCTGCCGGTTGAGCAGCGGCCCCCCGGAGCTGCCCGGATTGACCGCCGTGTCGAACTGGATCAGCCCTTCCAACCGCTGCTCGCTGCCCTCGACGAAGGTCGACCGGTTGAAGCCGGAGATCACCCCGGCGCTCATCGAGCCTGCCAGCCCCAGCGGGTTGCCCACCACGAACGCCTGATCCCCGATGCGCATCGCCCCCGGGTTGCCCAGCACCGCCGGGACGATCAGCTCCGGCGGCTGATCGGGGCGCAGCACGGCGATGTCATTCTCCGGGTCCGCCGAGAGAAGCGCTGCGGCGGCTACGCTGCCATCCGCAAAGTGGACCTCGACCGCGGTCGCGTCCTCGACGACGTGCAGCGCGGTCAGGATGTCGCCGCTGTCGTTGACGACCACGCCGCTGCCTATGCCGAACCCTCCTTCTTCCGTGTCTTCCTGCTGCGTCTGGATAAACACGAGCGACGGCAAGATCACCTGGTATACCTGCGACGAATACGCGGGCGGGGGTGTGGCCGAGGCCATCACCTCCGAAATTCTCGCGTCGATCTCGTTCTGGCTGGGCGGGGTGGGGGCGGGGAAGAGCAGGTTGAAGAGCAGCGCGCCCGCCAGCGCGGACAGGATCACGAGTGCAAACGGCAGGACGCGCCCCACGATTTTCCGCGCGGTTCGCGCCCACGCGGGCCATTTGCTGGCTGCCGTGACCGGGGTCGAACTGGACGTTTCGTCCATCGGGTCAGCCCCTGGGAACTCAATTCGCTCACGACCTGTGAATAGAGTAAATCAACCTGTGCATCGAGTCGCAACGGGAACAGCCGTCGACTACCGTACGGTTGGCATCCGGGCCGTTTACGAACCCGGCGCATTCCGATCGAACTTCGTTTATGATGGAAACTTTAATGTTGAATGTATAGTCTCTGGCGGCGTTTTCAAGTTTTTTGGTTGAAGCGCCGCCGTTTCCGCCGCCAGATTTGCGGTCAATCGATCGCTTTCCCGGTACAATGGCGGCAGATGCAGCTTGAGCGGCGAATACGTCCGCAGAGAAGATCGAGAGGACGGCGATGCGCAGAATCCGGGGCCTGACTGCGCGCCTGCTGCTGGCCTTTGTGATTATCACGGTCATCACTGCCGGGCTGGCGGGCATTCCGGGCATCTGGCTGATCGAGAACGCGCTCGACCAGCAGGCCCGCACCCATGCGGCGGACGTGCAGCGCGCGACGGCGGCGCTTATTCAGGCTGAGGAGGATCGGCTGGTCGACCTCGCTCAGCTTGCCGGGCAGCGCCCCACACTGCTGCGGTTGCTCGAAGACGGTCAGACCGCCGATCTGGCCGCCTATCTCCAGACCCTACAGCGCAGCACCGATCTCGATCTGCTGGCCGTCGTGGGGCCGGAGGGCGCACCCCTCGCGCCCGGCAGCGGTCCCACCATCCCCACGCCCGAACCCGGCGTGGCGGTATTCGTATGGGATGACGCCGCCGGGGCGGTGGTCATCGCGGCGTCGGCCCCCGTCGAGGGGGCTGGCGGCGTGGTCGTCGTCGGGCGCTATCTCGACGCCGCATTTCTGGGTCAGATCGCCCGCCAGACCGGGGCGGAACAGACCCTTTTGTGGAATGAAGAGCGCGTGGCGGCGAGCCTTGCCGGGCTGCGTGAGGCGCCTGTCGCCGGGTCATCCCCTCGCGATGTGTTAAGCGTGGCGTGGCTGGGGGGCGAGCCTTACTACGTCGGCACGATCCCGCTGGCGAGCGGATCACAGCCCCCGGCAGCCGCTCTGGAGGTCGCTCTGCCGATCGGCCAGTTCGTAACCGCGCGTCAGCGGACGCTGGAACTCGTCATCGCCAGCGTCGTTGGGATCGCCCTGTTCGGTGGGCTGCTAGGCGTACTGATGGCCCGCTCCCTGACGCGCCCGCTGGCCCAGCTCACTCAGTCGGCGCACAGGCTGAGCGAGGGCGATCTGGCCGCACCCGTGGCCATTCCGGGCGACCCCGACGAGGTGGTGACGCTGGCGACGGCCCTCGAAAAAGGCCGGGCCAGCATCCAGCAAACGATGGAGGAACTCTCCCGCGCCAAAGTCTGGGCCGAGACGCTGATCCAGTCCATCGTCGAGGGCGTGATGACCTTCGACACCGCCGGGCGCATCACCTTTTTCAGCGATGGGGCCGAGCGTATTCTGGGCTGCCGCCGCGACGAGGTGCTGGGCCAGCCGCTTGAGGCCGTTTTCCGGCTGTCGGGGGATGGCGAGGGCTTCCTCGACCGCCTGCCGCCGCGCGGCAAGCGCCAGAAGGTAGACGTGATCACGCCCGCTGGCCGCCCGCTGACGCTGGCGCTGTCCGGGGAGCGGCTCGCGCCGCCGGAGAGCGACGACGTGCAGGTGGTGCTGGTTTTTCAGGACATCACCGAGGAGGAGGCCGCGCAAAACCTGCGCGCGCACATCCTCGCCAACATCACGCACGAGTTCCGCACGCCGCTGGCCGCGCTGAACGCCAGCCTCGAACTGCTGTCCGACCATCCGCAGGTCGCTCAGGCGGGCGTGGAGGAGCTTCTCGCGTCGATGCAGCTTGGCATCCTGAACCTGCACACCCTGATCAACAACCTGCTCGAAAGCAGCAGCATCGAGGCCAGGCGCTTCGACCTGCATCTGCGCGCGACCGATCTGAACGTCGTGCTGGCGGAGGCCGTGCAGATGGTCAGGCCGTTGTTGACGGCGCGCGGCCAAACGCTGACGCTGGCCGAGCCACCCCACCTGCCACAGGTGCAGGCCGACCCGGCCCGGCTGGGTCAGGTCTTTATCAACCTGCTGTCGAACGCCAGCAAATACGGCCCGCCGGACAGCGCCATTGATCTGAGCTTCGATGTGCTGGATAATGCGGTCAGGGTGACGACCGCCGATCGCGGGCCGGGCATCCCTGAGGAGGAGCGGCAGATGCTTTTCCGGCGCTTCATGCGGCTCGACCAGCCCGACGACCACTCGCAGTACGGCATCGGGCTGGGGCTGGCCGTCGCCAAGACGATCGTCGACGGGCACGGCGGTGCGATCGGCGTGTCGGAGCGGCCCGGCGGCGGGGCGGAATTCTGGTTTACCGTCAACGTCGTTCAGGAAGCGAGTCGCGTCTTATGAGGATTCTGGTCGTCGAGGATGATCTGGCGCTGGCCGGGGTGCTGTCCTATTCGCTGCGTCAGGAGGGCTACGAGGTCGTGGCCGCACACGACGGCCTGATCGCGATCGAGAAGTGGCAGTCGGACGCGCCGGACCTGATCATTCTGGACCTGAATCTGCCCCGGCTGGACGGGCTGGCGGTCTGCCGCCAGGTCCGCGCACAGGCGGACACCCCTATCATCATGCTCAGCGTGCGGGATAAAGAGGACGACGTGGTGCTGGGGCTGGAGCTGGGCGCGGATGACTACATCGTCAAGCCGTTCAGCCCGCGCGAGCTGCTGGCCCGCGTCAAGGCTGCTCTGCGACGCACCGATGGCGCCGTCGTGCCGGGGCCGATCGCCGCTGCCGGGCTGACGCTGGAGCGCGAGCGCCTCGAACTGCACGGCGTGGAGGACGAGCCGATCCAGCTCAGCGTGCTGGAGGCCCGCCTGCTGGAGACGCTGATGCTGGACGCCGGGCACGTGCTGCCCGCCGACGCGCTGATCACCGCGGTGTGGGGGCCGCACGACGCCGACCGGACCATCCTCAAGCAGCTCGTCTACCGGCTGCGCCGCAAGCTGGAGCCGGACCCCTCCAACCCGGTTTATATCGAGACCGTGCCCGGCGTCGGCTATGCCTTCGCCGCCGAGCGGCCCGCTCCCCACGACGAGGGCTAGGCGCGGTAGCGGCGCACCGCGCCAAACTGTTACGGCGCTGTTACCGGATCGTTCCCCCTCCGCTACCGTTTTTTCTGAGCGTCCGCTCTACACTGTCTGTCATGGCTGGCAGACGCTATCCACTCCTTTCCATACGGGATATCCCCATCGACCCGGCAGTTGCCCGGCGGCTGCCGCGCGGGCTGGCGGAGTATTACACTGCGCTGCCCGTCGGCGAGGATCGGGGGCGGTTGACCGTCGCGATGGCCCTTCCCGAAGATAGCAAACCCGTCGCTCTGCTTGAAAGCCTGCTGAGAACGCCCATCGTGCCGGTCCAGACCGCGACCCATGAGGTTCGCGCCGCCATCCGGCACGTTTGGCGGAACGAATGTGACGCCGGATCGCGGATTCTGTGC
The DNA here is from genome assembly GCA_964637665.1 of uncultured Anaerolineae bacterium. GTDB lineage: Bacteria > Chloroflexota > Anaerolineae > Aggregatilineales > UBA3940 > CAZWUX01. The sequence continues at coordinate 10,629 of CAZWUX010000083.1, forward strand.
TGCGACGGTATCCCGCCGCTGGCGAGGTTGTTCGCTGCCAGTCTGGGCGCGGAGCTGACGCCTGCCGGGGATGTCGATCCGCTGGTCACCGCCCTGCGTGGCGGTTTTTTGCTGACCGTGACGGCCCCCGGCGATCCTGCCCGCATGGCCCGCTGGGTCCGCGCTGCGCCGGGGGCGCTGCTGTTCGCCGGGGAAGTAGATCGCCCCATCCGGCAGATCGTGGTCGTGCTGCGCGGCCATACGCCGGACGAACAGGCGTTACGCTTCGTGCTGCCGCTGGCCTGCGCGCACCGGGCCGCGATCACGTTGATGGGGGTGGGCGATGGCGCGGGGGCGGGCCTCACCGGGTGGCTGCTGCCCGGCGAGCGCACGCGGGAGCAGTTTTTCGCCTGCGCCGACCTGCTGTATCAGGCCGGGCTGGCGGGGTCGCTGAAGCTGCGTGAGGGGGAGCCAGCCGCGCAGATCGCGCAGGAGCTTACCCAAACGGCCTGCGATCTGCTGGTGATGGCCGCCGAGGCGCACGGCGACGCCGTCAGCGCGCTGCTGTCGGCGCTGCAATCGACGCTGCCGCCCCCCGTGTTGATCCTGAAGCCGGGGCTTAACGGCCAGAAGGAGTGAGGTGACTATGCTGACCGATCGGTTCGTGAGAATTAGGTTGTGCGTGTTCGTGATCGCCGGGGCGCTGGCGGCCTGCGGGCCGGTGGATCAGCCATCGTCCGGCGGCGAATCCGGCACGGTCGCCATTTCGGGGGCGTTCGCGCTGTACCCGATGGTCGTGCGCTGGACGGAGGAATACGGCGCGGAGCACCCGGAGGTCCAGTTCGACGTGCAGGCGGGCGGCGCGGGCAAAGGTATGAGCGACGTGCTGGCCGGGGCGGTCGACATCGCGATGGTCTCCCGCGAGGTGCGCGCTGAGGAGGCGGATCAGGGGGCGCTGCCCATCGGCGTCGCCAAGGATGCCGTCCTCGCGACGGTCAGCAGCGAGAACCCGGTGCTCGGCGATCTGCTGACCGTGGGCCTGACCCCGCAAACCGGGGCGGCGATCTGGCTGAGCGGCGAGCCGGTCACGTGGGGGCAGATCGCGGGGGCGGAAAACGGCGATGAGGTCCATGTCTATACGCGGGCCGATGCAGCCGGGGCCGCCGAGATGTGGGCGCTCTATCTGGGCGGCATGGCGCAGGAGGACCTGCACGGCATCGCCATGCAGGGCGATCCCGGCCTCGCGGAGGCCATCCGGCAGGACGCGCTGGGCATCGGCTTCAACAACCTGAATTTCGCCTACGACCCGGCAACCGGCGAGCCGATCGCCGGGCTGCGCGTCGTTCCGCTCGACCTGAACGGGGATGGGATCATCGACTCCGACGAGGATTTTTACGCGACGCAGGATGACGTAGCCGCGGCCATCGCCGACGGGCGCTACCCATCGCCGCCCGCCCGCGTGCTGTACCTCGTGACGAAAGGTGAGCCGTCCGGCCCCGCCGCCGACTTCATCCGCTGGGTTCTGACGGACGGGCAGGCTTTCGTGACCGAAACCGGCTACGTGCGGCTTTCCGACGACCAACTGCAAGCCGGGATCGATCGGCTGCCTTAACCACAGGGAGGGTCGCATGGAAACCATACGTCCCACGACCGTACAGGGTGCGTTAACGCAGGAACGCCCGGCAGCGCGGGGTCGCCGGGCGGCGTGGCGGCTGCTGGTCGATCGGGCCTCCGGCTGGAGCGCCGGGGTGGTGACGCTGGCCGTCGGCGGGCTGGCGCTCGTCATCACCGCCGCGCTGCTGATCCGCGCGTGGCCGCTGCTGAGCACACGTCCGCCCGGCGAACTGTTCTTTTCGAGCGCGTGGCAGCCGGGGCAGGGGCGGTTCGGATTCTGGCCGTTTCTGGTCGGCAGCGGGTCGGTGACCCTGCTGGCAATGCTGCTGGCCGGGCCTGCTGCCCTGCTGAGCGGCATCTACCTCGTCGAGTACTCGTCCGCGCGGGCCTTCTTCAGGCCGGTAGTGAACATGCTCGCGAGCATCCCCTCCGTCGTCTACGGGCTGTGGGGGATGCTGTTCGTCGTCCCATTGATCCGCCGCGCCGGGCCGGCCATCGGTCGGACGCTGGGCCGGTGGATCCCGCTGTTCGCCTACGACAACCCGACCGGATTCGGGCTGCTGGCGGGCGGGATCGTGCTGGCGATCATGATCTTCCCCTTCATGGTGGCCGTCGTCGAGGAGGTGCTGGCAAGCGTCCCGCAGGGGATGCGGGAGGCGTCGCTGGCGCTCGGCGCGACGCACTGGGAGACGGTCAAATACGTGATGCTGCGCCGGGTGCGGGCCGGGCTGGTCGCGGCGGGTGTGCTGGGCGTGTCGCGCGCATTCGGCGAGACGCTGGCCGTCATGATGGTGATCGGCAACATCGCGCAGGTCCCCGCCTCGATCTTCGACGCCGCCTATCCGCTGCCCGCGCTCATCGCCAACAACTACGGCGAGATGATGTCCATCCCGCTCTACGACGCGGCCCTGATGCTGGCGGCGCTCGTCCTGCTGATCGCGGCGCTCGCGTTCAACGTCGGCGCGCGGTTGATCATCGTCCGGCTCGGCGCAGGGGGGCGGGTATGAACCACCTGAAACGCCGTCACCTTGAGGAGAAACTCTTCGTGTGGATGATGCGCCTGTGTCTGTTCGGCGTGGTGGCCGTGTTAGGGGTGATTGCGTTCACCATCACGATCAAAGGTGTGCGGGCGCTAAACTTGCAGATGCTCACCCGAACCTCCGCCGGTGGCTACTACCTCGGCGGAGAGGGCGGCATCCTGAACGCCATCGCCGGGTCGTTTTACTTGGCAGTTGGCGGGACGGCGGCGGCGCTGTGCCTCGCGCTGCCGGTGGTCGTCTACCTGCACGCCTATGCGGGCCGCTCGCGGATCGCGGGGTGGGTCAGGCTGGCGCTGGACGTGCTGTGGGGGATTCCGAGCATCGTCTACGGCGCGTTCGGCTTCACCGTGATGCTGCTGATCGGGCTGCGGGCGTCTCTGCTGGGCGGGATCGTCACGCTGGCGCTGGTCGAGCTGCCGATCGTGGCCCGCACGATGGACGAGGTGTTCCAGATGATCCCCGGCGAACTGCGGGAGGCCACGCAGGCGCTCGGCGCGACCCGCCGCGAGATGGCGGGCGTGCTGCTGAGGCAGGCCGTGCCCGGCCTGATGACGGCGGTTCTGCTGGGCTTTGGCCGGGGTATCGGGGACGCCGCCGCCGTGCTGTTCACGGCGGGCTACACGGATCACATGCCGTCGTCGCTGCTGCGCCCGGTGGCCTCGCTGCCGCTGGCCGTGTTTTTCCAGCTCAGCACGCCGTTCCCCGACGTGCAGGCGCGGGCTTACGCCTCCGCGCTGATCCTGATGGCGATGGTGCTCGGCATCAGTCTGCTGGCCCGGCTGTCGGTCAGGCTGCTGAGCAAATACACCGTCCGGTGAGGGGAGGCACTTTATGATGGCCTACAACGCGCATCTTTCCATCGAGGGGCTGAACGTCTGGTACGGGGAGCAGCACGCCCTGAAAAACGTCAGCGCGGACATCCCCCTCCATCAGATCACGGCCATCGTCGGACCATCGGGCTGCGGCAAGACGACGCTGCTCAAGACGCTCAACCGTCTGCTGGAGCTGACCGAGGGCGTGCGCGTCGCGGGCCGGGTGCGGCTGGACGGCGAGGACATCTACGCCGACGGGTTGGATGTCACCGTCGTGCGCACCCGGATCGGGCTGCTGGCGCAAAAGCCCTTCCCGCTGCCTATGTCGATCTACGATAACG
>CAZWUX010000084.1:0-5181 GCA_964637665.1 uncultured Anaerolineae bacterium
CCCGCCATCAGTCACCGGCGACCGGCAGCGTGAACCAGAACATCGCGCCCGCGCCCGGCTCGCTTTCCACGCCGATCTCGCCGCCGTGCGCCCGCACGATCTCGCGGGCGATCGCCAGCCCCAGCCCCGTCGATTTTTCCCCGCCCGTCGGGGCAGTCGACAACCGCTCGAAGTACCGGAACAAACGCGCCTGCTCCACCGGGTCGATGCCCGGCCCCTCGTCGATCACGCGGATCAGCCATTGCCCGTCTGTCATGCTCGCGTCGACGTGGACGGTCGTCCCCGGCTGTGAGTACTTCACTGCGTTCGAGATGAGGTTGTCGAGCACCTGCCGCAGACGATTCCGATCCGCGAGGGCCGCGCCCTCCGGCACATCTGACAGCACGACCTGAATGTCCTTCGACACGGCCAGCCGGTCGTGCCGCTCCACCGTCTCCGCCAGCATATCCGCCATCACGACGGGCTTCAGGTCAAGCTCCAGCCTCCCGGACTCGATGCGCGACACGTCGAGCAGGTTGTTGAGCAAGGCGAGCATGTACTCCGTCTGTTCCAGCACGTCACTCAGCAGAAAGCGCACCTGCTCGGAGGGCAGATCGGTGCGCACGTCGAGCAGCAGCCGCCCGGTCATCTCGATGTTGCTGAGCGGGCCGCGCAGGTCGTGGGCGGCGATCGCGATAAACCGATCTTTTTCGGCGTTGAGAGTCTGGAGCCGGGCGTTCGCCTCGGCCAGCTCGGCAGTTCGCGCCCGGACGCGCGTCTCAAGCTCCTCGACGAGCATCGCGTTTTCGATGGACACGGCAGCCTGGTTAGCGAACAGGATCAGTGGTGCGAGGCTCGCCTGGGTGAAGATACCTGCCGCCAGACGGTTCTCGACCAGAATCGCGCCGATCGCAGCCCCTTTCGTGATGAGCGGCACGCCCATCACCGAGCGCAGCTTCAGGTTGACGACGCTCTCCGCCGCGCTGAATTGATCGTGGCTCAGCGCGTCCGCCAGCACGACGGGCCGACCGGTTTCCACGACCTCGCTCAGGATGGACGTGCTGATCTGATCCTTCTCGATAGCCTCACCCGTGCGGCTGAGGCCCACCCGGAAGTCCAGCGATCCGTCGTCGTCGACGAGCACGAGGAAGCCGCGCTGCGCGCCCACGAGATCGACCGCCTCCCGCATGGCGTAATCCAGCAGCGGCCCAAGCTGGCGCGTCTGCGCCATGCTCCGGCTGATAGCCAGCACCCGCTCAAGCACGTGGACATGATTGTCCATAGTTTCCCGGCATCTGAGGCTATTTGGCGTCGCCACCATTATACTACAAGGCGATAAACCATACGTCCCCCGGTGGTGGAGACAGCAACGCTTTCTCCCAGTCAAAACGGCAGAGCCGTTTTGTACCGCAGCCCCGCCCTGCCGACCGCCGCGCAGCGCCGCCCCCCTCGCAATCGCGCCCTGAGCACGTTATACTCCACCCTGATATGATCTTTCAGCCGCGACTAAAAGGATTGAAAGCCGCGCCCATGCGGTGCCCCTTTCGTCCGCCCGCCTGCGGCTGACGTGTGAGGGGGAAACTCATGCAGTCGACGGAAACGGCAGCGCGCGAGCGCTGGACGTTTGGCTATCTGTGGGAAAATTGGAAGACCGTCATTCTGGGGTGCAACCTGCCGCGCGAGCGGCGGATGGACGGCATCTCGAAGTGGCTGGTCATGACGCGGGCCTGCGTCTTCTCGATGACGCTGACGGCGGGCCTGATCGGCGGTTTTCTGGCGATCCGCTCGCCGGGGTTCAACGGCTTTTACCTCGCGCTGGCGGTGGTGGGCCTGCTGCTGGCCCACGCGGCGAACAACCTCGTCAACGATTATTTTGACCTCGCGGTGGGGCTGGACTCCTCGGAGGATTACGTCCGGGCGAAGTACGCGCCGCACCCGATCATCTCAGGGATGACGACGCAGCGTGAGATGCAGCTCGCCGTCCTGCTGATCAACGCGCTGGACGCGGCGATCATGGTCTACCTGGCCGTGATGCGCGGGCCGCTCGTGATCGCGTTTGCGGTGGCCGGGTTGTTCATCAGCGTGTTCTACACCGCGCCGCCGGTCCGCCTGAAGCGGATCGGGCTGGGGGAGCTTGGCGTGTTCCTCGTGTGGGGGCCGCTCATGACGGGAGGCGTGTACTATGCCGCCGCAGGGGCGCTGCCCGCGTGGGCGCTCGTCGCGACGGTGCCGTACGCGATCCTCGTCACGACGGTATTGATCGGCAAGCACATCGACAAGATTCCGCAGGATAAGCCGAAGGGCATCCACACGCTGCCCGTCCTTCTCGGCGAGAAAAACGCCCGGCGGCTGAATCAGGCGTTGTTCATCCTGTTCTACCCGGTCGTGATCGCGCTCGTGCTGGTGGGCGACCTGAGCGTGTGGCTGCTGGCCGTCGCGCTGTCGGTGCCGATGCTGATCGAGACGCTGAAGGCGTACTCCCAGCCCAAGCCCGACGAGCCGCCGGAGGGTTACACGGTGTGGCCGCTGTGGTACGTGTCGCTGGCATTTCGCTTCACGCGGCTGGCCGGGGGAACGTTCCTGCTGGGCCTGCTGCTGCACCTCGTCTTCCCGCTGACCGTCAACCTGTTCTAAACCGCCGTCCGAATCAGAAACGAGCGTGGGCCGCCAATGGCCTGCGCTCGTTTTGATTCAGGTATCCGATCAACCTGACTTTCGCTCAGCCGGCACTATGGGATATGTCGCCGGGGCCTGAAGCTGTATTATAGAAGGGTCGGAGTGCCCGAGCCTGACCTTTTAGCAAGCATCCGGGCCTTCTTCCAAGGGAATAAGAAAAATGGGACTTTTTGGCGAGAGCTTTGCGGCATTAGCTACGGCGGCGAGTCGAGCCGTCGAGCTGTCCTACCCCGAAGGAGAACGGCTCTTTAATGATCAGTTTGCGCTCGATCTGCTTCCGTTTGGGTGGCGAATGGGCATCAGGTCGCTGTTTCTCCCGGAACTGCGAGATGCGCTGCTGGCCTCACGCGAGCGCCGGATTCCGGGCGTGCTGGGCAATCTCCTTTGCAGGACGCGCTACATCGACGACGTGCTGCGCGCGTCGTTGAAAGAGGGGGTAGAGCAGGTGGTGATCCTCGGCGCGGGGTTTGACAGCCGGGCCTACCGGATTGCGGGCATGGACCGTGTCCGGGTTTTTGAGGTCGATCGCCCGGCAACGATGGAACTAAAGCGATCGCGCGTCGAGAAAGTGCTGGGGTCGCTGCCTGAGCATGTGACGCTGGTCGGCATCGATTTCAATACGCAAAAGCTGGGTGATGTGCTGGAAGCGGCTGGTTTTCAGATGGCGAGGAAAACGCTGTTCATCTGGGAGGGCGTGACGCAGTACGTCACGGCGGAAGCGGTGAATAACACGCTCGAATTCGTCTCGCGGGCCTCCGGGGTTGGGAGCGAGATCGTGTTTACTTACATTCGCCGGGGGATCATCGACGGATCGGACCGCTCAAAAACGGATCAGCGGATCGTCGCGTTTGCCAGCAAAGCCGGATCGCCCTGGATATTTGGGATCGATCCGGCTGAGCTGGGGCAATATCTGGCTGCGCGAGGATTGGACCTCGTCGAGGACGTTGGGGCGGCGGACTATCAGGCGCGCTACCTCGCGCCGCTTGGGCGTGAGATGAGCGTCTTTGAAGGCGAGCGGGCCGCGCTCGCGAAGGTAGCGGGGCCGCCTGTGGATGCGCTTACATCGCCATGATGGTGTTCAGGGCGGCGGCGATGCGCGCGCCGATGCGGGCGTTGTTTTCGAGCAGGGCGATGTTCGTGTCGAGGCTGCGGCCCCCGGTCAGGGCAGTGACCTCGGACAGCATGAATGGGGTCAGGTCGCCGCCCGTGATCCCGGCCTCGTATGCGGCCTGCTGGGCCGCCGCGACGGCGGATTCGACCTCGTCCGGGGGCAGCGCGGCGTCCTCCGGAGGGGGCACGGCGACGAGCACGCCGCCCTCCAGCCCCAGCTCCCACTTGACGCGGAGCAGCGCGGCGACTTCCTCCGGGGAGTTGACACGCGCGTCAACCGGCAGCCCGCTCGACGGCGTGTAGAAGGCCGGGAACTCGTCCGTTTCGTAGCCAAGCACGGGCACGCCCGCCGTTTCGAGGTATTCGAGCGTGCGCGGCAGGTCGAGGATGGCCTTCGCGCCCGCGCACACGACCGCCATCGAGGTCATCGCCAGCTCCGGCAGGTCGGCGGATACGTCGTCGGCGTCCCCGCGATGCACCCCGCCGATTCCACCTGTTGAGAAAACCCGGATGCCCGCCAGAAATGCGGCGATCATCGTTCCGGCGACGGTCGTTCCACCGTGCGCGCGATGCGCAACGGCGAGCGGAACGTCACGACGGGAGATTTTCATCACGTCCTCGTCGAGCGCCAGCGTGCGGATCTCGTCGTCGTTCAGTCCGACGACGATCTGCCCGCCGATGATCCCGACGGTGGCCGGCGTCGCGCCCTCCTCGCGGATGGCGGCCTCGACCCGCCGGGCGGCTTCCACGTTCTGCGGGCGTGGCAGCCCGTGTGAGATGACCGCCGACTCGAGCGCGACGACCGGCGCCCCCGCTTCGAGCGCCGCTTCGACCTCCGGGCCGAGGGTGAGATAATCGGATACAGGCATGAGATGTGTCCTTCAGAGGTGGTGGATCAGGTTAATTGTAATCAGTGGGTTTTACGCCCGGCGCTTCGTTGACGCATCGCCACCTCGCCGGAGCGGCGGTCGCTCAGCGCCGATCCCCCGGCCCGCGCCGCCAGGAGCGCGTGGAGAACGGCGCAGCCGTTCTCCCAATGAGAAACGCTCTGCGTTTCTCTACGTCATTCCCCATAGCCGCGTGGAGTTCGCAAAGCGAACTCCCAGTCAGAACCGAAGGTTCTGTACGGACGCCTCGCTAAAACACCAGCTCGTCATACAGCAGATCGACGCTCAGGCCGGGGTGGACCGTCTCGCGGCTTTGCAGGGTGAGCGTCGCCGCCGTCACGCCCAGCCGCACGCACTCGTCGAGCGGGATGTCCTCCAGCAGCCCGAAGATGATGGCCGCCGTCATCGCGTCGCCCGCCCCGGTCGGATCGGCGACCTGCGTCTTGATCGCCGGGACGTGGCCCCGCGTGTCGACGCTGGCATACACCGCGCCGAACTCGCCGAGCGTCACGACCGCCACGTCGACGCC
>CAZWUX010000084.1:5191-14160 GCA_964637665.1 uncultured Anaerolineae bacterium
CGAGCGCCACAAGCTGGGAGGCGGCCCCCTGCGCCTCCTGCGCATCGTCCGGGTCGAACGCGCAGCCGCACAGGGTCGACACCTCCTGCACGTTGGGCGAGGCCATGTAGAGGTTGCTCAGGTGTGGGATGAGACACGTCGCGAGTGAGGTCGAGGTGGGGTCCGCGCACAGTGGCACGTCGTACTCCACACACAGCGCGACGATCTTCGCCAGCGCCGCCGCCGACAGATTCGCGTCGACCGCCACGAGGCAGGCGTCCGCGAACAGGGTGCGCCGCGCCTCGAAGTAGGCGGGCGTCAGCAGTGAGATAAGCGACATATCGTCCAGCGCCACGTCGAGCGTGCCATCCGGCGACATCAGCGCCATGTACGCGCCGGTGCGCCGCCCCTCGACGATCAGCGCCGGGCTGATGTCGATGCCGCGCCCCGCCGCTCGCCCCAGGATGCGCTCGCCCGCGTCGTCGTCGCCGACGGCGGTCACCAGCACAGTCTCGACCTCCAGCCGGGCGAGATTCTCCGCGATGTTGCGCGCCACGCCGCCCAGGCTGCTGCGGATGCGCCCCGGCACGGACGACCCGCGAACCAGGTCACCCTCAGGCCGTCCTTTGATGTCCAGGTTGGCAGCGCCGATCACGAGCACGTGCCCACAATCATCTCGCACGGGGATTCTCCTCCTATATAGGTCGGGCTGCCGCCCGCTCCACACGCGTCTCCGCTGGTTGGTCTATCCGCTGAAGGTGAAGGGCAACACTGCGCTTATTTGCTTCAGGCTCTAAGCCTATCACACCGCTCTGGCACAAGCAACGCACGGCGGGCTTCCGCAGGTTAACCGTGTGCCGGGCATCTGCGAAATACCGGGCAGGGCGGTATGATCAGGGACAGCGTAAGGCGAGGGGCGCAGCGGGCGATCCGCCCGGCCCCGCGCATCGACCAACCACACAGAAAAAGGAGCCAGCATGGCTAACCAGTATGCCAGCCCGCCCGATACCGTCCTCGAACCCGGCAAGAATTACAGGGCCGTCTTCAAGACCGAGCGCGGCGACATCCACGTGGACCTGTTTCAGGATCAGGCCCCGGCGACGGTCAACAATTTCGTCTTTCTGGCGCAGGAGGGGTTCTACGACGATACGACCTTCCACCGCGTCATCCCCGACTTCATGGTGCAGGGCGGCGATCCGACGGGCACCGGGCGCGGAGGCCCCGGCTACCGCTTCGACGATGAGCAGGGCGCGCTGAATCTCAAGCACGACGCCGCCGGGACGCTCTCGATGGCGAACGCCGGGCCGAACACGAATGGCAGCCAGTTTTTCATCACGCACGGGCCGACTCCCTGGCTGGACGGCAAGCACGGCGTGTTTGGCCGGGTGGCGGATCAGGATTCGCTGGACGTGTTGAACTCGATCCGCGAGCGTGACCCGATGAGGGACCGGCAGCCGGGGGATAAACTGCTCACGGTCGAGATCGTCGCGGAGTAGCCGTCAGGCGGCGGTGTTGTTGCCCGGCCCCGATGTGCTAAACTAGCGCGCAGGCCGACCGAGGGACGAACCCCGGCCTGTCGCAGGAGCGTGATCCATGTCGAAAAAACAGGCACTCTTGTTGAGCCTTGCCATCATCACGGCGCTGGCGCTCGGCGCGTGCAGCGCGCTGGGGCTGGGCGGCGGCGATGGCACACCGTCCGCCGATGCCGGGGCTGGCTCCGCCGCGCCGACTCAAACGCCGCTCGCGCTGGCCCCGACTCTGCCGTCCGGCACGGCCACGCCGTCCGCCACGCCGGAGGCGTCCCTGACGCCCACCGAGGAGCCGACCGCCAGCGAGACCGCCGAGGCCACCGTAACGGGCGGTGGGCCGACCCCGCTGCCGGAGCCGACCCAGATCGGGGCGGAAGAGGGGGAGGAGCAGCACACCGTGCAGGGGCCGAACGTCAGCCGCAGCGCGCAGCCGGGCATCCAGATTCAGCCTCAGCTTGGCGAGCCAGAGGACATCATCATGGTGTACGGGGATGGCTTCGAGCCGGAGGAGACGGTGCGCCTGCACTGGGCCGCGCCCGGCAGCGACGATCCCGGCCCGGTGTACTATGAGCTTGGCGCGGACGAGCAGGGCAGCTTCGAGGTGGGCCTGATCGTCCTGCCTGCCGACCGCTGGCCGGGCGGTCCGCCGTCCGAGGGTGATGAGATCGAGCTGCAAGCCCGGACGGATTCGCTCGGTGAGAGTTACTACTGGGCGCGGTTCAAGGTGCTGCCGCGCGTCACGTCCGCCTCGCTCGTGCTCGATTACGTGAACGACGATTACGGTTACGGCATCACCGTGCCCAACGGCTGGACGTGGACGTGGTCCGGCGAGGATACCAGCGATGTGCGCTTCAAAGCGCCGGAGGGCGCGGGCGCGGGCTTCATCCTCGTCGAGGAAGGCGATGTCGACGACGTGCTCCCGGCAGTGATGGCCGCGGAGTTCCCCGGCCAGACCTACACGACGGGCAGCATCAGCGCCGGGGCTTACCCCGGCACGCAGGCGACGCTCGACGGTGGGCGCATCGTCCAGTTCATCCCGTCCAGTGGGCGCGTTTACGTGTTGAGCTTCGTCGGCGGCTCCGGCCAGCCTGCGCTCGACATCTTCGGCCAGTTCGAGCTGTTCTAGCAGCCACCTCTGCGGCGGCCCCCGGATCGATATCAAAACCGGGGGCCACCGCAACCCGTGCCACCTCACCGTGTTATAGCAAGTGGAGTGCAAGCGGCCAGCCGTGGACCGTATCCCGCGCACCGCGCTGGATACAAGCCCGGCGATGGGGGCTTACCCGCCCCCGTTGTGCCGCGGCTGGCCGCCTTGCGAACCCTCCCCCCGGCGCTGCCGGGGGTCGCGCAATCCGTATACTCGCTTTTATACGAAGGAGGTTTTCATGGCTGAGGGAACGATGATGGATGCCCCGGTGTCAGACGTGTGGGAAGTCGAACCCGGTGAAACCCGTTCCGTCGGCGTGATTCACATCGTCATCACCGCCCTGCTGATCGGCATCGGCGCGGTGGTAGGCGCATTTGGTGGTTTCACGCTGCCGCTCGGATTCGGCGTAAACTTCTTCTGGCCCGGCATCGCCGTTCAGAACGTTGGCTCGATCTGGTTCGGGTTGTGGGGCGTCATCGCAGGCGCGCTGTTCCCCATCATCTCGAACGGCATCACCGGGACGCCGGTCTACGTGTCGCTGGCCTACATTCCGGCCAACGCCATGCAGTCATTCCTGCCCGCCTGGGCGTTCCGCCAGTTCAAGGCCGATCCGCGCCTGCTCAGGGGCCGCGACTGGGTGATCTTCCTCGTCTCGATCACTCTCGCCAACATCTTCGGCGCGCTCTACTCGCCGCTGGTCGTGCTCAAGGGCTTCGGGCTGCTCACCGCCGAGTCGACCCCGCTGTTCATCTGGGGCTGGTTCGCCGGGAACGAGATCGCAGGCATCGTCTTCGGCGTCATTCTGCTCAAGGCGCTGTCCCCGGTCGTCATCCGCAGCCGCGCCTTCGTCAAGAAGTGGCTGGCCTGATCTTTCCCGGATCGGGTATAATCGCCCTGCTGGCATCGAAGGGGGGAGAGGCAGCTCTCTCCCCTTTTTTACTCTCTGAGGGAAGTGACCCGTGAATAAGACGATTCTGGGCTACGTGCCGGATGAGTCGCCGATCTACGCCACGCACCCCGCCACCCGCGTGGTTTTTCTGATGATCGTCAGCCTGTTTCCGCTCTTTATCTCCGCCCCGGAGTGGAACTTCCTGCTCGTGCTGCTCATCATCGGCCTCATGGCATACAGCCGCATCAACCTTGCGACGCTCAAAATTTACGTGCCCGTCGCCGTGTCGATGGGCAGCATCATCCTGCTCTCCTACACCGTTTTTGCGGGCAACCACCCGGAGTTCCACGAGCTGTTCCGGGTGATCGGCATCCGCATCTACTACGAACGCCTGATCGACGCCATCACCGTCTATTTCCAGATTTTGCCCATGATCTTCGTCATGGTCTATTTTCTCAGCACCTCGCGGGAGCGTGACATCGTGATCGCGATGCGGACCTTCCGCATCCCGTTCGCCGCCACCTACCTCGTCGCGATGGCGCTGCGCTCGGTGGGCATGGTGATCGAGGACTTCGGCATCGTCCGCCAGGCGGAGAAGGCGCGCGGGTTCGACCCCGCCGGGAAGTCGATCTTCTATAAAATCCGGCAGTTCGTGATGTACATCATCCCCCTGTTCGCGCTGGCGCTGCGCCGCGCGGACGAGTTCGCCAACGCGCTGACGGCGCGCGGCTACAGCTTCACCGGCCTGTTGAAAAACCCGCAGCGGGCCGACTACGTGCTGACGCACTATCAGGCGCACGCCTACGACTACGTGATCATGGTGATGCTCTCGCTGCTGCTGATCGCCCTGCTCGTGCTGCGCTACGGTTTCGGCCTGCTGACGCTCGAAACCTCGCTGACGAACACGCTGTTGAGCAACTGGCTTCTGTAAGGAGTCCGTCGTGGCTATCATCGAGATCAAAGACTACGAGTGGAAATACTCCAACACCACCGAGTTCGCGCTGAAGGGCATCGACCTTGAGATCGAAGAAGGCACCTTTGTCGGCGTGATCGGGCCGAACGGCTCCGGCAAGACGACGCTCGCCTACTCCATCAACGGCCTCATTCCGGGCCAGTATTACGGCGTGCGGCACGGCAGCGTCCACGTCGACGGCGAAGAGGTGAAGGACTACCGGGCCGATCAGCTTGCCCGCTACGTCGGCGTCGTCTTTTCCGACCCGGAGGCCCAGTTCACCGCCATGACGGTCGAGGACGAGGTCGTGTTCGGCATGGAGAACATCGGCCTGACGGTCGACGAGATCCGCGAGCGGCTGGAGTGGGTCGTGCCGCTGACCGAGATCGGCGAGTTGATGGACAAGCCGCCCTACGAGGTGTCAGGCGGCCAGAAACAGCGCGTCGCGCTGGCGGCGGTGCTCAGCATGGCCCCCCGCGTGATCGTCATGGACGAGCCGACCTCCATGCTCGACCCGATCAGCCGCAAGCGCGTGTTCGACGTGCTGAACCGCATGAAGCGCGAGCAGCAGAACACCGTGATCGCCATCGAGCACAACCTCGAAAATCTGATCCCGCTGGCCGACCGTATGGTGCTGCTCTACGACGGCGAGATTCTGCTCGACGACGAGACGCAGCCCTTCTTCGAGCACATGGACATGCTGCTCGAACACGATGTCTACCCCCCCGGCGCGATGCGCTATTTCTACGAGCTTCTCCAGCGCGGCTATTATCGCGGCCCGCTCCCGCTGACGCTCGACGAGGCCCGCGCCGCGCTCCGCCAGCTTCTTGAGCGGCCTGCCGTAAAGGAGTAACCCACCAGTGAGTGAGAACACCCCCTACGTTAGCGTCGAAGACCTGATCTACCACTACCCGGACGGCACGCTCGCGCTCGACGGCATCAACCTCGCGATCCGCGAGGGCGACCTGATGGCGCTCATCGGGCAGAACGGCTCCGGCAAGACGACGCTCTCCAAGTGCCTGAACGGCCTGTTCAAGCCGACGGAGGGCCGGATCATGGTCGACGGGCTGGATACGCGCCACACATCCATCACCCAGATGGCGAAGCGGGTCGGCTACGTATTCCAGAACCCCGATCACCAGTTGTTCAACAGCTCGGTGTGGGACGAGGTCGCCTACGGCCCGCGCAACATCCAGCTCCCCAAAGACGAGGTCCGCGAGCGTGTCGAGGAGGCGCTGCACGTCGTCGGGATGCCCGAAAAACACTATCAGGAACATCCCTTCTTCCTGACGAAGGGGCTGCGCCAGCGCGTCGCCATCGCGTCGATCCTCGCGCTGCGCCCGAAGGCCATCATCGTCGACGAGCCGACCACCGGTCAGGACATCCGCCAGTCGCGCGAGATCATGGAGTTCCTCGTCCGGCTGCACGAGGAGCAGGGGCACATCATTATCATCATCACGCACGACATGCCCATCGTCGCCAGCTACGCGCAGCGCGTCGTCGCGATGGGCGGCGGCAAGATCGTGGCCGACGGCCCGACCGCCGAGGTGTTCGGCAACCCGGAGGCGCTCATGCAGACCTTCGTCGAGCCGCCGACCATCACCCAGCTTGCCCAGAGCTTCACGGAGGTGGGCATCCGGCCCGGCACGCTCACCGTCAGGGAGATGCTCGAACAGACCGAGCCGATCCTGTCCAGAGGCGGGGATCAGACCGCCGGATAAAAAGCAGGCGCGCCAGAACCAGTGGCGCGCCGCTTTTATACGGTCTGGTGCCCGGTGGGGCGATGCGTCAGGCGGTCAGGTGCGCGGTACCAGGATCGCGGGGGTCGCCCCGGTGATGCTGATCTCCGCGACACTCATCTCAAATCCTGTCGCTTCCGGCGCGAAAATCTCCAGATCGCCCCGCGCGAGGACCGGCACCTGCTCGCTGCCGCTCAGCAGGTGGACCTCCCCGGTGCCGTACTCATGCTCCAGCACATTGATCTCGATGCGCACGGTCTGGCCCGGCCCCACATCGACGGACAGCATCCCACTCTGATTGGTCGAGGCCTGCGTCACGGTCTGGTCGATCTCGATGGAGAAGTCGTGCCCGCTCCAGGGCTGGCCCCCGTTCTCGTACAGGAACACGCCGAGGCGCACCGCCTCCTGGCTGAGCGGCGTCAGGTAGATCTGCGTGCGGTAGGTGATATCCTCCCAGCCCCCCGCGCGCCAGAAGGGAAGATACAGAAATCCGGATGATTGGCTCATTTAGCTCTCTCCTTTGTGGCTGCGATCACGGTATTGTTTGGCGGGCAGGCTCGGTCCACGTAGAGTTCGCGGAGCGAACTCATTAGAAGAACCGGAGGTTCTTCACACCCTTGCCGCCTCTTCCAGCACGTCGAGCGTCTTGCGTGCGGCGGCGTCCCACGTAAACCGCCCGGCGCGCTCGAACCCGGCGCGGACGAGGTCGTCGCGCAGCGCCCGGTCGAGCAGCACCCGGCGCAGCGCCTCGGTCATCGCCTCGACATCGGGCGGTGCGAAGGTGAGCGCCGCCCCGTTCACCAGCTCCGGCAGCGACGACACGTTAGCGCACACGACCGGCGTCCCGCAGGCCATCGCCTCCAGCGCCGGGAAGCCGAATCCCTCATAAAGGGAGGGGAAGGCGTAGACCGCCGCCCCGCTGTAAAGCGCCGTCAGATCGGAGTCGGGCACGTAGCCGGGCAGCAGCACGCGATCTGTTAATCCCCGCTTCGCGATGCGGTCCAGAACCGGCTGGTATCCCCAGCTAAGCCGCCCCGCCAGCACGAGCGACAGCCCCGTGACGGTGTCCTTCACCCGGTCGAAGGCGTCGACCAACCGCTGTAAATTCTTGCGCGGCTGGATGCTGCCCACGTGCAGAATATACGGGCCGGGGATGCCGTACCGGGCGCGGACCTCCGCCAATTGCGCCGCGTCCTCGACGGGCCGCAGCATCGGGTCGACGCCCGAATGGACCACGCGGATTTTCTCCGCCGGGACGTTGTCGAGCGCGGTCAGGTCGTGCGCCGTCGCGTGCGAGACGGCGATCACCCGCCGCGCGGCCCGCGCGCTGTGCCGTGTCGACCAGTTCAGGTACACACGCTCCGGCAGCGGGTGCTTTTCCGGGTAATACCGGTAGCCCAGATCGTGGATCGTCACGACGGCGGGCACCGGCTGCACGGACGGCCAGGGCAGCACGTGGGAGGGCACGAACAGCACGTCCGGGCGCTCGCGCCGCACCGTCGGGCCGAGCCCGGTGTGCGTCCACAGCCGGGGTCGGCGGATCACCTCGACCGTCACCCCGTCCTGCGCCGGGAAAAGGTCCGGCTCCGGCTCGTCCCGCAGGTAGAGGTGAAACCGGTGTTCGCCCCCCAGCGCGAGCAGCCCCCGGATAATGTGCAGGCTGTAGCCCTCCGTCCCGGTGCGCATCCGGACGGTCGCCCGGCTGGCGTCGATGG
This sequence comes from uncultured Anaerolineae bacterium, assembly GCA_964637665.1. GTDB lineage: Bacteria > Chloroflexota > Anaerolineae > Aggregatilineales > UBA3940 > CAZWUX01. The sequence continues at coordinate 13,142 of CAZWUX010000084.1, forward strand.
CGATCAGCATATCCCGGCTGCCCGTGCGTCATTCACGATCCACATTCAGAACCCGCCGTCCGTTATCGCCACGCCCGCGCGCCGCACGTGACGCCTGTCTCCGATTAATGTCGATCCATCTCCGCGCCGCCTCTCGCGCGGCTCATGATCCACAGGCCCAGCCCGGCGCCCAGCACGAGGGCCACCGCCGCAGCCAGCGGCCAGACCCTTCCCCCGGCGAATCCGCGCAGCCGGACGATTCCCAGCGTGAACGGCAGCATGAGCAGCCCCAGCCCGCCCACGACGTGGGCCAGCACGAGCTGGCCGCGCTCCTGCATGTCGCCTTCCAGAAAAACGACGAGCAGCGCCGCCGCCACGATGAGAAAAAGCCCCGGCCACGCACCGCGCAGAGACGCCCACGTCAGGCCCCCGACCTGAAACGAGAACGCGCACAGAAAAGCGCCCAGAAGCACGGCCAGCGCCCCGACGAAGGCCAGCCCGGCCCCCGATCCGGGCCGCCGGGCCTGCCGGACCGCCCGCTGCCCGAACAGCGCCACGCCGATCAGCACGAGCGCGCCCGGCCACACGTAGCGCACGCCGATCACCCCCGCGCCAAGCGCCTCGGCGGCCAGCCAGCCGCCCGCGAGGAGCAGCCCCGCTCCGGCGATCATCACGCCCGATTGTCGCTCGATCATGCGCCCCTTCTCATGCTCCGCCAGCCTGTCCGGTTTATTGTAAAGCCGCCCGGTCAAAACGCAAAGTAGTTATCAGTTTCCAGTTTTCAGTTTGGAAATGGGTGATTAACCGCTCGGTCGCGAGGCCGGGCGGATGTGGCTGCGCGACCGTCGCTCCGCCAGGGGCCGATGTGCTTCCCGGCGCAGGGTGCATAACTAACCTGTACAGTTCGCCATTTACCTATCCGTTTGCGGCGCGGCGCGCCGCAAACCTACCGGGATTAAAGGGCCACAGGCCCTTTACGGGGGTACGGGGGCGGAGCCCCCAAAAATGCCCGCCTCTACCCACCCGCCGACTCACACAGC
>CAZWUX010000085.1:0-13982 GCA_964637665.1 uncultured Anaerolineae bacterium
TGGGACATCACAGCCGGCCAGCAGAGCGGCCAGCAGGGTAACGGCAGCCGCGATCCACACCCGGCGTTTCAGTGCGGTCATATCTCCCGCTCCTCCCCCTCCAGCACACCCATGATACTCGTCAGCGCCGCGCCCTGCTCCATCGCCTGAAGGCGGGCGGCGTAGGCGTTGAGATCGTCGGGCCGCCGGAGCTGCGTGCCGGAAAGCCCGGCTGCCGCGTCGAAGATCGGCCCCAACCGCTCGGCGATCTCGTCAGCGGCGAGGTCGGGCAGCTCGCCGACGAGCCGGTTGATCCGGCGGATTACTTTCCGTACCCCCTGAACGCGCTCATCGATGAACGTGTCGGCCTGCTCCGCGCCCATCACGGCGGTCTGCACGACCTGCCAGCGGGCAAGCTGCGCCCCCCAATTGAGCAGGCGGCTGCCCTGCATATCGTCCAGATAATCGGTCAGGCTGACATCGCCGAGAATACGCTCGATGGCCTGCTGTCTGCGGTCATCCATCTCCACTTCCTTTCCCGTGCCCATCTCCCTCCGGCCAGCCGCCGAGCACCTTATCCGGCAGATCGACCGGCTCGTAAGCCTCGATATAGGCCAGCGGACGCGCCCGGCGTGACGTGATAAAGCTGGTTGAAAGCGGGATTGGCGAAACGGTGGCGGTACATCTGCTCGAACATGGCGAGCAGGCTGTCATAGAAGCCAGCCACGTTCAACAGGACGATGGGCTTCGTGTGAAAGCCAAGCTGCTTGAGGGTGATGATCTCAAGCAGTTCCTCCAGCGTGCCGAACCCGCCCGGCAGGCCGATAAACGCATCGGCCCGCGCCTCCATCGCCGCCTTGCGGGCGCGCATATCGGGCGTGTGGATCAGCTCGTCGGCGTCGGCGTAGGCCTGCGCCATCAGCGACTCCGGGATCACGCCCACGACGCGGCCTTCCGCCGTGTGGACGGCCCGCGCGACGGCGCCCATCAGGCCCCACTTCCCGCCGCCGTAGACGAGCGTGCAGCCGCGCCGGGCGATCTCCGCGCCGAGGGCAGCCGCCGCGTCGAAATAGACGGCGTCGAGCGCATCACTTGACGAACAAAACACACAGATCGAGCAGGGTGGCATGTCGACGTTCACTCCGAGAAATGGACACTCACACATTCGGGGTTGGAGGTCCGTATTCCAAGTAGCACAAGTGTACTACCCACCCCACAGCCCGACAAATGCTACAGACCCGCCTCGCCCAGCGCCGCGATCACGCCGCTAACGAGATCGGGATGCCCGGCGATGACGGCATTCTGCCCGAAGCGCCACGCGCCGCCGTCCGGCGACCGGATGTCCGCGTCGACCTCGTGCAGGATCGCCGCCCCGGCGGCCACGTCCCAGGGGCCCAGGCCGCGATTGAGATAGGCGTGCAGGCGACCGACGGCGGTATAGGCCAGCCCCAGCGCGCCCGATCCGAGCGCCCGCACCGTGTGGCAGCGCTCGAACAGGACGCCGATGCTCTGCAACGCGAGGCGGCGCATCGCCGGATCGTGGCCCCAGTCGACGCCGATGATGGCGTGGATCAGGTCGACGGGCGGCGGTGGGGAGACCGGCACCCCGTTGACCGTCACCCCCAACCCGCGCGCGCCCAGAAACATCTCATCGCGTATAGGATCGTAGATCGCCCCGACGACCGGATCACCATCCAGCGCAGCACCCACCGACACGCTGAAAAACGGCAGTCCGGTCGTGAAGTTCGACGTGCCATCGACCGGGTCGACCGCCCACACGATCCCCTGGGGGATCACCCAGGCTTCCCCCGGCGCGGGATAGATGGACGGGTCTTCCTCGGCGAGGATGGCGTGATCGGGGTGGCGCTGGCGGATCAGGGCCAGCGCGACGGACTGGGCGGCGCGGTCGGTGTCGGTGACGAGGTCGCGCGGGCCTTTGACGTGGACGTGGCGCGGCTTGTCGAGACTGGCGAGGATCACCTCCCCGGCGCGGCGGGCGGCGTCGTGGGCGGTCTGGCGGAGGGCTTCGAGGTCAGCGGGGGTAGTCATGCGGACTCCTTTTCGATGACGAGTAGATGGGACAGCCCGAACAGCCGGAGCGGCGTCCGCTCGGCGGCGTGCAGCGCGGCGCGCAGGGCGCGTCCGGCCCCGCCGAAGCGATAAATGAGGTTGTCGTACGCGCCGAAAATGCGGGTGTAATGCACGACGCGCAGCGGCAGCCCGTCGAGCAGGCGCAGCAGATCGCGGCGGCGGTAGGCGCGCACGTGCGGGGCCAGTTTATTCCGCCAGCGGTCGGGCAGGTAGTTGATCAGCGGCGTGTTGCCGAAGTGGTATTTTCCGCGCCAGTAGTGACCGTGCGTCTCGAACGGGTACCAGCGGTTGGGGGTGAAGATCACGGCCCGCCCGCCGGGGCGCAGCACGCGGGCCATCTCTTTGACGGCTTCGCGATCATTCTGGACGTGCTCAAGCACCTCGTGCGAGAGCAGCGTATCGAAGGTGTCCGACGGGTAGGGCTTGTGCTCGGAAGCGGCCATGCAGACGTTTGTCACCCGCTCGTGAGCAGCGGCAGCGCGGTCGTGCTCGATGTCGAAGGCGTGCACGTGGGGGCTGTCGGCCAGCAGGTGAGCGGCATACGCGCCCAGCCCGCAGCCGTCGACGAGGATCACGGCGTTTTCGGTGGCCGCCCAGCGGCGGATCATCGCGAGGCGGCGGTCCTGACCCGCGCGCCAGACGTAGCTCGGCGCACCACGCTCGGCGAGCTTCTCGTTTTCCGCCATCCGGCGCTACCTGTCCGCTCCGGCCAGTTGTTCTTTCAGCCAGACGATGTTGGGGATGGGCGTCGGGTCGACCCCGTTAAGCATCGCCAGATAGTAGCTCACGTAATCGCCGTGCTGGATGAGGCTCATCTGCTGGGCGAGACGGCCCTCGCCGCGCGCCTCGACCTGCCGGAACGGGATCGACTTGCGCTCGACGAGCGCCGCCGTCACGCGCTGGCGGATGCCGACGCGCGGGTGATCGTACGCCGCCGAGACGAGCGACACGACGGCCAACGTATCCGCCAGACCGGACGGGTAAGACAGCCCGACGACCGAATTGTGGTTCAATTCGGGCATCTCGTCGGCGCTGGCGGCGTTTTTCGCGTTCTCGTTAAGCTGGGTTTTCCAGCGGCGGGCGATGGGCCACAGCAGGCCCGATCCCCAGATGAACGGCAGGCGGCCCGCCAGATCGGCGGCGAGCTGCTTGGCGGGGTTGCGCTCAGCAGGGACATCCGCGCCGAACCGGTCGCGGCCCGCCCGCAGCACGTCGAGCGCCTCGTCGACCCCGGCCACCCGGTCGTCGACGAGGTGCAGGCGCGTCATCGCGGCGAGCAGCAGCCCGTACAACCAGCCGAGGGCAGCGCGCGGCTGCGCGCTGTAGTCGAACGTCCAGACCACGCCGCCCAGCTCCTCCGCGAGCGCGCCGAGCGCGCCCCCGGTCGTTATGGCGAGCAGATGCGCCCCACGCTCCGCTGCCTGCCGCGTGCAGGAAAGCGTCTCCTCCGTGCCCCCGGAGAAGCTGAGCGCGACGACGAGCGTCTCCGGGCCGCTGACGTAGGATGGCAGGTCGTAGCCACGATTCACGCCAATGGACACGTGGCATGATCCGGCGGACAGCGCGGACAGCAGGTCGCCGCTGATGGCAGATCCGCCCATACCGCAGATCACGATCTGCTCGACCGCGCCCGGCCCGGCGGGCAGATCGAGCGTCTGGCCGAGCGCCCACGCATCGGCAAGCTGGTCGGGAAGCGCATCGACGTGGCCCAGCATGTCGTCCGTGTCGAGCGCGCGCATCATATCGAGATCGTCTAGGTTCATCTGTGGATTCTCCTGCTGCCGGATGGCGATTCCGGCGCTGTGGAAGTTGGATGGGTGATGTTAATCGGCCTGCTGCCGCCGGTTCGCACCGGTGGTCGGCGAGGGCAGGCCGTGCGTTGCGACGAGCAGAATGTCCGCCAGCGCCCGCCCGTAGCGGGCGAGGCGGGCACGGTAGGCCACGTCGAGCGGCGTGAGGGCCATAATATGCGCGTCCTCGTTATTGTCCCGATAGTAGCCGCGCCGCCGACCGCTGACCACGAACCCGTATTTGCGATACAGGTTGATGGCGACCTCGTTCGAGATGCGCACTTCGAGCGTCACAAGCTCGGCGTTTTGCTTGATCGCGACCCAGATCAGGGTCCACACGAGAAGCTCGCCGAGCTTGTTTCCCCGCCAGTCGGGGTGAACGGCGATGGTGCTGATGTGCGCCTCCTCGGCGATCTGCCACATCCCGGCGTAGGCGATGATGGACGAGGCGCTCACCGGCTGGCGCGGCTCCCGGCTGCCGCCAAACAGCCGCTCCAGCCAGCCCGAACCTGGATTCCCCTCCGCGTCCGGCTCCTCGACGACGAGCATCGTCGCCCGGTCGTTGTTGGCGATCTCGTGATGGTAGGTCCGCGCGGACCAGGGCGTCGGGAACGACATGCGGTCGAGCCGGAGCACCTGTTCGACATCGTCCAGCGCCATCGGGCGAACGATCACCGGAAGGCGGTTATTCGTCACAAAGACCTCCGTCAGACCGGGTATACGGGCGCGATGGCTGCCGGGTCGGCGGACGCCCCGGCGCGGAGCTGCCCCAGCGCAAGCTCGGCCAGAAAGCCCGCGCGGCGCAGGCTCAGCGCGGCGTTCGCGACGATGGCCGCGCCGTTCGCAGCCAGCGCCTCACGCCCCACCGCGTCGACCTCGCCCGCCACCTGCGTCGGCTCGCCGATCTGCTCGACAAGCGTCCCCCAGTTCATGATGGATGGCGGTTTGCCGCTCTGCCAGCCCGCCTCCCCGGCCCAGTTGTAAAATCCGGCGTTGATGCGGCCCCGTCCGGCCTGCGCCACCGCGCACAGGCGATCAACAACATGCGGCTGCGCCGCCGCGACCACGTCGAGGGTCGGCACCCCGACGATGGGCAGCGGCGGGGTGGCGGCCAGCGCCAGCCCCTTCGCCAGGCTCATGCCGATGCGCAGGCCCGTGTACGAGCCGGGGCCAAGCGTCACGGCCAGCGCGGTGAGGTCGGCAGTCGACGCGCCCACACGGGCCAGCATCCGGTCGAGGGCGGGGGTCAGCTCGACAGTGTGATGGTTGGCAGTGCGCCACGTCGATTCGGCGCGCAGCTGGACCCCGTCGTGCAGCGCCAGGCCGATCATACGGGTTGCGGTGTCAATGGCGAGGATCATAGTGCCTTGCTCTATCGGTATCGACTTACGTGTGAATTGTAGCGACGAGACCGGGCGCGGGCAAAGTCAGGCCCTCGTTCGGCAGTCTGCCCCCTCTGGACGGCGGACCCGATCGGAAATTCGCATGGCATCGCTTGACGTTCGGCGCAACGCAGACTATCGTAACAGGTGAGGGATATCCCCATCTCAACAGGCAGCAGAGGGAGGCATATGACGCGCATCCGCACAAAGATCGTTTGCACGATCGGCCCGGCCAGCCGCGAGCCGGAGATGCTCCGCCAGCTTACTCAGGCCGGGATGGACGTGGCGCGGGTCAACTTCTCGCACGGGGACCGCGCCACACACCGCGAGAACATCGAACGCATCCGGGCGGCGGCCAAAGAGGTCGACAAGCCGGTCGCGATCATGATCGATTTGCAGGGGCCGAAGCTGCGCGTTGCGGACATGGCCGACAAGGGCGTACCTATCTTCCAGGGCGAGCAGATCACGCTCACCACCCGCAAGGTGATGGGCCATCGAACCGCCGCGCCCGGTGACGAGGCCGAGAAGCACGACGGCCCGGTGGCGGTGATCCCGGTCCAGTATCATAAGCTGCCTGAGGACGTGCAGCCGGGCGAGCGCATCCTGATCGACGACGGGCTGCTCGAAGTGCGCGTGCGCGCGGTCGAAGGGCAGGATGTGCAGTGCGACGTGGTGACGGGCGGCGTCATTCAGGATAACAAGGGGCTGAACCTGCCCGGCACGCAGCTTACCATCCCTCCCATCACCGAGAAGGACTGGGCGGACCTCGATTTCGCCATCGAGATGGAGGTGGACTGGGTGGCGCTGTCGTTCGTGCGCACGCCCGTCGAGGTGCAGGAACTCAAACAGCACATCGCAGAGCGCTGCCAGCAGACCACTTGCCCGCTCGTCGTCGCCAAAATCGAGAAGCCGCAGGCGCTCGACCACATCGAGGCGATCATCCGCGCGGCGGACGGCATCATGGTGGCGCGCGGCGATCTGGGGATCGAGGTTCCCGCCGAAACCGTGCCGATGGCGCAGAAGCGCCTCATCCGGCTGGCGAACGAGGCAGGCAAGCCGGTCATCACCGCGACGCAGATGCTCGACTCGATGATCCGCAACCCGCGCCCCACGCGGGCCGAGGCCAGCGACGTGGCGAACGCGATCCTCGACGGGACGTGCGCCATCATGCTCTCCGGCGAGACGGCGGTGGGCAAATATCCCATCCAGGCCGTGCAGACGATGGTCCGCATCGCACAGGAAACCGAGTCGGTGACGCGGGAGATGCCCTGGGAAGCGCCTCAAAACCTGTGGCACTCCGCCGACGACGTGACGGACGCTCTGGCGCACGCCACCGCCGCCACCGCCGACGACCTCCAGGCGGCGGCTATCATCGCGGCCACGGTGAGCGGGCGCACCGCCCGGACCATCGCCAAGTACCGCCCGCGCACGCGCCTCATCGCCGTGACGCCCAACGCGACGGTTCAACGCCAGCTTATGCTGTCGTGGGGGATCATCCCCCTGCTCGGCCCCCGCTCGGACAACACGGACCGCATCCTCCAGTACTCGATCAGCGTGGCGCACGACAAGGGGCTGGTCGACTACGACGACCGTGTCGTGCTGACGGCGGGCGTCACGCCCAACATGCCGGGAACGACCAACCTGATGACGGTCGAACTCGTTCAGCCGCAGGGCGGATCGTACGTCCGGCGCAAGCACAAGGCCAAAGAGGAGTAAGAACGAGTGCAGAGTGCCAAGTGCCAAGTGATGGTTGGCGCTCCGCCGGGGATGTGTGAATAGTCTATCAGCCGGTCAGTCTGTCAGTCGGTCAGGGGGATGTCGCCTCGCCGGGGAACGGCTGCGCCGCTCCCTGACTCGCGGGCAGACTACGGCTCGACGGTAGCGGTGGGTGTGGCCTGCGCCTCGACCGCGCGCTGTGCCTTTAGCTGGAAATAGGCGTCCATCACCTGCGAGGCCACCGGCAGCGCGATGGACGACCCCTCGCCGCCGTTGTAGATGAAAGCCAGCACGGCGATCTCCGGGTTGCCGTAAGGCGCGTACGACATAAACCACGCGTGAGCGGGCCAGTTGCCGGGCACGCACTGGTCGAGCGCGGCGGCGATGTTGTCACAGAACTCGGCGGTGCCCGTCTTGCCTGCGATAGGTACATAGGGCACGTAGTCGTCCTGCGCGGGCAGCGCCGTGCCGCCCTCGATGGTGACGGCGGCCCGCATCCCCTCCTGCACGAGGCGCAGCGTCTCGTCGAGCGTGCCGGGGTACGGCTCGTCGTACGCCTCCTGCCAGTATTCCTCGATCCGGTCGCGGATGTCGACGTACTGCGGCTCGAACCCGGCGACGACCTGCCCATCCTGATCGACGACCTCGCGGATCAGCGTCGGGCGGGGCTGCAATCCGTTGTTGGCAATCGTGTTGAGCACGGTCATCATCTGGAGCGGCGTCGTCAGGATATACCCCTGCCCGAAGGCCGAGTTGTACGTGTCACCCGTCGACCAGTTCTCGCCCCACACGCGGCGCTTCCACGTCGGGTCGGGCACGAAGCCCTCGTTCTCACCCGCCAGCTCGATGCCGGTCTGCTGGCCCAGCCCGAAGATTCGCATCCACTCGCCCAGCCGGAGGATGCCCAGCCCTTCCGGCACCTCATCCTGATAGCCGCCACCCACTTTATAGAAATACACGTCGCACGACCACGCGATGGCCCGGAGCATGTCGACTTCCCCATGACCCTGCTCCAGCCAGCACACAAAGGTCTGCGCCTGTCCGGGGTCGTTGGGATAGTAGCGATTCTCAAGCTGAATCTCGCCGGGGTCGAAAATCCTGTAGTCCGGGTCGACGACGTTTTCCTCCAGCACGGCGGTGGCCGTGATCACCTTGAAGATCGAGCCGGGTGGATAAAGCGAGTTCACGGCCTGGTTGAACAGGGGGCGAAGTGGGTCCTGAGACACCTGCGCATAGTAGGGATAGTCGATGGCGCGGGCGAAGCGGCTGTTGTCATACGTCGGCCAGCTCACCATCGCCAGAATCTCGCCGGTGCGTGGATTCGACGCGATCACGACGCCCCGGTCGTAGCCGATGGGGTTGTCCGGGTTCTGCTCCTTGAGCTGGTTGACCATGTCAACCAGCGCCTCCTGCGCGGCGCGCTGAAGCTCCACGTCGAGCGTCAGGCGGACGCTGTAGCCGTCCTGCGGGGCAACCGAATCGCCGACCGTGCGGACGATCTCGCCTGCCACGTCGCGCTCCACGATCTGGCTGCCGGGCTGGCCTGCCAGCAGGTCTTGAAGCGAGAACTCGATGCCGTCATAGCCGATGCGGTCACGGTCGAGCACGTAGCCCTGCGCCTCGAACGCATCGGCGCGGTCCTCCGGGATCGGCCCCATGTAGCCGATGAGGTGGCTGGTCAGCGCGCCGGTTGGGTACTGGCGCACGGAGACCCACTCGACCTCAACACCGGGGAAGCTGCCCTGCTCGGAGATCAGCATCCGGGCCGTCTCGTGATCGATGTCCCGCGCGACGATCACCGCCTTATACGGCGCGATGCTCTCGCCCTCGCGCACCATCTCAAGCAGACTTTTCTCCGGGATGCCGCGCTCATCCACCGTGTTTAGCTCGCCCTGAAAGGGGATGCCGAGCAGCCCGGCCAGCCGCTCCAGCACGAGCGTCTCCTGCGCGCTGTCATCCGGCAGCAGAGCCGGGGTGACGGCAACGTTCGCGCTGGCCGTGTTGACGGCAAGCTGCACGCCGTTGCGATCCACGACGATGCCGCGCGTCGCCGGGATGCTGACCTCGTCGAAGCGGTTCTCCGCCGCCTGTCCGAGGTACTGCTCCTGCTCGACGAACTGGATCACGTAAATGCGCGCGGCGAGCGCAAGGAAGGCGAGGGCGATCACCACCTGAAAGATGGTGATGCGCAGCCGCCGGGCATTGTGGCGATCAGGTTGAAAGGCCATAAGGTTTTAACGTAAACGCAGGACGGAGGCGATCACCGCCCACGTGGAACAGCGTACTGAACGTCCATTGGAGCGCATCCCCTGCCCCGGTGAGGCTTGGCGGCGCGCTCAGAGCGTCACCTGTCGCGGGTGCAAACGGTCGTACCACCGCGTGAGCACGCGCAGCACAGGGATCATCAAAATCAGGTCAAATAGAACCGACGGCAGTGTAACATACCAGAATCCGGTGGACCATACCACAGGGTAACCGGCGAGAAATCGCAGGCCGAGCAGCAGCATCAGGTGGTAGGCGAGCGCGCCGCCCGCCCCCAGCACGAGCGGCATCACGACGTTGCTGCGGTAAATCTGGGCTTCGGTCAGGCCGATCACGTAGGCAACGGGCAGCAGGGCCAGCGACGAGACACCCAGCGGCGCGCCGGAGAACAGGTCGAGCAGCAGGCCGCCCGCGAAGGCCCACGCCATGCCCTCGCGGCCCGGATCGAGCATCGCCCAGGCCAGCACGACGAGCAGAACGAGGTCGGGCTGCCCGCCGAACACCCGCAGGTGAGGCAGCACGGCGCTTTGCAGCATCGCCCCCAGAATGACGAGCGGCAGCCCCAGCTGGAGGCTCACGGCGCTTCCTCCTCCTCAGGCATTTGCGCCTCCTCATCGAACACGGAGAGGTCGAGCGGCTCGAAGCTCGTCACGACCGAGACGATGTCCAGATCGTCGAAATCGACCGTCGGGCGGACCTCCGCCGCCTGAAACAGGTCGGCCTGCTGGCGCTGGACGCTGATCACCTGCCCGATCACGATGCCGCGCGGAAACGTGCCGCCCAGCCCCGACGTGACGATCAAATCCCCCGGCTCGACGAGCGCCTGCTGGGGGATATATTCCATGCGCAGGCCGCCCTGAAGCTGGCCGATGACGGTCCCTTCGACGCCTGCGTTCTGAAGCCGCGCGTTGACCGCGCTCGACGGGTCGTTGGCGAGGCGCACCCACGACAGGTTGGCGGAGACGTTCTCGACGCGCCCGACAAGCCCCAGCGGGCTGATCACGGGGTTGCCGACCTGAATCCCGTCGCGCGTGCCCCGGTTGATGATGATCCAGCGCAGATAGCTCGACGTGTCGCGCCCGACGACATCCGCCGTGACGAGATTCTCGTCCGGGTTGATCGCCGCATAATCGACGAGGTCGGCGATGCGGTAGTAATCCTGCTCGATCTCGCGCAGGCGGACGATCTCGACCTGCATCTCCGCGACGGCGCGCTCAAGCTCGTCGACGTGGCCCTCAAGCTGGGCGTAGCTCTCGCGCTCGGCGGCGAACTCGACCGCCGCCGTCGTGCCGTTCGTCAGCAGGCGCGCCACCGGCCTGAGCGGGGCCATCACGACGGAGATGACCGGGCGCAGCACGCCCGATCCGCGCCCGACGGTGAGGAGCAGCACGGCCAGTATGATCAGCGTTCCCAGCGTAATGAGCCGCCTGCTTTGCTGCCTGTTTTGCGGTGTTAAGCGCACGATTAACCCGTCAGTCAGGATAGTCGTTCTTAAGTACCAGCCGGAAAGCATACCAGAATCGACGGTGTGATGCAGATCATAACCAATTTTCGGCCATCATGCCGAAAAAGTTAGACGGTCAGGCCGGTGTTGAATCACAAACAAAAACGCCGCCACGCCTCAAAAACCCAGGCTGGCGGCCCTCCGCGAGACTTATCTACCCAAAAATTAGTGATGCGTGCTCCCGCGCTCCAATCCGACGAGCACCCGCCGCAGGTTGTCGTAGTCCTCCAGCACGCGCCCTGCGCCGCGCGCCACGCAGGTCATCGGGTCCTCGGCGAGCCAGACGCGCATGTTGACTTCCTCTGCCAGGCGCTCAGTCAGCCCAGCAAGCTGCGAGCCGCCGCCCGCCATGCAAATGCCCGTCTCCATGAGGTCGGCGATCAGCTCCGGCGGGGTTTCCTCCAGCGCGTCCTTGACCGTGTCGACGACGACCTGCACCGACTGGCTCAACGCCTCGCGCAGCTCGATGGAGGACACATCGACCGCCTCCGGCAGGCCGTTGATCAGGTTGCGACCCCGCATCGTGACGGTGCGCTCCTCCGGCAGCGGGTAGGCCGAGCCGATCTCGATCTTGGCGCGCTCGGCCATGCGCTCGCCGATGAGCAGGTTGTACTTGGTCCGCATGTAGCTGATGATGTCCTCGTCCATCTCGTCGCCCGCCACGCGGATCGAGCGGCTGATCACGATGCCGCCCATCGAGAAGATGGCGACCTCGGTCGTGCCGCCGCCGATGTCGACGATCATGCTGCCCCGGCTCTCGGTGATGGGCAGCCCTGCACCGATGGCGGCGGCCATCGGCTCCTCGATGAGGAACGCCTCGCGCGCCCCGGCGGACATCGTCGCGTCGAACACGGCGCGCTTCTCCACCTCCGTCACGCCGCTCGGAATGCCGACGACGACGCGCGGGCGCGGGATGGGCACGATGGTCTGTTCATGGGCCTTGCCAATGAAGTATTCCAGCATAGCCTGCGTGATCTCAAACTCGGAGATCACGCCATCGCGCAGCGGGCGGATGGCGATAATGTTGGACGGCGTCCGCCCGACCATCTGGCGGGCCTCCGCGCCGATGGCGAGCGCCCGGCGTGACTTCTTCTCGATGGCGACCCACGACGGCTCGTTGATCACGATGCCGCGACCGCGTACGGCGACCAGCGTGTTCGCGGTGCCGAGATCGATGCCGATATCCAGCGAAAATAAGCCGAGCAGCCAGTTAAGGGGGGTAAACACGAAAGCGTGTGCTCCCTGTTAGGGTACCGGAGAGGCCCCCGGATGCTTTTCACCCAGGGATAGGCGTGTCACATAAACCGGGCGCAGGCACCATCTGACCTGCGCCCACCGACGCCGGATTATACCATTGCCCTGCGTGAGTGCCAATCACGGAGGCTGCTGGAAGTGTCTATCAGTCCGAAGCCACGTACCGAGGGTTGTCCATAATTCTGGAGCTAGTCCGTCTTTGATACCGCGCTACGCGCCAATGTGCTGCTAGTTGTCCGCGGCAGCAGGCTTCCGACATAAATCCCGAGGACCCTCAACGACCACGACGACCACTACCACGGCAATGAGCAGACCGAAGAACAACTGTCCGCCCAGATCGGTGAACAGAGTGGTAAACAAGTAGTTTGACCAGTTATATGAGGTGTGCATCAGCATCGTGGCGAAGATGCTCTTATTGGTGTTGTTGTACACCCAAGTCAGCAGCACGGTACCCAGCACATTCGTCGCGAAGATGCCCCACACAGGCCGGTTGTAATAGGCTTCCTGTCGAGGGACAAGAAAGAGCGGTAGGTGCCAGGCAGCCCAGAGAATACCAATTACAATGCTGGCTATTAGAGCGTTGGACCTGCTCTGCAAACGATCGGTGGCATAGCCACGCCAGCCAAATTCCTCCTGCAAGGGACCTCCCAGGAAGAAGATCCACACGAATGAGATCGGAATGGAACCCGGTTCGGCAAAGGCAGGTGATGCGGGCAGAGTTTCACCGAGTGATTGGGCCAGCCATCCTGCTCCACCAATTATGACGGGGAACAATAGCAGAACGACCGCATACCAGAAAACGCCAAAGCGTATCCGGATGCCCTGCCCCAGCAAATCCTTCAAAGCGGGCCAGCCGCCGTTGAGATATGTGAGCAGAAATGCAGCCAGCAGCGGTCCCCAGGCACCGGGATTCGGGCCGTTCAGAAATTGGTACAAGCCATCCGGTAGGGACACGACGCCTTGCTCGTGTAGTGCCAGCGTCCCCCAGAACAGCCAAGACCAGCCAAACGCCAGCAGGTAGAACAACCAGACATTCTGATCTTTATGCCTTTGTGACCTTTCCATCGAAACCCCTATGATCCAGACTTCCGATCTGACACAAAGTATACCAGTACTCCGAGCACTGAAAAGTCGAAGTTAAGATAGGGGCTGCCATAGTCTATATCCAGCAGGTTGGACCTGCCGCCAAGACTCTATCGGGGAGCGTCGGGCTGGCAAGTCCGGGCTGCCGGGCTATAATCCCACCGCCCGGCCAGCCGGGCTGACACATCGACTTGGCGAAAGAACGGTTTATGCCTCCCCTGGACGTGATCGTCTCATCCGGCGGCAAATTCCACGCCTACCACCTCGCGCGGGCGTCGGCCAACGCAGGCTACCTGAAACGGTTCATCACGACGATCTATGACCGGCGCGAGGAGGGCATCGACCGCAGCCGGGTGCGGCAGATCGTCGTGCCGGAGCTGCTGGGGATGGCGATCCAGCGTTTGCCGGGGGCGGGCAGCGTCACGCTGTCCTACCTCGTGCGGGACAACCTGTTCGACCGGCTGTCCTGCCGCTACATCGACGGCGGGGACGTGTTCAACGTGTTCAACCACTTCGGCCTGCACGCGATGCGCAAGGCCCACGCGCTCGGCATGACGTGCATCGTGGAGCGATCGTCGGCGCACCCGGTCGTCCATCACAAAATCCTGAGCGAGGAATACGAACGCTACGGGCTGCGCTACTCGCAGATCAACACGTGGCTGTTCGACAAGCACATACAGGAGTACGAGGAGGCGGACGCCATCGCCGTGCCGTCCGAGTTCGTGTGGCGAACGATGGTCGAGCAGGGCGTCCCGGCGTCCAAACTGCGGCGGGTACACTTCGGCTTCGCGCCGGAGCGGTTCCGCCCGATGCCGGAGGTCAAAGCGGACAGCACCTTCCGGGTGATGTTCGCCGGGGCGATCAGCCTGCAAAAGGGCGTGCAGTATTTGCTCGAAGCGTGGCGGCGGCTCGACCTGCCCG
>CAZWUX010000086.1:0-2083 GCA_964637665.1 uncultured Anaerolineae bacterium
CCTCAAGATCAATTTTGAAAAGACGTGTCCTTGCCATGTTCGCTCCTTTCGGGTTTGTTCTACGGCAACCGGAAAAGCACTTTGGTTACAATAAGATTGGGTTAACTCACCGACCGAAAGGCTTCACATGCCAGATAACTCGAACAAGGAAAAACTCGACGCCCTCGCCGCTGAACTGCGCGATCTGACCGAATCGCCGCTCTACGACTACCGCAAGGAGAACGGCTACAAGCCCGTCATCGGGGAGGGCAGCCCCACCGCCGACGTGCTGTTTATCGGGGAAGCGCCGGGCAAGCAGGAGGCCAAATCCGGGCGGCCCTTCGTCGGGGCGTCGGGCCGCGTGCTCGACGAGCTGCTGGCCTCCATCGGCCTCGATCGCGGCGATGTGTACATCACCAACGTCGTCAAGGATCGCCCGCCCGACAACCGCGACCCGCACGCCGACGAGATCGACCTGTACGCGCCGCTGCTCGACCGGCAGATCGCCATCATCCAGCCGAAGGTGATCGCCACGTTAGGGCGCTTCGCGATGGACTTCGTGCTGAGCAAGTTCGACGCCCCGCAGCAGGGCGAGAAGATCAGCCGCCTGCACGGGCAGGCCATCGAGGTCGAGGCCCCGTACGGCCCGGTGATGGTCGTGCCGCTCTACCACCCCGCCGTCGCGCTCTACAACCGCAATCAGCGCGGCACGCTGGAGGACGATTTTCAGGTGCTCAAAAAGCTGGCTGATGAGTAGTCTGGAGCGCAGGCGCGGCGGGCGCAAAAAGAATGGAGCGGATGCCGCGCCCCGGCGGCATCCACATGGAAAATCGCCGCCCGCTACTCCGAGAAGCTGAGGCTGCTCAGGATGGCGCGAATGTGCGCCCCGGAGCCGTACACGCCGAGGTATTCATACGTGGAGCCGTTGAGCGTGCGCGGCTGCGGCAGCGTCACGGCGGCAAAATGCTGGCCCTCCATCGACGCGTCGCCGGACGGCGTGACGAGGCAGGCCGGGCCCGCGTTCGACCCCTCGCCCATCGCGATCGGCTCGACGGTCGGGTTCGTGCCGTAGGGCAGCAGCACGTGATCGGCCTCGTTCTGGCAGACCGTCATCACGTCCCCCGGCCCGCCGATGCCGACAAACAGGACATAGCCGTCCGGCCCCTCGTAGCGTGACTGTTCGCTGGCGGACGGCTGCCAGCCGGGCGGCATCTGGAACCGCACGCCGAACTGCTCGTCAACGACGGACGGCCAGTCCGCGCCCGGCGCGACGAACACATCCCCCTGATCACCGGCAGGCTCGGTGACAGGCGGCGCAGCAGTCGGCGGGGCCGCCGTCGGGCTGGCCGGAGGCGCGGCGGTGGGCGCTTCGGTAGGGACGGCAGTCGGCGGGGCCGGGGTTTCCGGCGCGGTGGTCGGCATGGCGGTTGGCATGGGTGTCGCGGTCGGCGCGGGCGTGGCAGTCGGCGCAACGCCCACGTCGAACGTGATCCCGCTGCACGCCGCGAGCAGCAGGGCCACCCCCATCAGGGCGAGCGGTGTCCGGGGTTTGAGTCTGTAACTGGAGAACATCGAAACGCTTCCTCTACAACGTCGTCATCCACTATAGTTTGATCATACCGGATCGGCGCGGCGCAGGTGTGGCATCCCCATCATGATCCGGTCACAGGGTGTTACGATTCCGTCACAATCGGGCGATAAACCATGAGCGCGGACCGGCTGGCCCGCGCTCATCCCCAGAGTATGCGTTAACCCCACCCCGGTTACGGGGCAGGACCATGCCCTACAGAAAACTCTCCAGCATATCCTCGACCTCGGCCATCGAAAAGACCGGGCCGTCCGTGCAGACCAGCTTGTCGCCGAGATTGCAGCGCCCGCACTTGCCGATGCCGCAGTGCATCCGCGCTTCGAGCGTCACGTAGCGCTGCTCCGGCGAGAAGCCGAGGTCGGCCAGCACCTTGTCCGCGTAGTAGATCATGATCGGCGGCCCGCAGGTGATGGCGACCGTGTTTTTGTGCGGCGGCGCAAGCTCCGCCAGCAGGTCGGTGATCAGCCCGACGCTGCCCCGCCAGTCGTCATCACCCTCGTCGACGGTCAGATGCAG
>CAZWUX010000086.1:2093-13981 GCA_964637665.1 uncultured Anaerolineae bacterium
CCAGAGGAGCGTCTCGCCGGGCGGCAGGTCGAGCCGCATGTCGACCACCACGAGGTCCGGGAAGTAGAGCTGGTCGGGGTACAGGGCCTGGGTGGTCCGGTTGTTCTCCTCGTCCGCCTCGTCGACGGTCAGGTGCAGCTCCGCGTCGGGCGCGGATCGCCACGTGTCATACTCCTCGCGGAACAGCAGCAGCGACGGGTGGCGCGCGGCCCACAGGATCGTCAGGTGGCCGTACGCGGCGCGGTCGGCCAGCACCGTCTGGATCACCGGGCGCAGCGGCGCGCCGCCGATACCGCCCCCCAGCACGAGCAGGTCCAACCCCCGGAACTGCTCCATCGGGAAGGTGTTGCCCAGCGGACCCCGCACCCCGACGATATCCCCGACGCCCAGTTCGTGCAGCGCCGTCGTGACCGAGCCGAGCCGCTGCACGGCGAACTCCAGCGCCGGGCCGCGCCGGGCCGCGTTCGCGATGCCGAACGGCGCTTCGCCCACGCCGAAGGCCGAGACGAAGGCGAACTGCCCCGGCCCATACGCCGCGAAGTCCGCCGCGCCGCCGTTCAGCAGTTCGACGCCGAACAGCTTGATCTCCGGCGCGAGGTCCTCGACGGCGACCAGCCTGCCGGGGAAGGGCAGCATCGGGTCGTGTCCGTTGCCGGTCGTGAGCGTCATGATGTCACCTCCGGGGGTGCGGCCATCTCGGCGAGGTCGCGCATCACCTCCGTGATGTCGACGTTCACCGGGCAGGCGTCGATGCAGCGCCCGCAGCCCGTGCAGGCCACCGGCCCGACCTGCTGCGGATAGTAGTGGAACTTGCACAGGAAGCGGTTGCGCAGCCGCTCGCCTTTCGCCTCGCGCGGATTGTGCCCGCCCGCGATGCGCCTGTAGTTCTGGCCTGTGCAGCTATCCCAGCACCGGATGCGCTCGAACAGCGCGCGGCCATTGTCCGAGGGGACCGGCTCGTCGCGCACGTCGAAGCAGCGGCACGTCGGGCAGACGTACGCGCAGATGCGGCAGCCGAGGCACCGCTCGGCGGTGTCGGCCCAGTACGCGCTCTCGAAGCGGGCGGGCCACGCCTCCGGGGCAGGGAGCTGGACGTTCGTCGTCTGGACCGGCGGATCGGGCCGGGCGGCAGATTCGTCTCCGACCGGCATCCCCGCCAGCAGCGCCTCGCCTTTCGGCGTGATCGCCTCGACGGCGTAGCCCGCGTCCACCTCGTAGAGCATCAGGTCCATCCCCGCTGCGTCGTCGGGCGCTCCGCCGACCGCCGTGCAGAAGCACGATGGCCCCATCTCGGTGCAGGACAGGCCGACGAGGGTCGTGCCCTCGCGGCGGCGGGCGTAGTGGGGATCGACCGGCGGCGTCTCCAGAAACAGCGCGTCGAGCGCGAGCACGCCCTTCGCGTCGCAGGGCCGGACGCCGAAGATGACCTGCTCGCCCTCAACGGGAATCTCCGCCAGCCGGATGTCGCCGCCCAGCCGCTCGATGGCGATCAGACGGTCGGTCGGCGGGAAGAATGCCTCTTTGACGGACAGCGCCGGGCGGGTGAACCCCCACGCGACGCCGTCCGCGCCGTCCACCGGACCGTAGCGCACGACTCGGCCCGCCTGCCGGGGCGCGATCAGCGTCGTTTCGGCGGCGAGCGCATCGAGCCAGCCACTCAGCGCCTCATGCGTGATGACGTTCATCGCCCGCCCTCCTCTCCGCCCAGCACCGTCGCGAGCGGCGACGGCACGACCTCCAACCCGGCCCGGTAGCCGAACGCGGCCTCCATCTCCTGAGCGATCTTCCGGTTCAGCAGCCCGATGGGGATATCCACCGGGCAGACCCGCGCGCACTCGCCGCAGCCCACACACCGCCCGGCGAGGTGGTAAGCCCGCCCCAGGTGGAAGGCCCGCTTCTCGTCCGGGCCGGTCGCCATGCCCACCCACAGCCCGTCGTCGCGCTCGTAGAGGCACGTCGGGCAGTTGCACATCGGGCAGACCTGCCGGCAGGCGTAGCAGCGGATACAGCGGTCGAAGTGGCCCAGCCAGAAGTCGAGCCGCTCGGTGGGCGTCATCGCGTCGAGCCGGGCGAAAATCTCCGCCGCCGGGTCCGTCACGTCGACGATCTCCGGCGGCTCGCCGAGCACGGTGTCCGCCACGACCGGGGTCCGATTTTCGCAGGCCCGGCAGCGGGCCTGAAGCCGCTCGCCATCGCGCCCGAACCCCGCCCCCTCGACGATCCCCTCACAGGCGACGCCGATCACGTGCACCCGGCCCCGGTCGATCTGGTTTTCGGCGGCGAGCACGTTGATGGCCCGGCTGTCGCACGGCTTGACGACGACCGCCACGCGCGGCGCTGCGCCGTCGCGCCGGGGCGCGAGCCGGTCACGCAGGTAAAGCGTCAGGTTGTGCGTGCAGCGCTCGTTCCAGATCAGCCGCGAGGCGTCCTCCGGGTCGTCCACGAACGCGGGCCGCGCCCGCCCGCGCGGGCCGGTTTCATACCCGATCACACACGCGACCTGCCCGCTTTCCAGCAGTTCGCGGGCCACTTTTTGCAGCGCAAAGGTGATCGTCATGGCGCGCCTCCTGCCCCGGCTTCGGTTCTTTCCGGCGCGATCCATTCGGTGGGGGAGGAAACCCTCGCCCGCCACTGACAGGGTCCGAGCGCGCGCACGGCGTCCGTAAACTCGGTGACGATGCGGGCAAATCGCTCGCCCTCCGACGCCGACACCCAGTCCAGACGCAGCCGCTCCGGTTCCAGCCCGGCGAACGTCATCAGGCTGTGCAGCACGGGCACCCGCTTGGCGGCCCGGTGATTGCCGTTGTCGTAGTGGCACTCCCCGATGTGGCAGCCCAGCACGAGCACGCCGTCCGCGCCCTCGTCGAACGCCTTCATGATCAGCTCCGGCGAGACGCGCCCGCTGCACGGCACGCGGATCGCGCGCAGATTCCAGGGCGATTTCAGCCGGGAGGTCCCGGCCAGATCAGCGCCGGTGTAGCTGCACCACGTACACAGAAAACCGGCGATCTTTGGTTCGTACATACGGGCCTCCCTCCTACGCCAGCGCGCCGAGCAGCTCATTGACGATCTGCTCGTCGTTGTAGTGGATGAGCGTCATGGCCTTGTTGGGGCAGGCGGCGGCGCAGGTTCCACACCCCTTGCACAGGTAGGCGTTGACGGTGGCTGCGCCGTCCTCGATGCGGATGGCCTCGTACGGGCACGCCGCCGCGCACTGTCCGCACGCCGCGCAGCGCGCCGTGTCGACCAGCGCCACCGACGGTTCGAGCACGATGGCCCCCTGATCGATGAGCGACAGCGCCGCCGCCGCCGCGCCCGCCGCCTGCGACACGCTGTCCGGGATGTCTTTCGGGGCCTGGCAGGCCCCCGCCAGGAAGATGCCGCGCGTCGCCGTCTCGACCGGGGCCAGCTTGGGATGCCTCTCCAGGAAGAATCCGTTCGGCCCCCGGCTGACGCCGAACCGGCTGGCGACCTGCCCGCTGTCCGCCTGCGGCTCGAAGCCCGTCGCGAGGATCACCATGTCGACCGCCACCTGATCCGGCTGATTGTAGAAATTCTCATCCCAGCGGACGGTGATCTTGCCGTTTGTCCGCGTGACATCCGTTACCTTCCCGTGATAGAACGTGACGCCCTTCTGCCGCGTCCGGTTGTAGAATTCCTCGTAGTCCTTGCCAAAGGATCGCATGTCCCGGTAAATCTCGACCACCTCGGCGTCGACGTAGTCGTGCACGAGCTGGGCGATCTTCAGCGAGTACATGCAGCACGCCCGCGAGCAGTACTCGTGATAGTTCTCGTCGCGGCTGCCCACACAGTGGATGATCGCGACGCGCTCCGGCGGTTTGCCATTGCTGAGCAGCACCTTGCCCTGCGTCGGGCCGCTGGCGTTGATCAGCCGCTCGAACTCCATCGCGGTGAGCACGTCCGCCTGTCCATAGCCGAACTCCGGCGCGATGGACGGGTCGAAATCCTGAAAGCCGGTGGCGAGGATGATCGCCCCGACCGTCAAATCCTCGTACGTCGTCTGCATGTTGTGGTCGATGGCCCCCCGGTCGCAGGCCGCGACGCACTCCAGGCACTCGGCGCACACGCCGCACTTCACGCAGCGCTGCGCCTCGTGCAGCGCCTCCTCCTCGCTGAGCGTGAGGTCGACCTCCATGAAGTTGTTGCGCCGTTCCTCGACCGGGATGCTGCGGATCGGGACGCGGCTCCAGTCCGCCGCCCCTCCGGTGGCGATCTTGTCCTCGATCTCCGGCCTTTCGAGGCGGGCGACGGGCGGCTTACGCCGCTCCGGCACGCCCTCCTCGCCCCGCAGATAGCGGTCGACGCAGCGGGCGGCGTGATGCCCTTCTGCAATCGCATCGACCACGAAGAACGTCATCCCCCGGTGCACGTCGCCCGCGCAGAACACGCCGGGCAGCGTCGTCATCATCTCGTCATCCGTCTGGATGCCGATGGGGAAGCGCGTGTTGATCGAGCCGTCGGGCGGCAGGAACGAGAAGTCCGGTCCCTGCCCGATGGCCCAGATGACGAGGTCGGCAGGCAGGATGTGATCCGAGCCGGGAATCTCGTCGAAGTCGGGTCGCCCGTGCTTGAAGCCCCGGAAATCGACCTCCACACAGTGGACCCCGACGATGCGGTCCGCGTCGTCGACGACGATCTCCTTGAACGTCCGGCCCGGATACATCGCGATGCCCTCTTCCTCCGCGACCGCGACCTCCCAGTCGAAGCCGGGCATCTCCCCGCGCGGCTCCAGGCAGGCGATGCGCACCTCCGGGCCGCCCAGCCGGACGGCGGTCCGCGCCGCGTCGAGCGCGACGTTGCCCCCGCCCAGCACGACCACTTTCCGCCCGCTCAGGTCGATGTCCTCGCCGAGCGCGTTGCGGCGCAGCAGGTCGAGACTCAGCCAGTTATCCGGGTGGTTCGAGTTGCGGATGGGCAGCTTGCGCGCCCGGTGCGCGCCCGTCGCGATGATGGCGGCATCGTAGCCGTTGTCCATCAGGCCGGGGATGTCCTCCACCCGCGTGTTGAGCTTCAGCTCAACGCCCTCGTCGACGATCTGCTGAATCTCCCAGTCGAGCAGCCGCCAGGGCAGCCGGTGGGGCGGGATGCCCACCCGCATCATGCCGCCCGCGACGGACAGCCCGTCGAATACCGTAACCTGATGGCCCAGCCGCACGAGGTCCTGCCCCGCCGTCAGCCCGGCAGGCCCCGCGCCGATGATGGCGACGCGCTTGCCGGTGGGCGGCGGGTTTTTGCTGAACGGCGTGCCGATCAGCGACTTGTCGCGCATGTTCGGCAGGTCGTGGCGGTGCTCGTACGCCCAATCCGCGACGAACCGCTTCAGCCCCATGATGTTCACCGGCTCATCGACCTGCCCCCGGCTGCACGCGTCCTCACACTGGCGGTTGCACACCCGCCCGCACACCGAGGGGAAGGGGTGCTCCCGGCGGATGGCCCAGTAGGCGTCCGCGTAGCGCCCCTGCGCGACCAGCGCGATGTAGCCCATCGCCCGCTGGTCGGTCGGGCAGGCGTCCCGGCAGGGCGCGACGCCCCGCTTGGCGATCGTGTACGCCCCCGGCACGGCCTGCGCCGAGGTGCGGTAAGAGATTTTCTGGCGGCTCAGCCCCATGTCGAAGACGTTCGTGATCTCAAGCGGGCAGGCGTCCGCGCACTGGCCGCAGCCGGTGCACAGGTCCTCGTCGATGTAGCGCGGCTCCCGCCGCACGCGGACCTGATAGTTGCCGACGTAGCCCCCAACCGACTCGACCTCGCTGTAGGCCAGCAGCTTGATGTTCTTGTGGCGTCCAACGGACACCATTTTCGGTGTGAGTATTCAAGCCGCACAGTCGAGCGTGGGGAACGTCTTGTACAGCTGGGCCATGTGCCCGCCGATAGACGGCTCCCGCTCGACCAGATAAACCTGCTTTCCCGCATCGGCCAATCGCAGCGCGGCCTCGATCCCGGCGATGCCCGCCCCCACGATCAGCACGGACGGCGTCATGTCGACGGCGCGCATCTCCAGCGGCTCGTGGCGGCGCACCCTGCGCACGGCGGCCTCGACCATGTGCCGGGCTTTAGCGGTGGCCTCCGCCCGGTCGTCGATCACCCACGAGCACTGCTCGCGGATGTTCGCCATCTGGAAGAAGAACGGGTTCAGCCCGCCTTCCTCGCAGGTCGTGCGGAAGGTCGGCTCGTGCATCAGCGGCGAGCACGACGCGACGACGACCCGGTTCAGGCCGTGCTCGGCGATGTCCTGCTTAATCAACTCCTGACCGGGGTCCGAGCACATGTAACTGTATTCGCGCGCTACCGCGACGCCTTCCAGCCCGCGCGCGTATTCGGCCACGTCCTCCACATCCACCGTTGCGGCGATGTTCGTGCCACAGCGGCAGACGTAAACCCCGGTTCTCGGTTTGGATCGATTCACAAGAACGCCTCCTCTCGCAGCGCGGTCAGGTCGGCAAGCGCGCCCTCGATCTCCGCGATGATCTGCTCGTAGGTGAAGCCAAGCTGAGTTGCCACCCCGCTGGGGCAGGCCCCCACGCAGGTTCCGCAGCCCTTACACTGCACCTCGTTGACCTGAGAGACGGTCCGCCCCTCGTGGACAACGACCTCGATGGCGTGGTACGGGCACAGCCCGACGCACACCTGACACCCGGAGCAGCGCTCCGGGTCGATGAACGCCGTGAACGGCTCCAGCGTGACGGATCCGGCATCCATCAACGAGAGCGCGGCGGCGGCGGCAGCGCCGCCCTGCGCCACGCTGTCAGGGATGTCCTTCGGGGACTGACAGGCCCCCGCGAGGAAGATGCCGTCCGTCGCCGTCTCGACCGGGGCCAGCTTGGGATGCTTCTCAAGGAAAAAGCCGTCCGGGCTGAGGCTGACGCCGAAGGTGTGGGCGACAGCCTGTTGATCGGCCTGCGGCTCCATGCCCGTGCTCAGGATGACCATGTCGACGGTTTGCTCGCTGGGCTGCCCGGTGTACACGTCGACGGCGCTGACCTTCAAACAGCCGTTCTCCCGCGTGACGCGCACGTCGCTGTCAAACCGGACGAACTGCACGCCCTCGTGTCGGACGCGCTCGTAGAACGCCTCGTAGTTCTTGCCGAAGGTCCGCATGTCCCGGTAGAACTCGACGACCTCCGCGTCGACCGTGTCCCGCACGAGGTGGGCCAGCTTCAGCGCGTACATACAGCACACCCGCGAGCAGTACTCGTGCTGGTCGCCCCGGCTGCCCACGCAGTGCAGGATGGCGATCCGCCCCGGCTTCTCGCCGCTCGCGGTGAGCACCTCGCCGCCGGTCGGCCCGCCGGAGTTAACCAGCCGCTCGAACTCAAGCCCGGTCAGCACGTCGTCGTGCACGCCGTAGCCGTAGCGCGGCGAGAGCGCCGGGTCGAAGTCCTTGAACCCGGTGGCGAGGATGATCGTGCCCACGTCGAGGTCGAGGGTCGTGTCCTGCTGCTCGAAGTCAATCGCGTCGCGCGGGCAGAATTTCTCGCAGGCGCGGCATTTTCCGCGCTGGAAGTACGCGCAGTTCTCCGTGTCGATCACAGGGATGCGCGGCACGGCCTGCGAGAAGTGGAAGTGGATCGCAGGGCGGTTCCCCAGCCCCAGATCGAACTCGGAGGGGATTTTCTTCCAGGGGCACTTCTCCACGCAGGTTCCGCACCCCGTGCACAGGTCTTCGTCGACGTAGCGGGCCTTTTTCCGCACTTTGGCGTGAAAAGCGCCCACCGAGCCGGAAATCTGCTCGACCTCGCTGTGGGTCAGGAGGGTGATATTCTCGTGGCGTCCAACGGACACCATCTTGGGTGTGAGGATTCAAGCCGCACAGTCGAGCGTGGGGAACGTTTTGTAGAGCTGGGCCATGTGCCCGCCGATCCCCGGCTCGCGCTCGACGAGGTAGACGTGCTTCCCGGCGTCCGCCAGCCGCAGCGCAGCCTCGATCCCGGCGATGCCCGCCCCCACGACGAGCGCCGACTGCTCGACGCTGACGCGGCGCTGGTCGAGCGGTGTGTGCCGCCCGACACGCCCCACCGCCGCCCCGACGAGCGCGCTGGCCTTCTGCGTCGCCTCGGCGCGGTCCTCCGACACCCACGCGACGTGCTCGCGGATGTTCGTCATCTGGAACAGGTACGGGTTCAGACCGGCCTCCGCGCAGGCCGCGCGGAAGGTCGTCTCGTGCATCAGCGGCGAGCACGAGGCGACGACGACGCGGTCCAGATCGTGCTCCTCGATGTCCTGCTTGATGAGCGCCTGCCCCGGATCGGAGCACATGTAGGCGTAGTGCCGGGCGACGGTCACGCCGGGCAGGCCGCCCGCGTACTCGGCGACCGCCTCCACGTCGACCATCCCGGCGATGTTCGTGCCGCAGTGGCAGACGTACACGCCGACCCGGCTCCCATTCGCCGGGCCAGCCCTGCCGCCTCTCTCCTGCGCGCTGTGGGAACTCTCAGTCAGGGGCATCCGGCGCTCTCCTTTCACCCGGAATCAAACCGCGCCCCGCACGGCGCATCTGCCCAGCGCCACAGAGGGCGTGGGCCAGCGCCGCCGGGCGCGGGTACTGATCATGTCTGCTGTCGCGCTTCGTTTTACAGCGCATCGAATCCGGTATACAGCGGCAACGAACCGTGCGTTAGGGTTGCGGTCAGCGCGTAGAAAAGGACGAAGGACGGGTCAGTGCGCGTGGCGTCGAGGAAACTGCCGGGCCGGGTTGGCGGTGGAGACGCGTCCGGGTATGGGCCGAGGCATCGGGACCGTTTGTTCATGCGGAAAGCGAGCAACCTGCCAGGGGCGGGGTTGGTCGTCGTCGCACATGGTTCCATTGTAGCACCACTTTGTGAAAAAGTACACAAGCAGTGGGTGGCCGGATTTCTGTGGGGATTTCGCGATCTGCGCGTTCGGCCAGATGCGGCCAGTCAGTGGCTTGCTGCGCCAGCTTTCAGTCTATCAGCCGTTCTCAACGCGCGCTCGCAGGAAGTGTGATGCGTGGCCGGGCTGGCCGGACGATCCGACCGGATGGCCGGAGGGGATAAGCATGGGCGACCGGATGATCCGGTCAGGTGACCGGATGTGGCCGGTGGGACAAAGAAAGGGGATTCAGAACACAAAACGCCGGTTACGCTGTTAATAGACGGCTGTCGCCTCATAAGCATATCCCCTGCCCGGCTCCCCGACCGACGCTCCGGGCCGAAAAGCAGAATAAAAGACCGCTGCTCGTCATCGCCATATGCAGTATAGCGCAGATTCTTATGCTAACTATGCTCCATCTATGCTCTTTGTATCCGCCGCGACAGGCTGTCCTGAATATCTTTCTGGTGGGTATCATGTATAATCGTTACTCAATCCTCGTTCTGCACCAGACCACCATCAAAGGGCGGAGGACCGGCTTCGAATGAAAGGGGTTGGAATGGAAGAAAAGTATGTGCTGCGACTGTACATCACAGGCCACACAGCGCGTTCCAACCGAGCCATTATAAACTTGCAGGACATCTGCAAACAGGAGTTGAAGGGCCAATACCGCATGGAGGTGATCGACGTGCTCGAACACCCCCAACTGGCGGAGGATGAACGCATCCTGGCGACCCCGACCCTCATCAAACGGCTTCCCCCGCCCATCCGGCGAATCATCGGCGATCTATCTGATGTCGAGCAGGTGCTGCTCGGACTGGATCTATATGCCAACCAAGAAATCCCACCGGAGTGAGCGTATGTCACAGATGGGGCCAGACTACGCACGACCGTCTGAATGACAAAAAATCGACTTCATGAACACAAAACTCATCAAAGTGCTGGTCATCGAGGATAACCCCGGCGACGCCCGGCTGATCGAGGAGATACTCCGCGAGGCCGACCGGTTCATCGACGAGATCGTCATCGCCAGCTGTCTGGCGGAAGGGATCGAGCAGATCGAGGCCAACGCCTTCGACGTGGCGCTGGTGGACCTCTCACTGCCCGACTCGAAGGGGCTGGCAACATACCAGCAGATCGCGGCGGCGGCACCCGACCTGCCGATCACGGTCGTCACCGGCCATAACGACCCCTCCTTCGCGCTGGAGGCGCTGCAAGCCGGGGCGCAGGACTACGTCGTCAAAGGGGAGCTAAGCGGGAGCGAGCTGGCCCGCACGATGCGGTATGCCATCGAGCGCCACCGGATGCTGGCGCGCGTTCAGATGCAGGCTGACGAGATCGAGGCCAGCGAGCGGCGGCTGCACACGCTGCTGGTCCGCAGCGTGGATGGAATCGTCGTCGCCGATCAGGGAGGCCGGGTCCGCTTCGCGAATCCGGCGGCAGAGGCGCTATTCGGGAAACACGCCGAATCGCTGATCGGGAAAACCTTCGGCCTGCCCATCGCCCCCCAGTGGGGGACCGAACTGAACATCGCCCAACTCGACGGCAGCGAGGTCATTGCGCGGATGTACGTCGTCGAGACGACGTGGGAGGGCGCTCCAGCGTATCTTCTCACGCTGCGGAACGTGACGGAGCGCAAGCGAGCCGAAGCCGCCGAGCGCGAGCAGCGCATCCTGGCGGAAACGCTCGACAACGTGGCGGCGACGATCAACAGCTCGCTGGAGCTTAACGAGGTGCTGGGCCTGATCCTCGACGCCGTCGCCCGCATCGTGCCCTACGATGGGGCAAACATCATGCTGTTCGCCGAGCACGGCGGCGAAATCAAACAAGTGCGAGGGCGCTACGCCAGGACGGACATCGCCCAGCAGCTACGAGCCGCCGAGCTGGACGCGAGCAAACTGCCTCTGCTCAACCAGATGATGAGCACGCGGCAGCCGCTCATCATACCGGACGTCCAGCATTACCCCGGCTGGGTCACGATGCCCGGCATGGAGTGGATCAAGTCATACATCGGCGCGCCGATCATCTCACGCGGAGAGACCATCGGCTTCATCAACGTCGACAGCGCGGAGCCAGACGCGTACAACGAGACGCACGCCGGGTGGCTGCGCACGCTGGCCGATCAGGCGGCCATCGCCGTCGACAACGCCCGGCTTTACGAGGCCAGCCGCCGCCGCGCTCAGGAACTCGAAACGCTGAGACAGATGACACTCAGCATCACGAACGAACTTCAACTCAACGATCTGCTCCACACACTCGTATCGAACGCGGTCCGGCTGCTGGGCACCAATGCAGGCGGCTTCTACCTGTACCAGCCCGATCAGAATGTGCTCGAATGGCGGGTCAACGTGGGGGAGGAGATCGTCCCGCTCAACTTTACGTTAAAAAAAGGGGAGGGGTTGTCGGGCAGGGTGTGGGCCAGCGGCAAGCCGAAGATGGTCACAAATTATGAGAGCTGGGAGGGACAGCCCGAAAGAATCGAACCCGCAGAAGTAAGAGGCGTCATCGGCGTGCCGGTACGTTGGAGTGGCCGCTTCCTGGGCGTTCTCGTGGCTTATAACACAGGCGAAAAGATGCCCTCCCCCTTCACCGAGCACGACGCGCACCTGCTCAGCCTGTTCGCTGACCAGGCGGCCATCGCCATTCAGAACGCCCAGCTTTACCGCGAGCTGGAGAATTACAGCACGATTCTGGAGCAGGCCGTCGCCAACGCCACAAGCGATCTGCAACGGACGCTCGAACAGCTTTCGGCTATCGTCGACAACAGTCCAGATGCCATCCTGCGGCTGACGCCGGACGGCCAGATCGAGTCAACCAACCCGGCCTTCGAGCGGATGTTCGCTCACGAGCCGGACGCCCTGGTCGGGAAATCCGTCGCGCGGCTGATATGCGCCGGGCACGCCGGAACGCTGATGAACGCGCTCAGAGAGGTGCAGCAGACGCGCCGCCCGGCCCGGCTGGAGGTGGTGGCGTGCTCCGCGAACGCCAACGAGTTCGACGCCGATGCGGCGCTGGCCCCGATCATCGAAGAAGGGGAG
>CAZWUX010000087.1:0-13642 GCA_964637665.1 uncultured Anaerolineae bacterium
CTAAAACAGTAAAATCACGAAGCCAGGCAGACGTTAGCGAGGCAATCAGAGTTTTGCGCAGCCGTACCTGGGCATTTGATGGATCTTTGCAAAACACCGATCTCAAGTCGGCTATTTTTCCCGGTGCAGATTTGGCTGGTTTTGATCTGACAGGCGCAAATTTAACAGATGCAGATTGCACTAACGCATTGCTGTATGAAATCCTACTGGAAGACGCTGTTTTATTACGAACCCAACTCAGGACGGAATATTAGCGCATCGCCCCCGTTGGCGAAGTCGCCCTACCCTCGCTAAGATTCCCTCTGCCGGTTGGAACGCCGGATCGGTCCGTTGGGATAAAGGTATCGGAAGCGTGCTGCGCTCGCGTTATTTCCAGAATTTCGACTATATGCTGCTCGTCACGACGGTGCTGCTGATCATCTTCGGCGTGATGATGATCGCCAGCGCCACGCGCGACGTTGCCAGCCTCGCCGACCGCGTCAACAGCCAGATCGTGTTCGGCATCATCAGCGTGGCGGTCGTGCTCGTCGTCGCCGCCGTCGATTACCGCCTGCTGACGAGCACGTACCTGTGGATTTACGGCATCATCGTGCTGATCCTCGCCATCGTGGGCGTGCTCGGCACGGAGGGTGAGGCGGGCGCGCAGAGCTGGGTCAACCTCGGCATCGCCGGGTTCCAGCCGTCCGAGCTTGCCAAGATGCTCATGATCATCGTGCTCGCCAAGCAGCTCGCGGACAACGCCGAGCGTATCGAGAAGCTGCCCACCATCCTCAAGTCGCTGGGCGTCGTCGCGCTCCCGGCGTTTTTCATCTTCATCCAGCCCGACCTGGGGATCACCATCCTGCTGCTCGTGACGTGGTTCGTGATGGTGTGGGCGGCGGGGATGCGCTGGCAGCACATCGCGCTGTTCGCCGTGATCGCGCTCGTCGCGCTGCCCCTCATGTGGGCCAACATGGAGCCGTACCAGCGCTCGCGCATCACGGTGTTTATCAAGCCGGAGGCCGACGCGGACGCCTTCTTCAACATCCGGCAGGCGCTGACGGCCATCGGCAACGGCGGGCTGATCGGGCGTGGCTACATGCAGGGCACGCAGAGCCAGCTTCGCTTCCTGCGCGTGCGCCACACGGACTTCATCTTCGCCGTGATCGCGGAGGAGATGGGCTTCATCGGCGCGATGATCGTGCTGGCCCTGATCGCCGTCGTGCTGTTCCGCATCCTGCGGGCGGCGCGCCTCGCGCCCGACATGGCCGGGCAGTTGATCTGTCTGGGCGTTGCGACGGTGATCTTCTTCCAGACGTTCGTTTCCATCGGGATGAACGTCCGCCTCATGCCGGTGACGGGCCTGACACTGCCCTTCATCTCGTCGGGCGGTTCGTCGCTCGTGACGCTGATGTTCGGCGTGGGGCTGGTCGAGAGCATCGTGCTGCGCCACGATCCGCGCGAGATTTAGCCCCGCGCGGGCGGGCTTTCCCCCGGTAATTTGCCGCCTACCCCGGTAAAATAAGGGCGATCCATCATCCGCCGCCTCAGCCGCTTTAAAGGAGACTCCATTGTCTGCTGCATCCGAACGTCCTGTAAGGGTCCGCTTCGCCCCAAGCCCGACCGGCTATCTGCACATCGGTGGGGCGCGGACCGCGCTGTTCAACTGGCTGTTCGCCCGCAAATACGGCGGGACGTTCATCCTGCGCATCGAAGACACGGACCAGACGCGCTATGTGCCGGAAGCCGAGCAGGACATCCGGGCCAGTCTGGAATGGCTGGGCCTCGACTGGGACGAAGGCCCCGGCGCGGGCGGCGATTTCGGACCCTACCGCCAGTCCGAGCGCTCCGAGCTTTATCGTGAGTGGGCGGAGTGGCTGATCGAGCACGGCTACGCCTACCGCTGCAACTGCTCGCCGGAGCGTTTAGCCGGGGTCCGGGAGGAGCAGCAGCAGCGTGGCGAGCAGCCCGGCTACGACCGCCACTGCCGTGAGTTGATGCTCGGATCCGACATCGGGGAGCACGTCGTCCGCTTCAAGATGCCGCTCGACGGACAGACGACCGTCCACGACGTGATCCGGGGGGACATCAGCTTCGAGAACGCCGATTTGCAGGACCTCGTCCTGCTGAAATCCGATGGGCTGCCGACCTACCATCTGGCGAACGTCGTCGACGATCACTTCATGGCGATCAGCCACATCATGCGCGCCGACGAGTGGATCGCGACCGCGCCGCTCCACTGGCAGATTTACCACGCGTTCGGCTGGGAGATGCCGCAGATCGCCCATCTGCCCGTGATCCTCAGCCCGACCGGGCAGGGCAAGCTCTCCAAGCGCGATCAGGGGTTCGAGGAGGGCGGGACCAAGGTGCTCGTGCAGGTGCGCGAATTCCGTGAGGCGGGCTATCTGCCGGAGGCGGTCGTCAACTTCCTGACGAACGTCGGCTGGGCGTTCGGCGACGACCGCGAGGTGTTCACGCCGGAGGAGGCGATGGCGCGCTTCGAGCTGGCGGATGTCAACCCGGCGGCGGCCAGGCTCCCCTATGACAAGCTCGAATGGCTGAACGGTGTCTACATCCGCGAGAAGCTGACTGCCGACGAGCTTGCCGACCGGCTGCGCCCGTATTTCGTCGAGGCCGGGTACAGGGTCGACGACGCGAAGCTGCGGGCGCTGGCCCCGATCCTCCAGACGCGGTTGAAAACGCTGCGTGATGCGGTCGAGATGGCCGGATTCGTCTTTGAGGACGAGATCGCGATCGACGACCCAGCCGAGATCATCCAGCGTAAGATGGATGCGGAGGGCACGGTGGTGGCGCTGGAGGCCGCTTATGAGCGCCTCGCCGGGCTGCCGGACTTCGACCCGGAGCGGCAGGAGGAGGCGCTGCGCGCCCTCGCGGACGAACTCGGCCTGAAGGCCGGGCAGCTTTTTGGCGCGCTGCGCGTCGCGACGACCGGGCAGCGCGTCGCCCCGCCGCTGTTCGACACGATGGCCGTCATCGGGCGTGAGACGAGCCTGCGGCGCATCGAGGCGGCTGTTCGGATGCTGCGCGACTACGCGGCGGTGAATTGATCGACTCCGCCCGGAGAACGCATCGCAACCTGAATACGCGACCCTGAGAGACGCTCCGGCCTTGAATATCCGGCCAAGAGCAGTTCATTCACCAACCCTGAAATAAATCCCCGATCACGCGGCGCTCGACGCGCGGGCGGGATCGGATATAATCCCTGCGGCTGCCCCGCAGAGGCAGATTTCACGTTGTAACTGAAAAACCGGGGTTTTACATGACATTCGACGCGAATGGCCGCTTCCCGGCGGCTGTTATCTTTGACTTCGACGGCGTGATCGTAGACAGTGAGGAGCTTTCCGCGAGGGCGTGGCAGACCTGCCTGGCGCGCTATGGCGGGCAGTTCGAGATACGGCAGTTTGACGAGCTGATCGGCCTCAGCCACGAGAAAACGGTCCTCCAGCTCATCGAGCAAACGGGGGTCGATGTCCCCCCGGAGGAGCTGGACGCCGCCGTCTGGGACGAGCAGATCCGCCAGTTCGAGGAGGAAGGCGAGACGATGCCCGGCTTCTTCCCGCTCGTCGAGGCGCTGCGCGGCCTCGACATCCCGCTCGGCGTGGCCTCGAACAGCATCAGCCGCTACGTGCGCCGCGTCCTGAAGGTGATCGGAGCGGATCGTTATTTCGGATGCGTCGTCTGCGCGGATGAAGTCCCGCTGCCCAAGCCCGCACCCGACGTTTACGAAACGGCGGCCCGCCGTCTCTCTGCGCCGCCGGAGCGCTGCCTCGCCCTCGAGGATTCCCCGGCGGGCGCGGAGGCCGCCGTGGCCGCCGGAATGCACTGCATCGCGATCCCCAATCCGGCGCTGGGCATGTTCCACGTGGAGGGCGTCCGGGCCGTCTACCCCTCGCTCACCGCGCTTCACGCCGAGCTGGGGGCCGTTCTGGCGGCCAGCGCAGTGAGCGCAGGCAAATCGTAGGCGATTCGCCCGGAAAGCGTCACATTTTGCAGCGCTGACTCTATCTGGTTACAATCTTAATTCAGCCCGCGCTCAGGTGTACCTGTTGATAAGTGTTCCGCAAACGCTTAACAAGTGCGCTTGGCCGTGTACCTTTCCGGTGCACGAGGGCACGCTCGTTTTTCCATCGTCGCCTGAAGGAGGTGTTCGCTGGGGAGAATGGGTCGTTTTATTCGCTTACTGGATTGTGTCCACTTGTTAGGGAGGAGATAATATGCTGAAGAAGCTATCGTGGTTGCTGGTCGGGCTTTTGGTACTCAGCCTTGCGCTGGTTGCCTGTGCCCAGCCGACCGCGGAGCCTACGGAAGAGGCCATGACCGAGGAGCCTACCGAAGAGGCTATGACCGAAGAGCCTACCGAAGAGGCTATGACCGAAGAGCCTACCGAAGAGGCGATGACCGAAGAGGCCATGACGGAAGAGGCCATGACCGAAGAGCCGATGGCCGAAGGCGCGACCGTCATCATCGGCACGACCGACCAGATTTCCAGCCTCGACTACGCTGACGCCTATGCTGTGCACGACTGGGAGCTGTTCCGCAACGTGAATCGCGGGCTGATCGGCTTCCAGCCTGGCACGGCTGACATCACGCCGGTGATTGCCACCGACATGCCTGAGATTAGTGATGACGGCCTCACCTACACCTTCACCATCGGTGAGGGCTGGATGTACCCGGACGGCACCGCGCTGGTCGCGGGTGACTTCGTCCGCGCCATCGAGCGCGCGATGACGCTGGAAGGCGACGTAGCGGCGCTGGTCGTGCCCTACATCGACAGCGTCGAGGCCCCGGATGACCAGACGCTGGTTATCCACCTCACCCAGCCGCGTGGTGACTTCACCCAGATCGTGACCAGCACGCCCTACATGCCGGTTCCTGAGGGCAACTATCCCGATGCCGAGCTGAACAAGTTCCCGGACACCGTCGTCGGCGTCGGCCCCTACCAGATCACAGAGTACGTCGTCAACGAGCAGGTCGTGCTTGACCGCAACCCGAACTACCGCGAAGGCTTCCCTGAAGGCGCGCCGGATCGTGTGATCATCCGCTACTTCGAGGACCCGACGCAGATGGGTCTGGCCGTCGAGAACGGCGAGATCGACGTGGCGTGGCGCACGCTCGGCCCCGTTGAGGCCAACCGCCTCGGCGATGTCGCAGGTCTGACGCTCTACAACTCCGGTGGTGGTGGCATCCGCTACCTCGTTCCGAACCACGCGCTCGACCCGATGACGGACCAGAACGTCCGGCAGGCCGTTGCCTATCTGGTCGACCGCGACGAGCTGATCGACCGCGCCGTTCAGGGCCGCAATGACCCGCTGTACTCGATGGTCCCGCCGGGCTTCATCGGCGCGAATGAGGCGTTCCTCGACATGTACGACTCGCCGAACGTCTCCGCAGCCGAAGACCTGCTGACCGCCTCCGGCTACAGCGCGGACAACCCGCTCGTATTCGACCTCTGGTACCCGCCGGAGCACTACGGCACGCACGCTGCCCAGATCTTCCAGGTGCTTGAAGAGCAGCTTGAGGCCACCCCGATGATCCAGGTGAACCTCCAGTCGCAGGAGTGGAGCACCTACATCGACGCGGCCACGAACGGTGAGTACCCGATCTTCTACCTCGGCTGGTTCTTCGACTATCCAGACACCAGCAACTATCTGGAGCCCTTCGCCCAGTCTGAGGCGTCGCCGTTCCTCGGCGTGAACTACGCCAGCGAGGAAATGGACCAGCTTCTGGCTGACGCGGCGGCTTCGACCGATCAGGCCGAGCGCGCCCAGCTCTACGAACAGGCGCAGAACCTGTACGCCGAAGATGTCGTGACGATCCCGCTGACCATCGAGACCGAGTACGCCGTGCTGAACGACGCCACGGTGAGCGAAGTCACGATTGGCCCGGCGCTGATCTTCAACTACGAGCTGATCAAGTTCGCTCAGTAAATGAGGCTTCAGTCGTAAGGCTGAATCCTGGCTGCCGGGTCCGCGTCTGCGGACCCGGCAGCACGCTATCTGCCGAGTTCTTCTTGCACCCGGCGCTCGCCTGCCGTAAATTAGTGCCGGGATCCGCACTTTACGTGAATCGAATGAGGAATGCGTAACGGCACCCGTTCGCTGTACAGGTGCCGGTTTGGAACGTCGCGGCGGATGACGCCTGCGAGGAACGTCCGTATAATCATCGTCAGTGCATGTAACGTTCGTCTTCGCGCCAGCCCATCCTACCGCCTTTCAGCTAGAGAGCAGGTCGCTCATGGAATTCTCCCCACTTACCGGCATCTGTGCCAGCTCCCTCGGCGCTGTGCTGCTGGTTCTGGCCTATGCCTTTTTCCGGGGCAGCAAGGGGCTTCGCGCTTATATCGTGATGCGCGTGCTGCTCACCATCCCGATGGTTCTCATCCTCGTATCCGTTATCTTCTTCGTGATGCGCATCATCCCCGGTAACCCGGTGACGAGCCAGCTCGGTCCGCGCGGCGGGCAGGAGGCCCGCGAGCGCATGACACACGAGCTGGGCCTCGACCAGCCCATCATGGTGCAGTACGCCCGTTACCTGAGCGGGATCGCCCGCTTCGACCTCGGCGACTCGCTGATCTTCGGCAACCGTCCCGTCGAGGACGAGCTTGGCGAGCGGCTGCCCGCCACGCTGGAGTTGATCATCCCCTCACTGTTGTTCGCCGTCGGCTTTGGCGTCATCGCCGGGACGTTCGCCGCTCACCACCGGAAGGAGGCGACCGATTACGGGCTGCGGCTGTTCAGCATCACGGCGTATTCCATCCCGGTTTTCTGGCTGGGGCTGATGTTTCAGGTGATCTTCGCCCTGTGGATTCCCATCATGCCGGTGGCAGGCCGCATCGACACGATTATCGGCACGACGCTCACGCGCCGGACGAACATCCTCGTCCTGGACGCGCTGCTTCAGGGCAACTGGCCTGCGTTGTTGAGCGCGCTGCACCACCTCGTGCTGCCCACGCTCGCGCTCGGCCTGATCCTGACCGGCGTCTTTCTGCGCCTGAGCCGCATCAACGTGATCGAGACGCTCGTGCAGGACTACATCCTCGCGGCCCGCGCGCGTGGCATCCGGGAACGGATCGTCGTTTACCGCCACGCGCTGTTTAACGCTCTTATCCCCATCGTGACGCTGATCGGGCTTCAGTTCTCGGTGCTGATCGCCGGGGCGGTGCTCACCGAGACGACCTTTAGCTGGCCGGGGATGGGTCTGTACCTCGTCGAGCGGATCGGCCAGCGCGACTATACCGCCGTGCAGGGTGTGATCACCGTGTTCGCGCTGTCGGTCGCCATCGTGAGTCTCATCACGGATATCCTGTACGCCTTCCTCGATCCGCGCGTACGCTATTAGCCAGAGGCATTCTGAAACATGGCAACTGTAGAGACGACCGCCGATACCCGCCCGGAGTGGCAGCGCGACCTCGATCAGGTTGGGCTGCTGCGCCGGTTAATGCTGGCGCGCCGCTGGTACGGCGCAGACTGGTGGTTCGCCATCATCAGCGCGCTGCTGCTTATTTTCATCTTTAGCCTGGGATTTTTCCCCAGCCTGTATGCACCCTACAATCCGCGCGCCGAGGTCGGGCCGCCGCTGCTCGCGCCGGGCGAGGAACCGCCCACCTTCGTCCTCGTGAGCCGGGGCGATGTCGAGACGATCATGGACCTCGCCGGGCAGGGGACGCTCGTCGGCATCGTGCGCGGCAGCCAGTCTGCGACCGCGCTGCGCGACGTGCTGCGCGCCACGCAGGAGGAGCTTGATGCGGCGGGGGATGACACCTACCTGCGCCCCCGCAACGAGCGCTACGACAGCATCGAGGAGGCGCTCGACGCGGTGGCTGCGGGCGAGGTCCCGGCAGCCGTGCTGCTCAGCACCGAGGTCGAGCCGCTGCTCGCGAATCACCCCGACCTCGTGATGGGCGCATCCCTCACGGGCGATGCGCTGAACTCCTTCACGCTGGGCACGAACCAGTTAGGGCAGGACGTGCTGAGCCGCATCATCTGGGGGACGCGCATCGCGCTGCTCGTCGGTTTTGCGGCGGCGCTGTTCGCGCTCGCCGTCGGCCTGCCGCTGGGCCTCATCGCAGGCTTCTGGAGCGGCTGGCTGGAGCGCGTGTTGACCCTCGTTATGGACAGCCTGTACTCCTTCCCCGGCCTGATTCTGGCGATCGCCATCACGTCGGTGCTGGGGCCGGGCATCATCAACGTGATCGTCGCCATCTCGACGCTCTACGTGCCGACCTACTACCGCATCGTGCGCGGGCAGACGCTCTCCGTGAAGGAGGAGTTGTTCGTCGAGGCGGCGGAAAGCCTCGGCGTGCGCCCGTTCGGCATCCTGTTCCAGTACATTCTGCCCAACGTCATCCCCTCCATCGTCGTGATCTTCTCCGTCAACGTGGCGGATGCGATCCTGACGGAGGCCGGGCTGAGCTTCATCGGCCTCGGCCTGCCGCCCGACACGCCCGACTGGGGCATCGACCTCGCGCAGGGGCAGCACATGATGCGCCAGGCATGGTGGCTCGTCACCTTCCCCGGCATCATGATCGCAGTGGTGACGCTCGGCTTCAGTATGCTCGGCGAGAGTCTGAGCGAGATTCTCAACCCTCGCCTGACGGAGAACTAAGGCAAGACGATGGCTTCTGAAACCTTAATGCACGTCGAGAACTTATCCGTTCAATACAGCACCCGCGCCGGATGGGTCAGCGCGGTCGACAACGTCTCGATGGAGATTCACAAGGGTGAGGTGCTGGGCCTCGTCGGGGAGAGCGGCTGCGGCAAGAGCACGCTCGGCAAGGCGCTGATGCGTATTCTGCCCCCCTCGTCCCGCATGGACGGCCACCTGTGGTTTCTGGGTCGCGACCTCATGACGCTGTCTGAGGCCGAGATGCGTGACATCCGGGGCCAGAACATCAGCATGATCTTTCAGGACCCGATGACCTCCCTCAACCCGGTGCAGCGCATCGTCGACCACATCACCGAGACGATCCGCACCCACCAGCCGAACACGAACGAGGAGGCCGCACGCAGCCGCGCGGCGGAGCTGGTCGACCGGCTGGGCATTTCCGCCAACCGGCTCGACGACTACCCGCACCAGCTTTCCGGCGGGATGCGCCAGCGCGTCATGATCAGTCTGGCGCTCGCGCTGAACGCCAACCTGATCATCGCCGACGAGGCCACGACCTCGCTGGACGTGATCGTCGAGGCGCAGATCATCGAGCTTCTCAAGGAGCTGCGCGACGAGTTCAACCTGACGATCCTGCTCATCACCCACAACATCGGGCTGGTCGCCGAGCTGGCCGACCGCGTGGCGGTGATGTACGCCGGGCGCATGGCCGAGCTGTCGGACGTACACACCATCTTCAAGAACCCCAAGCACCCCTACACGCGCGGCCTGCTGGACGCCGTGCCGAACATCCAGCTCGACGACGAAGAAGAACTCTACAAGATGCGGGGCGCGCCGCCCGACCTCATCACGCCGCCCGCGGGCTGCCGCTTCCACCCGCGCTGCCCGGAGGCCATGCAGGTCTGCTCGAAGCTGGAGCCGTCTTTCCGGCCCGTCGAGCCGGGGCATTTCGTGCACTGCTGGCTGTATGAGAAGACGCCGGGGGGCTATCAGGGACGCGAGACGAAGGAAGAGGCAGCGGTATGAGCGACACAGCGAACGACAACGTACTGGTCGAAGTCCGCGACTTGAAAATGCACTTTCCCGTCCCGCGCGACTTCCTGACGAACCTGTTCTCCGGCGAGGAGCCGCTGGTCGTCCGTGCGGTGGACGGCGTGAGCTTCGACATCCGGCGCGGGGAGGTGTTCGGGCTGGCCGGGGAGTCGGGCAGCGGCAAGACGACCATCGGGCGGCTCGTGCTGCGTTTGCTCGATCCGACCGAGGGGCAGATTATCGTCGACGGGGTCGACCTCAACAGCCTCTCCGAGGAACAACTGCGCCAGATGCGGGCCCGGATGCAGCTCATCTTCCAGGACCCATCCGCCTCGATGAACCCGCGTATGACGGTCGGCGACGGCATCGGGCACGGCTACCGCATCCACACCGGCAAGAGCAAACGCGAGGCGCGCCCTGACATCGAGCAGATGATGGAGCACGTGGGGCTGACCCCCGCGACGATCCTCTACGACAAGTTCCCACACCAGCTATCCGGCGGGCAGCGTCAGCGGGCGGTGATCGCGCGCGCCTTAATCACCCGGCCTGAGCTTGTCGTCGCCGATGAGCCTATCGCCATGGCCGACGTATCTGTGCGGGCGCAGCTTCTCGAACTGATGAAGAACCTCCAGCGCGAGCTGGACCTGACGTATTTATTCATCACGCACGACCTCGCGACGGCCAAGTACATCTGTGACCGCATCGGCGTGCTTTACCTCGGCAAGATGGCCGAGATCGGCAACCTGCGCGACGTGTACGCCCACCCGACCCATCCCTACACCGAGGCGCTGCTGGCCGCCGTGCCCGTGCCCGACCCCGACCGGCGGCGCACGACGCCCCTGCCCGAAGGCGAGATACCGAACCCCATCAACCCGCCGTCCGGCTGCCGGTTCCACCCGCGCTGCCCGCTCGCCGTCGAGGGGGTGTGTGACGTGATCGAACCGGAGCTGCGCCCGGTCGAGGGCGTGCCGACGCACCTCGCGTCGTGCCACCTGCGTACCGGCGACTACCAGCACCTCGATCCAACGCGGGAACACGCGAAGCAGGTGGAAGCGGGTTAAGCCGCCCGGCTGTCCGCCAACTCTCAGCTTATCGACGAGCGCCGCGGCCCATGCGGCGCTCGCTTCGTTTGTGCGGCGGCGCGTGCCGCGTTTTCATCTCACGCTGCACCGCCGTCCTCTGCGCTAGGGCGGGATCCCGGTCTGCTGGCTCCGCAGACCGGCGGCCTGAGCGTTTCACGGGCGGGCCGCTCGTTCTCCGCATCGCAACCCCGGCCTGCCGACCGTCGCCTCGCGCACAGATGCCTCACACCGGGGCGGGCGAGCTTTTCATTCCCAAAGGGATAAATCATTGGAAACTTGAAACTACAGGCGAGCAGCAAGTGGCTTGCTTGCAAGCGGCTGCTCGCCTGACTATCCATCCTCGGCGGAGCGCCAACCACCACTTTGCACTTGGCACTCTGCACTCGGCACTTAAAGTTTGCCATTTACTTTTTCTAGCGTAAGCCGTATAATGATAGCGAGACTTATGCTAGCGTAAGGGGTTTCGATGACGAGTGAGGAGTGGATCACAACCCGCGACGCGGCGGCCCGGCTGGGTGTCACGACGGCGCGCGTCCGCCAGCTTCTGGCGGAGGGCGCGCTCGAAGCACAGAAGGTCGGCGGCAAGTATCGCGGTCAATGGCTCGTCAGCGCCCGCGCTGTTGAGAAGCGCAGACAACAAGGAGTGGATGGTACGATGAAGGTTAGAAAACGCATGACCCCCAGCCCCATCACGGCGACGCCCCGCATGAACTACAACGACGCGCTGCGCCTGATGCGGGAGAACGACATCGCCCACCTGCCCATCGTCAGGGATGGCCGCCTCGTCGGCATCGTCACGAAAAGCGACATGCTGCGCGCGGAACCCTCCCGCGTGACCTCGCTGAGCGTCTACGAGATCGCCTCGCTGCTCGAATCGGTCACGATGGAGCAGATCATGAGCCGCCCGGTGTACGCCATCGAGGAGGAGTGCAGCATCTCGAACGCGGCCCATTTCATGCTCGACCACGACATCGGCAGCCTGCCGGTCGTGCGTGACGGTAAGGTCGTCGGCATCATCACGGACACGGACATCTTTGAGACGTTCGTCGAGATCACGGGCGGCGGCCAGTCCGGCTCGCGGATCGAGGTTCGTATGCCCGACGAGAAAGGCGAGCTTGTCCGCCTGCTGCGCGTCTTCGCGGAGGCGGACAGCTACGTCGTCTCGGTGGCGGTTTCGTACGACGACACGGGCGATTATTACTTTGCCGACATCAAGGAGCGCGGCGGTGACGAGGGCGTTCTCCGCCGGGGGATAGACGAGCTTGGCAACGCGGACGTTGTCGAATTCCGGCCCAGCGATCAGGATAAACTGCTCACATTCCAGTAGACTTCCTCGCCCCCTGCCCGACCGGGTGGTGGCAGACACCTCCCGGTCGACCGTCTACGTGCTTCCCCCACTGGTATTCTCCTGCCTGCCTGTGGCAAGATCGTGTCAACGGGAGGTCCGTCCCGGTGTCGTGTAAAAAGTCGTGTCTGTGCGAGTCCTAATGGGCCGGGCCTTCTGCACAGATACGCCGGGACATTCAACTGATGAAAAGAGACAGAAGCCGATGGCTTCGAATCCGTCCGGGCCGCGTCGTGCGGGCGACGCAGCCATCCACCGCCTGAGGGCTATCCTGGTCCGGATAACCGAGCCTGCGGCACATATCAGGGATCCAGACAGCCGCTACCGGTCGCGGCTTCTGGCCGGGATGCTGGTCGTTTTTGCCCTGCTCAGCCTGCTCGACTTCGTCCTCTCGCTGATCGCGCTCCGCTCCGTGAATCTGCTCGTCAACCCGGATTTCTACCTCACCGGGCCGTCGATACTCGTGTTTGCGGCGGCCTACGGCCTCAACCGGGCCGGACGTTACAAGCTGGCGGCGCGGCTGGCGATCGCCATGCAGTCCATCGCCATTTTGGCCGGGTCGGCGATCACCTCACTCGACCTCGCGCCGCTGTGGGCCGCCAGCGGCCTCAGCTTTCTCAGCTTTCTGGCGATCCCGGCGCTGTTCGCCGGGATGCTGCTGCCGGTGGCCGATGTCGTCGCACACACCGCCATCAACACGGCGGCGATGCTGGTGCTGGGGGCCGTCATCCCCGGCGGCTCGATGCTCGAGCTGATCCTCGGCCCGCTGGTGCTGTATCTGTCCGTCTCCGTGCTCGTCGTAGGCTGGACGCTTCACCGCGACCGGCTCGAACGGGACCGCCACGCCCGCATCACGGAGAGCGAGGCGCGGTTCCGCCATTTCATCACGCGGGAGCGGGATCGCCACCACCTGCTGCGCGCGGCCTGTGACATTCTGATCGAGGTTGCGCGCTACGAGGCCGCGTGGATCGCCCTGCTGGACGAGCGCGGCGCGGTCACGCACAGCGTGTCTGCCGGGCTGCACGATAATTTCCCCCGGATCGCGGCGGACCTCAAGCGCGGGATGCTCCAGCCGAGCATCATAGAGGCGCTCATCCGGTCGGGCGTCACGATGATGCCCGACGCGGCGGCCATCTACCCGGATGACTCGACCGACGAGCTTGACGCGTACGAGGTCGTGACCGCCCGGCTGGCGCACGCCGGTCAGGTGTACGGCGTGCTCGTCGCCTACATGGCGGAGTCCCGCGTGCGCGATCAGCGGGCGCTGGCCCTGTTCGAGGGCATCGCGGAGGATGTCGCGTTTGCGCTGCACGGCATCGAGCTTGAGGAAGACCTGCGCGCGCTGAACGAGACGCTGGAGCAGACCGTCGAGGCGCGCACCGTCGAGCTGCGCCGCACGAAGGAGCGGGTCGAGACGATCCTCAACCACAGCCCGGACGCGCTTCTGCTGCTCAGCCCCGAGGGCACGATCTCGACCGGCAACCCGGCCTTTCACGACCTGTTCGAGCTGACGGTTGACGAGTTGTTCGAGAAGCCGCTCGACACGCTGGTCGTCGACGAACAGGCCAGGGCGATGCGC